>NZ_JADBQZ010000007.1:0-205873 GCF_014896175.1 Enterobacter cloacae complex sp. I3
ATCTATAATGTTCCCATTCATCATAAATGTATTTCAAGGCGAATTTATAAAGTCCATAACCTATGAGAAAGGCTACTATACCTGCCCCACCTAGAATGAAGCGGTAAGTATTGGCTGAAAAAAAGAAACAGTAGAAAGAGTAAATCATACTGACAGCTCCTAGCGTCATCCCGATACTGGCTACGATCCGTGAAACAATGATAAGTATAAAATCTTTTATATTCATAAACCTCCAAAGAAGTATTCGCAGACATTATTAAACTCTTCAGGATTTATCTTTGCAATTTCACAAGCCGTCTCATAAGGCCTAACAATGTCCTCAACAAGATAATAAAAAAGATCAAAATCACCCATACTGTTTAATTTCTCATACATTATGGGGTTTCTTTCACGCAAGTACCGTGATGTATAAATAGATCTTGATGCTTCAGCACCAACTCCCAATACACCACCAGCAACAGAACCAGAAAAAAAGGCACCAACTCCCTGAGATATAATCGCCCTACCGAGGTTAACCCCCGTAAACTGCGAGAAGATCATTTTACCTATAACACTTCCCGATATATTTCTTGAAAAATGTGAAATTTTATGCATGTCTACATGAGAAACAAAATCATCTATAAATGGTTTAATAACCTTATAAATAACCTCATTGTTAAAAGTTACTTTTTTAACCAGTGCTGCTAACCGAAATTTATCATTCTGATTCTCTCTGCGGTGTTCCGTATCTATAAAATCACAGCCAAGATAGGCAAGGCTGACGGGTAAGGAAATAACACCTTTCGCCACAGCACCGATAAACCCAGACCCATCGATATGAATGGCCTCAAGCATATCTCTGGCAATCTCTTTTGCGCTGTCCATAATTGCTACCCTTTAGATAAACCAGTTAATCAAACGCCAGCACAATCCCTTCTTCGTCATCCCAGCCCAGCGTCAGGCTGTGTGGCTTCTGTTTCGCGGCCATGTGGGTCAGCAGTTGTTGACTCAGTACTGGCAGAATCTGCTGATTGAGCAGGCTGTCGACGTTGCGTGCGCCGCTGTCCGGCAGCAGGCAGGCGGCGGTCAGGGCGTCATACAGGCTCTCATTAATCTGCGTGGTCAGGCCGTAGTGGCGATGCAAGCGCTTGCTAACCTGTAACAGCTTCATTTCCACGATGGTACGCATGGCCGCTTCCGCCAGCGGACGGTAAATCACGGTCTGGAAGCGGGCCAGCAACGCGGGCTGGAAGTGGTCACGCAGGATCGGACGCAGCAGTTCGTGCAGATCGCCTTCGGTGGATTCAGGTTGTTCGTCCAGCAGCTGCATCAGGGGGTCGCTGCCGAGGTTGGAGGTCATCAGAATAACTGTGTTGCGGAAGTCGATTTTACGACCTTCACCGTCGCGCATAAAGCCACGGTCGAACACCTGGTAGAACAGGTTCATCACGTCGCGGTGCGCTTTTTCGACTTCATCGAGCAGCACCACGCTGTACGGTCGCTTACGCACGGCTTCGGTGAGAATACCGCCCTGACCGTAGCCAACGTAGCCCGGAGGGGAGCCCTTCAGTTGGGAAACAGTATGAGGCTCCTGGTACTCGGACAAGTTGATGGTAATCAGTGATTTTTCACCGCCGTACATCACGTCCGCCAGAGCCAGGGCGGTTTCGGTTTTCCCCACCCCACTCGGGCCCACCAGCAGAAATACGCCCTGAGGGCCATTCTCAGATGTAAGACCCGTTTTTGCCGCACGCAGGCGCTGCGCGATGGCCGCGAGCGCCACATCCTGCCCGACCACACGTTTGCCAATTTCATCTTCCAGGGTAAGCAGTTCGGTCTGCTCATCTTTCATCAGTGATGACAGCGGAACGCCTGTCCAGTCAGCAATCACATTGGCAACGGTGCGCACATCCACATCTAGCGAGAGCAGCGGGTTGCTGTGCTGCATGCCGTGCAGTTCCTGCTGCAGCGCGTGCGTCTCGCTCTGACGGGAGATGTCCTGGCGGCTTTCCAGCAGTTGTTCGGTGAGTTTCAGTTCCTGCCCGTATTGAGTTTCAAGCTCGTCGAGAGCAACGATAAGATCGTTCTCTTCCTGCTCAATGACGGTCAGGCGTTCACCATGGCTCTGATTGCC
Source organism: Enterobacter cloacae complex sp. I3 (assembly GCF_014896175.1). Taxonomy (NCBI): domain Bacteria; kingdom Pseudomonadati; phylum Pseudomonadota; class Gammaproteobacteria; order Enterobacterales; family Enterobacteriaceae; genus Enterobacter; species Enterobacter cloacae complex sp. I3. The sequence continues at coordinate 2,114 of NZ_JADBQZ010000007.1, forward strand.
GACAGCAATATCTTCCAGCAGTGCCTGCTTCTCCATTTCAAGAGAGGTGATCTGCGAGCGAATGCAGGTCAGCTGCTCCGGCACGGTGTCGAGGCTCATGCGGACGCGCGCTGCGGCGGTGTCGAGCAGGTCAACTGCCTTGTCCGGCAGCTGGCGGCCCGTCAGATAGCGGCGAGAAAGCGTAACTGCCGCGCGCACCGCATCGTCGGTAATGTGCACGTTATGGTGCTCGGCGTAGCGGGATTTCAGACCACGGAGCATCAGACAGGCGGTGTCGTCATCCGGCTCGTCCACTTTGACCATCTGGAAGCGGCGCTCCAGTGCGGCATCGCGTTCAAAGTACTGCTTGTACTCACTCCAGGTGGTGGCCGCAATGGTACGCAGTTCACCACGCGCCAGCGCTGGTTTTAGCAGGTTCGCTGCATCGGCACCGCCCGCCTGATTGCCTGCGCCGATGATGGTATGCGCTTCATCAATAAACAGCAGGACCGGGGACGGGGATTGCTGCACCGCGTCGATGACTTTTTTCAGCCGCTGTTCGAACTCACCTTTCACGCCCGCGCCGGCCTGTAGCAGGCCCAAGTCGAGGGTACGCAGAGTGACCGTTTTAAGGGATTCAGGCACATTACCCTCGGCAATACGCAGCGCCAGACCTTCAACCAGTGCGGTTTTCCCCACGCCCGGCTCGCCGACCAGAATCGGGTTGTTTTTGCGGCGACGAGAAAGGATGTCCACCATCTGCCGGATTTCTGTGTCACGGCCAAACACAGGATCGATCTTCCCTTCCTTCGCTTTGGCGGTGACATCGAGGGTGAATTTGTCCAGCGCGTTCTGCAGTGCAGGACTCAGTTCCCCCTCTTCCATTTCCTCACCAGCCGGACGCCCGACAAACTCCACTTCACCGCCGTGGTTCTGTGCCAGCTCAGCTTCGCGCTGCATTTCCGGACGCTCATCCGATTGCGCATCCAGCAACGGTCTCAGGCGCTCCAGTTGGCTCTGACCAAGCGTTAACAACGGCCAGAGGCCGTCACAACGAGCCAGTTTTGGTTTTTCCACCAGCGCCATCAGCAGATGGACGCTGCGAATGTGCTCTTCACCATTGAGTGAGGCCAGTAGCCAGGCTTGCTGCATCAGAGTCTGGATGTCTTCTGAGAGCTGGGGCCGATGGCGTACGGAACGAGGTTGTTTATCCAGCCAGCCGAGCAGATCCTGCCAGATGCCATCCATATCCCACTCGTAGCGGCGTGCCAGCACAGTGAGATCCCCCTCGCCTTGCTCCAGCAGCTTCAGCAGCCAGTGCTCCGGCAGAATTTCGGCATGGGCACGGGTCTGGCATAGCGATGCCGCCCCTTCCATCGCGCGGGCGCAGTAAGGGTTCAGACGACGTAACAGGATGGCTGGATTTTCCATGAGATTCTCTCTTTGTCGGTTCCTGGACACGCTACCGCCCCTCGCTGTTCACCAAAGCGCATAAGGTCAGGCAGGCAGGTTGTATTTTCTTTGCTGAGCGCCCGCGTCTCAGGCGCTCAGCAAAAAACTGCGGGCAGGAAAAACCTGCCCGCATCAGGATTACGCGGTGGCGCGTTCGTTCCAGGAATCGGAATGAATGATGTTGCCGTCTTTGTAGGTCCAGGTGATTTTTTCGTAACGCAGCTCGATCTGCTCAAGGTGGTTATGCTTCTCGAAAGAAGGATCCTTGATGTCGTGCATTACCGGGTTCACTTTCACCACCTTGACGTTTTCAAGTTTGGTGTTGAAGTACTCCACTTCCTGGCCCGCATCGTTGATTTTGTACCACTTGAACTCAGCGGATTTCAGGGTCTGACCCGTGGTCACCGCCTTGTACAGGTACGGGCTGGAGGAGTCGATTTCCTTAGTGAACAGGAACGGGGTGTGGATACGGGTCCCGGTCAGCTTGCCGGTGTTGTTGTCGGTCGGGATGTACAGATTATGTTCCTGAGCGACCACTTCGATGCTGCCTTCACGATCCTGAACGTCAACAGACCCTTTGATGTCTGCGCCGCCGTCATCCTTCAGCCAAAGATAAACAGGAATTGCCATGTTAATTACTCCGTTTTATTTTCTGAGACGCCATCATCCTGCGATGGCGCCGGGTGTTTGCCGGGTATCTGACAGGCACTTGCCTGCGGTACCAGACTGATTTCGACACGGCGGTTAAGCGCACGCCCTTCCGGAGTGTCGTTGGTTGCGACAGGGCGGCTTTCGCCATAGCCCTGCACCGCAAAACAGCTTTCCGGCACGTCGCCGGTGTCACGCATCCAGCTGCGCACCGCTTCGGCACGCTTAAGAGACAACGTCTGGTTCAGCTGCGGATTGCCGGTGTTATCGGTATGCCCTGATACGACAATCAGCCAGCCTGGCTTCGCTTTGATGCCAACCAGTGAATTCACCAGCATTTTGGTGGAGCCTGCTTTCAGCTCGAACTTGCCGGAATCGAACAGCGACATGCTGTCGAGGCGAATGGTTTTCGGCCCCTGAATGATTTTCTTAATGACCGGTGGAGGCGGTGGCGGAGGTGCCCAGTCGCTGAGAGCGGCCTCAACGAGCGGAACCAGACGCAGCCCCTGATACAGCCCCAGGCGATAACGTAGTGGTTCCCCACGACGCAGCCAGTCGTCGAGCAATGCGCCATCAGCCCGCAGACGCTGCTGCGCATGCAGTTTCGGTTCAACTGGCTTACCGCTCAGTTGGTGATACAACGCAAGATGATCGCCAACGTTACGGATGAGGCGCTGGTTATTCACCCAGGACGCCAGCATCGCCAGCGCAAGGAAAATACCCCCGAGTAGACCGGCATAACCCCAGAACACCATCCTACGGCTGACACCATGTCGGCGTGGTAGCGCAGGCAACAGCAGTTCAGGTAGCGGCAATGGCTCTGTGGCCACGACCACATCCGGTGGCAGCGCCGTCACGGAGGTAATGTGCTGTTGCCAGAGATTGCCCACGATGCCGTTCACCCGCACCATGCACATGCCCTGCACACAGGGCTTCATCACGGGTAACTCACCCCGCCGTACCGACAACAAGTCATTCACCGCGCTATTCTGCCAGGCAAGCAGACTGTCCAGCCACAGGCCCTGACTCAGACGGGAAAGACGTCCGTCTGTTCCAGCCTCCCGGGCCCACTCCGTCAGTGACACATTGCCCTGGCCAGGCTGATATACCTGAATACCGCTCCGCTGGTTTACCGTGGTAAACCAGACAGGCTCGGCTTCCGCACACGCCGACGGTGGTGATACCCAGGTTACGGTCCACAGTGGAGGGATGGAGCCAAATGCTGCGCGGCACTGGACGACAGCACGCTGCCAGCCCCGCAGAGACTGGGTAAAATCATCACCGGATTTGTGCTGCTCAGGCACCACCGCCAGCATGACCGAGATTTGCGACACCAGAGCCGGGCGCACCAAACTCAGGTGCTGCGCAAAGAGCGGTAGTTGCTCTGCGTCCTTTACCCACAGATACCAGCCCTGCCGGGTTTCCCGGTGACGGATTCCGGACACAAAGAGCGGAGCGTTATCACCACAGACAAAGATTACCGCCCCCTGAAAATCTTCCGGCGGCAGGCTTTCATCCACAATCTCAAGAACAGCGGTTGCCCGCGCCAGAGAAGCCCGACGCAGGCACCAGAAAATAACTCCGGCCACCAGAGCAACCAGAAGACCGAGTGCCAGACGGCTGCCCGTGGACAGTGGCCAGAATCCCAGAATGAGCCACAACGCCAGAACGGCACCCAGAGCAGTTAACAGACTTCGGTACGTATCCCGCATCACTTACCCCGGCCTGACAATCTGGCTTACCAGCCCGGTAAGCGAAGACGAAAGGAAAAACCAGAGCGCAGTCAGAGCGACGGCGGCCACTACCCAGCTCAACCAGTACCAGCGACGACCGCTACGCAGGCGTGATGCGCGCACAACAATGGGGGCATCCTGTGCCAATGTGAAGGCGGGCACCCGCTCTGCGAGAGCGCGAACAATATCTTCCCGACGCTCATCATCCTGAGCGCGATACTGACCCACGAACCCCAGTTGCAGAGTCCGGTACATACAGGTCAGGACGGCGGTATCAGGGGCAGTTTCTTTCAGCAGATTACGGATTCTTTCCCATAGATCTTCACCAGCATTGAGGGTACCGAAGAAATGTGCCTGCAGCGGATCACGGCGCCAGGTCAGGTAGCCATCATCGGTGGTTCCCCGGTTCATCACGCTCTCATCAAGCAGTGCACAAAGGGTATACACCATATGGTCACGGCTGATGTCGCTGTAACCTGCCTCCGTGAGCGCAGCTTTCGCCTCCCGAACCAGACCGCAGGCACGGCGATAGAGCCCTTCCCCGTCACGCACTTCCTGACCACTCCGCAGTTGGCTGGCCATCAGCCAGCCCGGGTAGAAGATATGTTCTATCTGACTAAGTTCAGATTTATTCATGTACGCAGCACCGCAAAGAGTTCGAGATCAACATCCCCCAACGAGCGTGGGGTATAGAAGGTGCAACAGCCCATCTCAAGCATTGCGCGAGCCGCCTCACTGCTCAGATCCAGCGAGAAATACTGGTTCTCAAGGCGCAACGGGATAGCGGCCGGAACATGCGTCAAAGGCTTAATCAGCATCCCACTCAGAGCCACATTCACCACATCCGAAACATCATCGAAGCTGCCCGCTTTACACAACTGCGGGAATTTAGTCTGAAGCTCATGGTTCGGCATGGAGGAGCGTACTGAGAGATAGAAGTCCGCCCCTTCGCGCAGACGTGCGTCGTGCAGGGCACCTTTCCAGATCTGGTCCTGATGCTCCAGGTGGATACTTATTACCCGCGACGGCAGGCTCGCTTCCAGTAGTTTGTCCAGCAGTGCCAGCAGCGGCGGGAATACTCGTTCCGGTGCATCGTGCTGGTAAGCAGGAATATCGCTGGCGTCGTGCTCAAGTGAGAAAGTCAGCAGGCTGCCGGCCAGACGGGTCAGTTCGCGATACAACAGTTCCGGGTGGCGCTCAGGCGTCTGAAGCAGTTCAATCAGCACCGGCTCGGCACTGTTCAGGGCATTCAGCAGCCAGAACAGGGAGACATCCGCGACAGCAAAGTCTGCCATCCGCTCATTGCTTTCACGGCGCATGGCCATCAGGCGACGGCGGCGGACCTGCAGACGAACCAGTAGGTCCCCCAGTTCTGTGGTCAGCCACGGACTTGCAGAAACGGAAAGCATCGGGGGAATGAAAGCAGGATCACGGCCCCACTTCCCCTGAGCATTACGTACCAGACGGGTCACCGGACAGATTAGGTATGCCGTGTTTTCCTGGCTGGACAGACGCAGGGTTAGCGCATTACGTAGAATGGCGAGTTCCCCGCTTTCATGACCAGCAAGTTCCTGCACCACCACACGTTCTGCTTTCCAGCGACGGGGGCGTTCACTGTCCTGTCCATTATCGAGGTTGCCACCACTGGCACTCAGCAGTGGCAATGCGGCAAGCACCTCAACAGCCTCAGCGCCGTTTGCGGCAGACAAATCACAAACCGGCGGAATATTATCCGCCAGGTCCGTATCAACGATTGTGCCATCCTGGAAACGTATGACCAGACGGATGGCATTCAGCCGCGAGAGCGCAAGTGCAGCGTCATCAAACTCTGCTGCAACCACGCCCCAGGGATGAGAAATACCCATCCGGGCGACCATATTGGCAACGTGCTCACTCCAGCGGACCTGCTGCTGGAACTGTTGCGGGGCCAGAGCGGCCCCATCCTCCCAAAGTGGGCGGTAAATTTTCATCCCTGATCACCCCTTGCCTTACGATTTTGCTTTAGGCATCTGTGAAACAAGCGACAAATTGACGTCCATCCCTTCCACCTGGAAGTGCGGGATAGCGTACAATTTCACGCGGAAGAAGCCCGGGTTATCCTCAATATCTTCCACCACCACTTTCGCGTCACGCAGTGGGTGAGACGCCTGAAGTTCATCGCCCGGATCGGTCATTTCGGTCACCAGACTGCGGACCCAGGTGTTCAGCTCCAGCTCCAGAAGTCGGCGATCCTTAGTGGTGCCAATGTTTTCGCGCTGAATCAGCTTCAGGTAGTGGGCGATACGCGACAGCAGGAAGATGTACGGAAGACGCGCATTGATGCGGCTGTTCGCCGTTGCATCTGCGGTGTCATACAGCGCCGGTTTCTGCGTGGAGTTAGCCGAGAAGAAGCAGGCGTAGTCGCGGTTTTTGTAGTAGGACAAAGGAATGAAGCCCAGATTCGCGAATTCGAATTCACGGGTTTCAGGAATCATCACTTCGCTAGGGATTTTTACCTGATTGCCAGTACCGAGATCGTACAGATGGATAGGCAGGTCCTGAACCGCACCACCAGCCTGTGGCCCACGGATCTGTACACACCAGCCATTATTGATAAAGCTGCGCACCATATTGGACGCAAAAGCAAACGATGCGTTGGTCCACAGGTATTTGTCGTGATCCGGACCTTTGACTTCTTCGACATAATTGAAGCTGCGAACCGGAACGGTATCCGGGCCATACGGCAAACGTCCCAGTACGCGGGGCATCACCAGACCGATGTAGCGCGCGTCGTCCGTATTGCGGAACGATTTCCACTTGATGTACTCGGCGCGGTCAAAATAGTTACCAATATCTTTAATCGCCGCAACGTCTTCCATTGACTCCTTGAGGAAGAATTTCGGGCCTGCCGAGCCGATAAATGGCATATGTGCCGCAGCAGAGACTTTAGAGATATTGCGCAACAGAGCGACATCCTGCGCTGAAGCGTCGAACTCGTAAGCGGAAATCAGCGCCGCAATCGGCTCGCCGCCCGGGGTATCATATTCGTCGATGTAGGTGTGTTTATACAGACCACTCTGGATCACCTCCGGACAGTCTTCAAAGTCCTGGCGCAGGTCTTCTTTAGACATACTCAGAAGCTCAATTTTCACATTCTGGCGAAAATCGGTTTTATCCACCAGCGACTTCACCCCGCGCCACAGGCTCTCAACCGCCTGAAATTCATCATGGTGCATTACAGCGTCCAGCTGGCGGCTGATCTGAAAATCAAGCTCAGCGATATGGTGATCAATCAGGCTTTTATCCAGTTTTTCGACTTTCGAGCCTGCTTTGGTCAGACACTCCAGAAAGACCTGCATACCTGCAGTCAGACGTTCATCGGCGGTGGCATCCGACATCGCCTGTGCATCTTGCCAGATATCCAGCGCGCTCAGCTCAGAGACCGGGCTCAGATTGATTTTCTCAAACAGGGAAGCGTAAACCCCACCCGCTGCCGGGCGCTCCAGCACCACGCTTTCACCGCCAGTAATATTATTTTGTACAGACATGAGCATTCCTTGATTAATCCGTTAAAACAGCCTGATGGTTACGATTTTTTTGACGCCAGTGCGGATAATTCATTTCGCAACTCAGCACTAAGCGACTGGTCAAGAACGATTTTTTCCAGCTCTTTTCGGAAAGTCTGGTTATCCAAAAGGTTGGCTTTCAAATCACGGAGCAAGTTGCGCATCGCCAGCATCGCCTTCAGTTGCGGTATCTGGGCTGCCACCTGCTCAGGCGTAAAGTCTTTCATGCTCTGGAAAGTCAGCTGAATGTTGTCCTCACCGCCATCATCAGTCAGCGTATTTTTAACGGTCAGATTAACTTTTGGGGAATATTCGGAAAGAACGCTATCAAAATTGTTCTTCGTGATATTAACCTTTTCGCGCTCAAATATTGACGCTGTGTCCTGCCCATTACTAAAATCACCCGCAACAAGCAATTTCAATGGTAATTCCATTTTCTTGCTTGCTCCGCCAGTATGCAGGTCAAGCTTTAGGTTAATACGTGCCTTAGGCACTTCATTCTGAAAACTGTCAGCCATCTCATCATCCCTCTTTGGTTTTGCTATGCCAACTTCACGGTATCGCTTTGATGCGCAATCATAGAATAATGATCGACACAAAATCAAATACGCAGATCATTAACCCGCAATGAGAAATTTCTTAAGAATTTTCTGCTAAACTATTATTGTGTAATGCCCTGACAAGGCAGAAAAAGAAACTACTCTTTTCGCGCAAACCAAATATTTATATCGTTAAAAGGATCGCAACCAGTGAGATACTAATAAAAACAACTTATTTTGATTTGCATCACGACACTTTGTCAAAAAAGCATGAATTAACTGAAAGAAGCTATTGAGGAACGTAAAAAAAGAAGAGACGAAAGAAGTATGAAAAGTGAATATTTTATTGATGGAATGAATAATATATAAGATTTTTCCTTATGAAAATTCTTATTTATTATATGTAGTAAAAAATTCATTTCCGGATACTTAACGAGTCGTCAATCATTAATACCGTGCTTGTTCATGAATTGATTTTATCCTTGCACAAAGGCTTTTGCTCGCCGCGCAAGAAGGAGGGATGCTCTCAATGCGGCTGTTTATAAAATCTGTAAAATCAAACACCTCCTGGATCGTCGCTTTTTTAATCAAAAACGAGTAATAGCACATAACGTATAACGGTGCTACATTACGCCGCCCACCCAAATCAGCAGTGGCCAGGTAACGCCGTAAAGTTCGGTAAAGCCTGCAACCATCACCTTGAAGAACGGTCTTATCGGCACGTCGTATCGCACACGCTGCGCTACCTTTACAGGCTTCACATAGGTTTCACTATTTTGTCTCAATCCAAATTTCAACGCGCGTTTTTACACCCGCGTTACTGGTTTACATGGTTTGGTCTTGGCGTTCTCTGGCTGCTGGTACAACTCCCCTACCCTGTGCTGCGTATGCTGGGGTCGAAACTGGGCAGCGCATCCCGCTATTTCCTGAAGCGTCGCGAATCTATCGCGCGTAAAAACATCGAGCTTTGCTTTCCTCAGTACAATGCTGAAGAACGCGAGAAACTGATCTCTGAAAACTTTAAATCCATCGGCATGGCGCTGCTTGAAACCGGCATGGCCTGGTTCTGGCCGGATGAACGCGTCCGCAAGTGGTTTGATGTAGAAGGACTGGACAACCTTAAACGCGCTCAGCTGCAAAAACGCGGCGTGATGGTTGTTGGCGTGCACTTTATGTCGCTGGAGCTGGGCGGGCGCGTGATGGGCCTTTGTCAGCCAATGATGGCAACCTACAGACCGCACAACAGTGCACTGATGGAGTGGGTTCAGACGCGAGGCCGCATGCGTTCCAATAAAGCGATGATCAGCCGTAACAACCTGCGCGGTATGGTTGGCGCCCTGAAGAAAGGTGAGGCCGTCTGGTTTGCTCCTGACCAGGATTACGGACGCAAAGGCAGCAGCTTTGCCCCCTTCTTTGCCGTGAAGGATGTAGCGACGACCAACGGGACTTTCGTCATTTCGCGTTTGTCAGGTGCCTCCATGCTGACCGTGACGATGGTGAGAAAAGCGGATAAGTCAGGCTACCGTCTGCACATCTCTCCGGAAATGGCTAACTATCCGGAAAACGAGTGTGAAGCGGCTGCGTTTATCAATAAGGTCATCGAAACTGAAATCATGCGTGCACCGGAGCAATATCTCTGGATGCATCGCCGTTTCAAAACGCGTCCTCTTGGCGAAGCCTCCCTCTATATTTAAGCCCTGCATGAAGGTTAGTTTCGCTAAGAAACTAGCCTTTTCAATCACCTGTCATCTCACTGCAAAACCGTCTTTGATGGCGTCGCCCAAAGTGAATTTATTGCGCTGTGAAATCAAACTGTCGCCGTTCCACGACACTCGTAAGTGGCGGAAATTATTTAAAAAAATCCCTCTTGTCACTCCTCATTTTTAAGCGTACATTAGCGCCGTCTGGCACCAGGAAAGCACAGAATTCTGAGCGGGAGTCATCGGCGTAACGGGAAAATTCTCATTTCTGTTTAGCCGGGATTTCAGTTCTCTATAATCAGTTGGACTCTGTTTTTAAATGCGTACCACAAGATACGCGGAGCGATGAAACGTGAAATATTTCTTTATGGGCATTTCGGTGATCGTTTTAGTCTGGGCCGGAACCTTTGCCCTGATGATCTAGTGAGAACATGCAGTCAAAAAAACAGGAGCCATTTGGCTCCTGTTTTTTTGTCATGAGGACACGGGGTTTTCAGCAACGCTCTTTGCTGAGAGCAGGCCATCGGCACGGAACATACTCTTGATGCCCCTCACCGCCTGACGAATACGGTCGCTGTTTTCGATTAAAGCAAAGCGCACGTGGGTGTCGCCATAATCACCAAAGCCGATGCCCGGGGACACACACACCTTCGCGTCCTGCAGCAGCTTTTTAGCAAACTCCAGCGAACCCATCGCTGCGTACGGTTCCGGAATTTTCGCCCAGACGTACATGGACGCTTTCGGCATCTCCACCATCCAGCCAGCCTCATGTAACCCTTTTACGAGTACGTCGCGGCGACGTTTATACTGAGCAGCAATGTCGTGAACGCACTGCTGATCGCCCTCCAGAGCGGCAATAGCGGCAACCTGCAGCGGCGTGAAGGTACCGTAATCGTGGTAACTCTTGATGCGCGCCAGTGCACTTACCAGCGTTTTGTTACCCACCATAAAGCCAATACGCCAGCCCGCCATGTTGTAGCTTTTCGACAGGGTAAAGAACTCCACCGCCACGTCACGCGCGCCCGGAACCTGCATTATCGACGGGGCTTTCCAGCCGTCATAGACGATATCGGCGTAGGCTAAATCATGAACCACCAGCACGTCATAACGCTTGGCCAGAGCGACAACTTTCTCGAAGAAATCAAGCTCCACGCACTGCGCCGTTGGGTTCGACGGGAAACCGAGGATCATCATCTTGGGTTTCGGGTAGCTTTCGCGAATGGCACGTTCCAGTTCGTTAAAGAAATCGACACCTTCCACCAGCGGAACAGAGCGCACCTGCGCCCCGGCAATCACCGCGCCGTAGATATGGATTGGGTAACTTGGATTGGGTACCAGCACCGTATCACCGTGATCCAGCGTGGCCAGCATCAGATGTGCCAGCCCTTCTTTCGAGCCGATGGTGACAATCGCCTCACTTTCAGGATCGATATCAACCTGATAACGATCCTGATACCAGCGCGAGATCGCGCGACGTAACCTGGGAATACCGCGCGAGGTTGAGTAGCCGTGCGTATCCGGGCGCTGGGCAACCGTGCAGAGCTTTTCAACGATATGCGGTGGCGTTGGGCCGTCAGGGTTACCCATGCTGAAATCGATAATATCTTCGCCGCGCCGACGCGCAGCCATCTTCAGTTCAGCAGTGATATTGAAAACATAAGGGGGGAGACGATCGATACGCGTAAAACGGCGTTCAGGACTGAATTCAGCCATAGATTCCTCAGATTAACGTTAGCGCCCGGACCGTCCGAGCGACGCTGCCACCGATGTGGCGTGCTTAGAAAATAACCTGAAAAAAAACACCCTGTCGAGAGGGAAATGAAAAAAAAGCGCCCGCGTGAAAACCGGAACACTGCAATGCCTGAAAATGGAAACAGGGTTCTGATATTGGCTTTCCGTTAGCCGTTATTTAACACAATGATATCAAAACAGTTACCTGGTGATTTGGCGTTGAGAAAAAATCGGGTAGCATCAATCCTCACCTGACAATCCCCTTTGTAAAATATGGTTTTTCCTCATTTGATAAACCCGACGGATAGCTGGTCAATACGCCCCAGGTTTTTTATCATGGTTCTTTCCCGTTTGCCCAGGTCTGCTCCGTGCACGAGATATTCACTATGCTGCTGGCGGTTTTTGACCGTGCGGCATTAATGCTGATTTGCCTGTTCTTCCTGATTCGCATTCGCCTGTTTCGCGAGCTTTTGCATAAATCCGCACACTCTCCGAAAGAGCTGCTGGCGGTTACCGCCATCTTTTCCCTGTTCGCACTGTTCAGCACCTGGTCCGGGGTGCCGGTAGAGGGTTCGCTGGTTAACGTGCGCATTATCGCCGTCATGTCCGGCGGAATTTTGTTTGGCCCGTGGGTGGGTGTCATCACCGGCGTGATTGCCGGGACCCATCGCTACCTGATTGATATCGGTGGCGTAACGGCAGTGCCATGCTTTATCACCAGCATTATCGCCGGGGTGCTTTCCGGCTGGATCGGCCGCAAGATCCCCAAAAAACAGCGCTGGCGCGCCGGGATTGCTGCGGGCATGGTGTGCGAAACGCTGACCATGATCCTGGTCGTCGTCTGGGCCCCCACCACCGCGCTGGGGCTGGATATCGTCTCGAAAATCGGTATTCCCATGATCCTGGGCAGCGTCTGCATCGGTTTTATCGTGCTGCTGGTACAGAGCGTTGAAGGGGAAAAAGAGGCCAGCGCCGCCCGTCAGGCCAAGCTGGCGCTGGATATTGCCAACAAAACGCTGCCGCTCTTTCGCCACGTTAACGCGGAGTCGCTGCGCCAGGTCTGCGAGATTATCCGCCACGACATTCACGCTGACGCCGTCGCCATCACAAATATCGACCACGTGCTGGCCTACGTAGGCGTTGGAGAACACAACTATCGCGACAGTGATGACACCATTAGTCCGACCACCAGACAGGCGATTAACTACGGAAAAATCATCATTAAAAACAATGATGAAGCTCACCGAACGCCGGAAATTCACTCGATGCTGGTGATCCCGCTATGGGAAAAAGGCGTTGTAACGGGCACGCTGAAAATTTATTACTGCCACGCGCATCAGATCACCTCCACGCTGCAGGAGATGGCCATTGGCCTGTCGCAGATTATCTCTACTCAGCTTGAGGTCTCCCGGGCAGAACAGCTGCGTGAGATGGCAAATAAGGCAGAGCTGCGCGCGCTGCAGAGCAAAATTAATCCCCATTTCCTGTTTAACGCGCTGAACGCTATCTCCTCTTCCATTCGTTTGAATCCGGACACCGCGCGCCAGTTGATTTTTAACCTGTCGCGCTATCTGCGCTACAACATCGAACTGAAAGATGACGAGCAGATCGATATTAAAAAAGAGCTTTATCAGATCAAAGACTATATCGCGATTGAGCAGGCGCGCTTTGGCGACAAGCTCACGGTGATTTACGATATTGATGAAGAGGTCAACTGCGTGATCCCGAGCCTGCTGATCCAGCCGCTGGTTGAAAACGCGATTGTTCACGGTATTCAGCCCTGTAAAGGCAAAGGGGTGGTCACCATCAGCATCACCGAAAGCGGCAACCGGGTACGAATTGCGGTACGCGATACCGGCCACGGGATTGACCCAAAAGTCATTGAGCGCGTGGAGTCTAACGAGATGCCCGGGAATAAAATCGGGCTGCTGAACGTGCACCACAGAGTCAAGCTTCTCTACGGCGACGGGCTGCATATTCATCGTCTTGAACCAGGCACTGAAATCGCTTTTTACGTCCCGAATGAGCGCTCCCTTGTTCATGCGGCGACATCTTTATTACCTCAGGGTGAGTAATATGAAAGTCATCATCGTTGAAGATGAATTCCTGGCTCAACAGGAACTAACCTGGCTTATCAAAACCCACAGCCAGATGGAGATTGTGGGTACGTTTGATGATGGTCTGGACGTGCTGAAGTTTCTGCAGCATAACCGGGTTGACGCGATTTTTCTGGATATCAATATTCCCTCGCTGGACGGCGTGCTGCTGGCGCAAAATATCAATCAGTTTGCCCATAAGCCGTTTATTGTGTTCGTTACCGCATGGAAAGAGCATGCCGTAGAAGCCTTCGAGCTGGAGGCATTTGACTATATTCTGAAGCCTTACCAGGAGTCGCGAATTGTCAGCATGCTGCAAAAGCTGGAGGCCGCATGGCAGCAACAGAGCGCTCCGGCTACCGCCAGCCCGACGATACGGGAAAACGACACCATTAATCTTGTCAAAGATGAGCGCATCATCGTGACCCCGGTCAACGATATCTACTATGCCGAAGCGCACGAAAAGATGACGTTTGTCTATACGCGGCGGGAATCGTATGTCATGGCGATGAACATTACCGAATTCTGCAGCAAGCTTCCGGCAGCCCACTTTTTCCGCTGCCACCGTTCGTTTTGCGTCAATTTAAACAAGATCCGCGAGATCGAACCGTGGTTTAACAACACCTATATTTTGCGCCTTAAGGATTTGGATTTTCAGGTGCCGGTGAGCCGCAGCAAAGTGAAAGAATTCCGCCAGCTGATGCACCTGTAACGAAAGAGCCCTCTCCCGCGGGAGAGGGTAATGATACATCAGAGAATTTGACCGAGAACCTGACGCAGATGGGCACCCGAACCCAGCAGGCCTGGGTTATCATGCACGATGAGATAAACGGGAATGTCCTGTACGTAGCTTCTGAAACGCCCTTTATCTTCAAACCCGCCGCGGAAACCGGAGGCTTTAAAAAAGTCGAGGAAGCGCGGCACGATCCCGCCCGCAATATAGACCCCGCCAAAGGTGCCCAGCGTCAGCGCCAGGTTGCCGCCGAACCGTCCCATAATGACGCAGAACAGCGAAAGAGCGCGACGGCAGTCGATGCAGCTGTCCGCCAGCGCGCGTTCAGTGACGTCTTTCGGTTGCAGGTTTTCCGGCAGACGACCGTCTGACTTCACAATCGCCCGATACAGGTTCACCAGCCCCGGCCCTGACAGGACGCGCTCGGCGGAAACGTGGCCTATCTCCGCGCGCAACTCTTCGAGGATAATGCCCTCTTCTTCGCTATTTGGCGCAAAGTCCACATGGCCGCCTTCACCCGGCAGGCTCACCCAGCGCTGAGCAACATGCACCAGGTGAGACACGCCCAGGCCGGTACCGGCCCCGTAAACCGCAATCGGCTTGCCCTCGACCGGTTCAGCGCCGCCAAACTGAATCAGGTGCTCCGGCTTCAGCATCGGGATCGCCATGGACACCGCGGTGAAGTCATTGATGATTTCCAGATGCGCAAAACCGAGATTCTTTTTCATCTCTGCGATGGAGAATGCCCAGGTATGGTTGGTCATTGCGACCCAGTCGCCGGTTATCGGGCAGGCAATGGCGATGCAGCCGTCTTCGACGCTCACCTGATGCTCTTCCAGATAGACGCGAACAACGGCCTCAAGGCTTGGGTAATCCAGCCCTGAGTAGGTCTTCGCCCGGGAAATTTCACCGCTACTTACATCGCATAATGCGAGACGCGCGTTCGTGCCGCCCACATCGCCTACCAAAGCATACTTTGTCATTCTTCTACTGCTCCGCTAAAGTCAGAATAAATCTTTCGGACACTGTAAATTCAAGGCGTGATAACAACAACGACCGGAAGGTGAATGCCCGTGGATTATCGATCTTCGTCACAGAATAACTTTACCGTTTCAGCACCTTTTGCACTATTGCCATAAGGCTTAATATGCAAAGTAACGTCATTGCATTTTGTACAAGGAAATCATCATGCTCCACCCGCGAGCCAGAACCATGCTGTTGCTGGCAATTCCGGCGCTGATCATTGGCGTGGCCTCAAGCCTGGTCCTTATCGTCGTGATGAAAATCGCGTCGGTGCTGCAAACACTATTATGGAACGCGCTTCCGGCTGGACTGGGCGTCACCGCTGATTCTCCTGCCTGGATCGTTGGGATGCTGACGTTAACCGGTATTGCAGTGGGCCTGGTGATCCGTTTTAGTCCCGGCCATGCCGGCCCCGATCCGGCACAGGAACCGCTGATTGGTGCCCCGGTAGCCCCCTCGGCGTTGCCAGGGCTCATCATTGCGCTGATTATCGGTCTGGCTGGAGGCGTTAGTCTGGGACCTGAGCATCCGATTATGGCCGTGAACATTGGCCTGGCGGTTTTTCTTGGTTCACGCATTCTGCCTCGCGTCGGCGCGCTGGACTGGACCATCCTCGCCTCCGCAGGCACCATCGGGGCGCTTTTTGGCACGCCTGTCGCTGCTGCCCTGATCTTTTCTCAGACGTTGGCCAGTGATAACGACGTCCCGCTCTGGGATAAGCTGTTCGCTCCGCTGATGGCCGCGGCTGCCGGCGCGCTGACGACAAGCCTGTTTTTCCATCCCCATTTTTCCCTCTCTCTGCCGCACTACGGAGAGATGCGGATTGCAGATATATTCAGCGGCGCCATCGTCGTCGCGATCGCCATCGCGCTGGGCATGGTGGCGGTATGGTGTCTTCCGCGCCTGCACCGGCTGGTGCATAAACTCAAACATCCGGTATTGATTCTGGGAACAGGGGGGTTAATCCTCGGTGTTTTAGGGGCAATTGGCGGAACGGTGACCCTGTTCAAAGGTCTGGACGAGATGCAGCAGCTGGCCTTCAGCCAGGTGTTTAGCGTGTCCGATTACCTGTTGTTTGCCGTCATCAAGCTGGCGGCGCTTGTCGTTGCTGCAGCGTGCGGTTTCCGCGGCGGGCGTATCTTCCCGGCGGTGTTTGTCGGCGTGGCGCTGGGGCTGATGCTGCACGAGCATGTCGACGCGGTTCCGGCGGCGATTACCGTTTCCTGCTCTATTCTGGGGCTGGTACTGGTGGTGACGCGCGATGCATGGCTGAGCCTGTTTATGGCGGCGGTGGTGGTGCCGGATTCGACGCTGTTCCCGCTGCTCTGCATCGTGATGTTGCCCGCCTGGCTCCTGCTGGCGGGCAAACCGATGATGATGGCCTGGCGAAACGACAAATAATCAGGCGCTATTGCGCGCTTCCAGCGCTTTGGTAATTGCTCCCAGCAGCGGCGGGATATCCGCTTTTGGCAGCATCACCTCAATTAGCGAGAGCCGCTCGTGGTGCGCCACTTTTTCCAGCACGTCCGCCAGCTGCTCCGCTTCACTGACTTGCCAGCACTGGGCCTGAGGATCGAGGCTCAGGGCCTGCGGGATTTGCGTCCAGTTCCATAGCGCAATGTCATTGTAACGCTGTTCCGGCCCGTGAATTGCCCTTTCAACCGTGTATCCTTCGTTGTTGAGCACCAGAATGATGGGATGTTGTTTATCACGCAACATTGACCCGAGCTCCTGAATGGTCAGCTGTGCCGCGCCATCCCCCGTCAGCACAATCACCCGCCGGTTCGGGCATGCCGTTTGCGCACCGAACGCCGCGGCCAGGGTGTAGCCGATCGAGCCCCACAGCGGCTGGACGATAAAATTCACGTCGGCAGGCAAACGCAGGTCAATCGCGCCGAAGGCCGAGGTGCCCTGATCGGCCAGGATGATGTATCCCGGGCGAATAAACGTTTGCAGCGTTTGCCAGAAATTCTCCTGCGTAAGTGAGCCGTCCGGCTGAGGGAAATTCATCGCGCTGTGCGATGCCGAAACAGGCTTATCGTGAATATGCTGTTTGCACAGCTCCAGCAGCGCTTCAATGGCCTGGGCCATCGGGATGCCGGTAAACCAGATATCGCCGACGCGGGCGGCATGAGGCTGGACTTCTATCGTCTGTGCAGGCGTTAACTGATGGGTAAACCCGGCCGTCAGAGTATCGGTAAAACGCGTGCCGATGCACAGCACCGTATCCGCCCCCTCTATCGCCTCTTTTACCGGACCGGCACTGGCTGAACCGCTGTATGTACCGTAAAAACCGGCGTTACGTTCGTCGAATATGCCTTTGCCCATCAGCATCGTGGCATGCGCCATCGGCACATCCTTCACCCACTTCTGCAGCGCGTGCTTCAGCCCATGGCGCAGGACAAGAAAATCCGCTAACAGCGCGGTACGCTTACTCGCTGCCAGTTGACGCTCCGCAGCATCCCGGAACGCTTTCAGGCAGGCGCTATCGGCATGCGCATGCCGAAGCGTGAGAGCGTTTACAGGCGGCGTAGCGGCTTTTTTTGCCACATCGGCAGGTAACATCAAATAGCCGGGGCGACGTTCCCGGAGCATCGTCGTCAGTACCCGGTCGATTTCATAACAGGCGTTTTGTTCGGTCAGGATCGCCTGTGCAACGGTGATCGGCTCGCTCATATGGTAAAAATGACGGAACTCACCATCGCCCAGCGTATGGTGCAGCAGTTCCCCTCTTTGCTGAGACGCCATCCCCGGCGCGCCAACAATATGCAGCACCGGAACGTGCTCGGCATAGCTGCCCGCAATGCCGTTCATGGCACTTAATTCGCCGACGCCAAACGTCGTCAGCAGCGCGGCGAAGCCCTTACAGCGGGCATATCCGTCAGCGGCATAAGAGGCGTTTAACTCGTTGGCACAGCCCACCCAGCAGATGTCCGGGCTGTCTATTACGTGGTCGAGAAACTGCAGGTTATAGTCGCCCGGCACGCCAAACAGATGATCGGCTCCACAATCTGTAAGACGGTCCAGCAGGTAATCGGCGACGCAGTACGGGGTACGCATAAACAGGTATCCTTCTGATGTTGACCTCACTTTGAGTATTAAATAAGCGTGATGGCTGTCCAGAATTGGCGATAAGAAGGCTATGGAAAGAATGCTTTACAAAAAATGCTGAGCTATGCTGCTTTTTTTCACGTTAATGTAAACGTATACACTGATTTTTCTCTTCAGCACGAGAGGTCATACGAATGGGTTATCAGCCGGACAAAAATCGTTATCAGACAATGGAGTATCGCCGCTGTGGGCGAAGCGGACTCAGGTTGCCCGCGGTCTCGCTGGGGCTGTGGCATAACTTTGGTGACGCCACGCTCATCGAAAATAGCCGTCAACTTTTACAGCGCGCGTTCGATCTGGGTATTACGCATTTCGACCTTGCCAATAACTATGGTCCCCCGCCGGGGTCTGCCGAGCGTAATTTCGGCCGTATTTTGCAGGAGGATTTCCTGCCCTGGCGCGACGAGCTGATCGTCTCCACGAAAGCGGGATATACCATGTGGGACGGCCCTTACGGCGACTGGGGATCGCGTAAATATCTGCTGGCAAGCCTCGATCAAAGCCTGAAGCGCATGGGGCTGGAATATGTCGATATCTTCTATCATCACCGTCCTGACCCGGAAACGCCGCTGCAGGAAACCATGAAAGCGCTTGACCATCTGGTGCGCCAGGGCAAAGCCCTGTATGTCGGGTTATCCAACTATCCTGCCGAGCTGGCGCGAAAAGCGATTGATATCCTGAATGACCTGGGCACGCCCTGCCTGATCCACCAGCCGAAATACTCGATGTTCGAACGTTCGCCGGAAGAGGGTTTGCTGGATGTTCTGCAGGAAAAAGGGGTCGGCTGTATTCCCTTCTCGCCGCTGGCAGGGGGACAGTTGACCAACCGGTATCTTAACGGTATTCCCGCCGATTCCCGTGCGGCAAGCGGCAGTCAATTCCTTAACCCGGAACAGATCACCGAAGAGAAGCTTGAGAAAGTGCGCCAGCTAAACGCCCTGGCAGAAAGCCGCGGCCAGAAACTCTCGCAGATGGCGCTTGCCTGGGTATTACGCCATGAGGAGGTCACGTCGGTGCTGATCGGAGCCAGCAAAACGGCTCAGATTGATGATGCCGTGGGTATGCTGGAAAACCGCCAGTTTACCGCAGAAGAACTTTCTCTAATCGACCAGATCCTGAGCAGTTCAAAATAAAACCACTTTTAGCAAAAAGTGCTCTCCCTCGGGAATTCGGAGTTGAGGCGATGAAACGAGCCTTTACCAACTCGTAATATTGCGTTAACAGGCCCCACGAAGGCCCCGATCGTGAAGGAGAAAGAGTATGTTCAGGTCACTGATTCTTGCAGCGGTATTACTGGCTTCAGCCCCGCTGGTCGCCACTGCTGGCGAAATCACCCTGTTGCCATCAGTAAAATTACAAATTGGCGATCGTGACGACTACGGCAGATACTGGGACGGTGGCTACTGGCGCGACCGTGATTACTGGCATCGTCACTATGAGTGGCGCGGCGATCGCTGGTGGAAACATGACAACGGCAGACACCGCGGCTGGTATAAAGACAACGCCTATGAGCGCGGTTACCGTGAAGGCTGGCGGGATCGTGATGACCGTCGCGGCTGGGGTCGCGGCAAAGGTCATGGTCACGGCCATCATCACTAATCCAAAAGGAGCCCCTGCGGCTCCTTTTTTGTTAAAGACCCAGCGCGGTTCCCACCAACAACCACAAGTTCAGCGCCACGACGACCACCACGATGGCCCACCCGGCCCGTTTCACCAGCGTCGTATTAACCAGTTCTCCCATCAGAGTTTTATTGCTGGTGAAAATCAGCAGCGGCACCAGCGCCAGCGCAATACCAAAGCTCAGCAGCACCTGGCTCATCACCAGAATTCGCGTTGGATCGAGCCCCATCATAATCACGATAAACGACGGAAGCATGGTGATAAAACGACGCACCCACAATGGAATATGGAAGCGAACAAATCCCTGCATTACCACCTGCCCTGCCAGCGTCCCCACCACCGTGGAGGAGAGACCGGCGGCAACCAGGCTCAGACCAAATATCGTGGCAGCAGCATGGCTCAGTAACGGCTCGAGCGTGAGGTAAGCCTGGTCGAGATCGGCGACGCCAGTATGACCGTTAAAGTGGAAAGCGGCGGCTGCGGTGGCCATCATCGCCAGATTCACAAAACCCGCGATGGTCATGGCGATTGCCACATCCCATTTGGTTGCCGAGTAGCGTTCTTTACGCGTCCCGCCGTGCAGATGCTGGGTTAACGAGGAGTGCAAATAAATGACATGCGGCATAATGGTCGCCCCAAGGACCCCGGCGGCCAGGAAAACCGCTTCCGAAGTTGGCAGGCTTGGGATCACCATGCCTTTCGCGAGCTGCGCCAGATTCGGCTGTGAGAAAATCAGCTCGACGATGTACGCCGCAGCAACAAACAGCAGCAGGCCACCAATGACCTTCTCCAGCGGTTTTTGACCCCGACGTTGCAGCATCAGGATCAGGAATGTGGCAATCCCGGTCAGCACCGCCCCCTGTAACAGCGACACGCCCAGAATCAGCTTAAAGCCAATCGCTGCCCCGATAAATTCAGCGAGATCGGTTGCCATGGCGATAATTTCCGCCTGAACCCAGTAGAGCCACACCGCCGGACGGGGATAATGGTCGCGAATTTGCTCCGCAAGGTTTTTACCCGTGGCAATCCCCAGTTTTGCAGAGAGCATCTGAATCAGCATCGCCATCAGGTTTGCCCAGACGACCACCCACAGCAGCTTATAGCCGAAACTGGCCCCGGCCTGAATATTGGTCGCAAAATTACCCGGATCGATATAGCCGATGGCAGCAATAAAAGCAGGTCCCATTAATGCGAACCGCAACTTGCGCGCGGCTCTACCACTGCTACCCTCTACGCGACTGTTTGTCATTATCTGCCTCTGGAAATATAGCCTTTGCTATGTTTAATGCTATCAAAATGAGAATGATTATCAAGATCATTTAGAGAGTTTAAAATGATTTCTCTGATAGCTAAGAACAATAGATGGGCAGGTGGTGCGACATCACAGAATGTGAAAATGCGCGGTCATTTGTGAAGCGTAGCACACAAACTTAACTTTTCACTCATTTACCTAACATAACAAAAATGTATTGTGGATCACTAATTTTGAGACTCGTCACAGGATGTAACTATAGTGTGTCCCTGATCTCGTTTTCTTTTCGCTTGTTACATAGAATGTGCACGAAAATTAAACCTGCCTCATATTTGGAGCAAATATGGACCGCGTCCTTCATTTTGTCCTGGCACTTGTTGTCGTTACTGCACTCGCATTGCTGGTCAGCACAGACCGCAAAAAAATTCGTATTCGTTATGTTGTCCAGCTGCTGGTCATTGAAGTTTTACTTGCGTGGTTCTTCCTGAACTCCAACGTAGGCCTCGGCTTCGTGAAAGGCTTCTCCGAAATGTTCGAAAAACTGCTCGGATTCGCCAACGAAGGGACAAACTTTGTCTTCGGTAAAATGAACGACGAAGGTCTGGCATTCTTCTTCCTGAAGGTACTGTGCCCAATCGTCTTCATCTCCGCGCTGATCGGTATTCTGCAGCACATCCGAGTTCTGCCGTTCGTTATTCGTGGCATTGGTTTCCTGTTATCCAAAGTAAACGGCATGGGTAAGCTGGAATCTTTCAACGCCGTAAGTTCCCTGATCCTCGGTCAGTCTGAGAACTTCATCGCGTATAAAGATATCCTCGGCAAAATGTCCCGTAACCGCATGTACACCATGGCGGCAACCGCAATGTCTACCGTTTCCATGTCTATCGTGGGCGCGTACATGACCATGCTGGAGCCAAAATATGTGGTTGCAGCGCTGGTTCTGAATATGTTCAGCACCTTTATCGTTCTGTCGCTGATCAACCCGTATCGCGTTGACGCCAGCGAAGAGAACATCCAGATGTCTAACCTGCACGAAGGTCAGAGCTTCTTCGAAATGCTGGGTGAGTACATCCTGGCCGGTTTCAAAGTGGCGATTATCGTTGCCGCGATGCTGATCGGCTTTATCGCCCTGATCTCCGCACTGAACGCCCTGTTCGCCGCTGTGCTGGGCATCTCCTTCCAGGGCATCCTGGGCTACATCTTCTACCCTGTCGCATGGGTGATGGGTGTTCCAGCTCACGAAGCGCTGCAGGTGGGCAGTATCATGGCGACCAAACTGGTTTCTAACGAATTCGTTGCGATGATGGATCTGCAGAAAATCGCCAGTACGCTCTCTCCACGTGCGGAAGGCATTCTGTCCGTATTCCTGGTCTCCTTCGCGAACTTCTCGTCCATCGGTATTATCGCCGGTGCGATTAAAGGCCTGAACGAAGAACAGGGTAACGTGGTTTCTCGCTTTGGCCTGAAACTGGTTTACGGCTCCACCCTGGTGAGCGTCCTGTCAGCTTCTATTGCTGCGCTGGTTCTGTAACGTTTACCGTAAAAAAAACCGGGAGACTTGCTCCCGGTTTTTTTATGCCCGCAATTCTTCCAGCGGTTTGGGTTTGCCTATCAGGTAGCCCTGGAGATAGTCCACGCCGAAGCGTAGCAGCATCTCCCGCTGCGCTGGCGTCTCAACATATTCTGCCACCACGCACAGTGATTTCGTCTTCGCCAGATTACATATCGACTGGACGATCATTGCGTCCATATCATCAGTACAAATATCTTTCACGAAACAGCCGTCAATTTTAATGATGTCTGCCTGCAGGCGTCTCAGACGCTCGTAGTTGGCGTAGCCGGTACCAAAATCATCGATGGCAATCCTGAAACCGTAGTCCCGCAGCTGCTGAATGTTGTGGATGCTGCAGCCGGAATTGGAGAAGGCCTGCTCTTCGGTGATCTCAATCACGACAGCCTGAGGCGCAACGCCGTACCGTTCAAAGAGCGCACAAATCTCAGTCGCCACCTCATTTTGCATCAGCGTAAGCGGCATCAGATTGACAGAGAAACGGGCGCCAGCCTGCGTCGCTGGGTGATCGCGCAGCCACAGCAGTAATTTTTCCATGACGCACATATCAAACCGGTGGCTGAGGTTGAACTGGGCAATCAGGGGAATAAAGCGGTCAGGGGTGATGATCTCGCCCTCGCTCTCCATACGCGCCAGAATTTCGTAGTACCCGCTACCGTCCGCCTTCTGGATCGGCTGCGCATACAAATGGAACTGCCCCGCCTCCAGGGCGTGCTTAATCCGCGCCAGCATCAGGACACGCTCCGTTGTTTGTCCTGATGCAGCTTCCAGGCTATTCGTCAGCGCAAGAACGTTGTGCGCTCCGCAGGATTGCTCGGCCAGCCAGCTCAGTTGCCCCAGCGTGTGGTGCAGTTTCTCACCGTTTTCGACCATTCCCCAGGACGCGCCAAATTCGATATCCAGCCCGGTATTGTTCCAGAAAATCTTACGGCTGTTCAGCCGATCAACCATATGCTGGAGGCGCTCGGCCGTTCCCTGCCCAAGCAATACCAGCACCAGCTCGCTTCCCGGCAGCTGGAAAAGCGTCTCATCTTTTTGCAACAGCGGCTGGAGAGAGGACGTGATCATTCGTTTGCAGTGCACCCGCATGAGAATGCCGTAATGGCGGCTCAAAAACTCCAGATTATCCATTCTCAGGCAACACACTTTGGCATCCGGGTGGTCGAGGAGAAAATCTTCCAGCGCACGAATGTTGGGTAATCCTGTCAGCGGATCGGTGAGCGCTCTGTCCTGCCAGCCCTGCTTCAACCATTCGCTTCGCTGATAGATACGCGACATATAAAGCAGGCAGATAGCAAAAGAGATCAGTACCGACAGGATAAAGGAGAGCGAATGGCCCGACTCCACTCCGTTTAGAAAGTTGTAATTGTAGGTCAACAGCAGAAGCGCAGAGGTGGCCCACAGCAGAGAGATAAGCGCATAGCTCAGACGGCTAATCGCTAACGTAAAGAGAATGAAAATAATCGGCATCAAATAGCCCGCAATAACAGGCGACTCGAAAGGCGCACATAAAATTGCGATGATGGCGATTAACAGCATCAGCCAGACGAATATATATAATGATTTCTTGTGTAAAAACACGGGCTTCACACTTCGCCGCCAGAACTTGATGGCATAACGAGGATTAATAATCATTCTTAACGGATAATAGAACATCATGGTAAAAATCATCGCCGCGCATATCAGGCTTTGAATATCAACAACGTTATAAATTACCGTTCCTTCGCCGAAGAAAGTTGAGATTGTGACCGGAAAATCAAAGAAATAGCCAGCGAGATACATCGACATTTTAATGCCTATCGGCACCATAAAGCCGAGCCAAAATATGCGTAACCCAATGTGCCTGTTGGGCATACAGTAGCGCCAGCGCCGGCCCAGCAGAAGGCGCAGAACACCGCAGGCAGCGAATACGGAGAAAGTCTGACAGAACAGTAATACTGAATATTGTAGCGGTGCTAAATTAACGTTAAATATATTAGCAACCATAAAACTTATCAGAATAGGCAGAATACCGCGGCGCCCCAATAACAGCATAATCGCCAGCATAACGCTTAACGGGAGCCACGCTAAATAAACGTCGTGTTCATTAACAATTGCACGCGGGGAGAGATAACGGGAAACGGGAACCGCAATCAGACAGATCGCCAGAGCAATTATAAATATCTTTACATTATTATACGATTTTCTATTCATTAAGCTGGGGAGATTATTATCCGTTCATATCATTGACCGCATGGATAATAGGTTTATTAATTACGCGAATCAAGTTGAAGTCTATTTATAGACTGATTTATTGATTTCGGTTGAGGTGAGATATGGAAAAAAACCATTTTGGCAACAAAATACGTTTAGGGGTGTTACAAAAACATAAAAAAAACCCTCGTCTTTTGACGAGGGTTTAAAATTTTGGTGGAGCTAAGCGGGATCGAACCGCTGACCTCTTGCATGCCATGCAAGCGCTCTCCCAGCTGAGCTATAGCCCCACATGTGACTTTACTAACCACACTCTGTTGGGTTCAGAGTTTGGTGGAGCTAAGCGGGATCGAACCGCTGACCTCCTGCATGCCATGCAGGCGCTCTCCCAGCTGAGCTATAGCCCCATCGTAAAGCTGTCATGTTGACGGGCGGCATAATATGAATTCCACCGCGGAGTGTCAACGGCAAAATCAATAGCCGCGGTTCAATCGCCGAAAAATCATGCAAATGAATCACTTTGCGAGCCTGCTCGCAGTCATGAGTTAAGCCTGTCACGTTTTCACGTAAAACGGTGCTATAAAATGAGCCGTTAATTAACCCCACGAATATTCAGGAAATTGCATGATCAAGGAACGAATGACGCCGGAAGAGTTAGCCCTGCTCACTGGCTATAGCCGACAGACCATCAATAAATGGGTACGGAAAGAGGGTTGGATAACGTCGCCCAAGCCCGGTGTCCAGGGGGGTAAAGCGCGTCTGGTGCATGTGAACGAAAAGGTGCGTGACTTTATCCGCAGCGCACGCCGGGCAACGGAAACATCCGCTATGCCTGACGGCATCAGCACTGACGGTTCACTTCATACCCTACTCCTGACGCTGGCCAATGAAATGACGCCGGAAGAGCAGAAGCAGATGACATCGCTGCTATTGCGGGAAGGGATTACCGGTTTGTTGCAACGTTTAGGGATTCGCGACCAGAATTAATATGAAAAGACTACGTAGCAAAATGACCACGGAAGAGCTGGCGGAGAATTTGGGTGTTGCCAGACAAACGGTAAATCGCTGGATACGGCAGCAGGGGTGGAAAACCGAAGGACTCAATGGCGTAAAAGGCGGTCGGGCGCGGCTCATTCACGTTGATGCACGCGTGAAGGAACATATTATGAGCCTCCCGGCTATCCGTAACCGCCAGGCGGTTTATCATCTGGCTGAGGTGGCCTCATCCTACAATGAACAGCCTTCACGTCTGCGTCCGGGCATTATCGAAACGCTGGAGAGTATGACTGAGCTTGAACAGCAGCGTCTGGATACCTTACTGAAGCGCGAAGGCATACGCGGTTTTCTTGCTCGTCTGGGTATTGCCGAATAAAAGGCAAAAAAAACGGCAGGATACCCTGCCGTTTTTCTTATGGATGGCTTAGTTACTGCTGATTTTCACGTTCTGCAATAAAATCCAGCGCCTTGTTGATGCGCGCCACGCTGCGTGACTTGCCGATGGCATGGACAGTCACGTCCAGCGCCGGAGACTGACCCGCGCCGGTCACCGCAACGCGCAGCGGCATACCGACTTTGCCCATGCCCACTTCCAGTTCGTCTGCGGTCGCCTGAATGGCGTGATGCACATTCTCAGCGGTCCACTCGGTGAGCGCAGCCAGCTTGTCGCGCACCACTTCCAGCGGCTGACGCGCAACCGGGCGCAGGTGCTTCTTCGCGGCGTCGGCGTCGAACTCATCAAACTCTTCATAGAAGTAGCGGCAGCTTTCGGCAATTTCTTTCAGCGTTTTGCAGCGCTCGCCGAGC
Organism: Enterobacter cloacae complex sp. I3; assembly: GCF_014896175.1. NCBI lineage: Bacteria > Pseudomonadati > Pseudomonadota > Gammaproteobacteria > Enterobacterales > Enterobacteriaceae > Enterobacter > Enterobacter cloacae complex sp. I3. Next base: position 28,842 of record NZ_JADBQZ010000007.1, read on the forward strand.
AGTTTTACCAGGTCCGCCAGCTCAGGGCCAGTGCGGGTATCAATGTTTGCCTGCTCAATGTGCCACTGCAGGTAAGTCGCCACATATTCCGGCGGCATGGTATTGATGTAGTGATGGTTGAGCCACAGCAGCTTGTCGGTGTTGAATGCGCTGGCAGATTTGCTCACAGAGCTCAGAGAGAACAGTTCGATCATCTCTTCGCGGCTGAAGATCTCCTGGTCGCCGTGAGCCCAGCCCAGACGCACCAGATAGTTCAGCAGCGCTTCCGGCAGATAGCCGTCGTCGCGATACTGCATGACGCTGACCGCACCGTGACGTTTAGACAGCTTTTTACCGTCGTCGCCGTTGATCATGGAGACGTGCGCATAGACCGGAACAGGTGCATTCAGCGCTTTCAGGATGTTGATCTGGCGTGGGGTATTGTTGATATGGTCTTCACCACGGATAACGTGGGTAATTTCCATATCCCAGTCATCAACCACGACGCAGAAGTTATAGGTTGGGGAACCGTCGGTACGGCGTATGATCAGATCGTCCAGCTCCTGGTTGCTGAATTCAATCGGGCCACGGATCTGGTCGTCGAAAATCACCGAGCCATCCTGCGGGTTAGCAAAACGCACCACGCATGGCTCATCAGCGGCATGCTCGCTGTGGTCGTGGCGGCAGCGGCCGTCATAACGCGGTTTTTCACCGTTCGCCATCTGCTCTTCACGCAGCGCATCCAGACGCTCTTTGGAGCAGTAGCACTTATACGCCGTGCCCGCGACCAGCATCTCATCAATAACAGCGTTATAGCGGTCAAAACGTTTGGTCTGGAAATACGGGCCTTCGTCCCACTGCAGGTTCAGCCAGTTCATACCATCCATAATGGCTTCAATTGCTTCCGGCGTGGAGCGCTCAAGATCCGTATCTTCTATACGCAGCACGAACTCACCTTGGTTGTGGCGTGCAAAAAGCCAGGAATAGAGAGCAGTACGAGCACCACCGACGTGCAGATAACCTGTCGGGCTCGGCGCGAAGCGAGTTTTGATTTTCATGAAATGGCCTTACGTTATAAAGATGCCGGCAATCGGCAAATCCCGGGGAAAAAACGATGGGCAATATTCTATCACTGTGGGGGGATTCCTCAATGTCGATCCCTTTATCGTGGCGGAGTTTGCTGTTTTTGTTTAGAAATCATGCGCCACCGCCCGTTTTGCGATCGTTTTGTTTAATTTTACGACGAACGAATAAAAACTTTAGAAAATGCGTTGACTCATTTTCAACTCTCCCTATAATGCGACTCCACACAGCGGGGGTGATTAGCTCAGTTGGTAGAGCATCTCCTTTACACGGAGGGGGTCGGCGGTTCGAGCCCGTCATCGCCCACCACTCGGGTCGTTAGCTCAGTTGGTAGAGCAGTTGACTTTTAATCAATTGGTCGCAGGTTCGAATCCTGCACGACCCACCACTTAACGCAGTTCCGGCAGTACAGAGTGGGTGATTAGCTCAGTTGGTAGAGCATCTCCTTTACACGGAGGGGGTCGGCGGTTCGAGCCCGTCATCGCCCACCATTCGGGTCGTTAGCTCAGTTGGTAGAGCAGTTGACTTTTAATCAATTGGTCGCAGGTTCGAATCCTGCACGACCCACCAATGTAAAAAAGCGCCCTAAAGGCGCTTTTTTGCTATCTGCGATATAAAAATGTGAACCTGCCGCATTTTCCTCAAGCTAATCCCGTCGGTGCCGATACCTCTGTTTTATAACGCGAGGAAAAAGTATGACGACCATTCAGGCTTCAACCCAACAGATTCAAACCAGCGGCGCGAGTGGCTCTTCGAGCAGTAACGATATCTCTGCGCAAATCACCCGCATTCTCGACAAGATCAAAAAGCTGACCCAGCAGTTAAAAGAGCTGGCAAACAGCCCCGGCAGTGCAGATGAGAAGAAGAAGCAGCAGGAACTGATTCAGACCCAGATCAAAGTGCTGCAGGCGCAGCTCGCCGCACTGCAGCGCCAGCAGGCCGAAGAAGCTCAGAAGAAGCAGGATCAAAAACTGGGCAAAGTAGAAGGCGTGAATAGCCCGTCAGACACTAATCAGATTGATATCTACATCTAATCGTCTGATGCGTTAAACAGTGGATCGCGTATGCGGGCCTCGGTTAATCGTTGTGCCTGGATACGCACCACTTCCCAGATGGCCTGCGCCGCACCCGAGAGCGAACGATTTTTTCGCCGCACCAGCATCAGCTTTCGTTCGACAACGGGCGTCAGCCGCTTCACCGCCAGCTGGCTTCCCTGCGGCAGGGGAAGCGCCAGAGCGGGCAACACGCTGATGCCAATTCCGGCTTCCACCATCGGAAACAGCGTGGCCGGATGACCAATCTCCTGCACGATCGTTGCCTTAACGCCCTGATTCACCAGCGCGGAATCAATCAGCGGGCGGCTGCCTGAGGCATAATCCTGTAAAACCAGGTTCGCCCCCTGCAGGGACTGCCAGCTGACCTCGAGCAACGCTGCCAGCGGGTCGTCGTCACGGCAGAGCAGCAAAAAAGGCTCAGAAAGAACGCTTTCGCATTCCAGATCGCTCACCTGGCCAGGATCGATCACAATACCAAAATCCACATCCCCCTGGCGGATGCTCTCCAGCACCCACTGCTGCGGTCTGTCATGCAGGACAAAATCAATATCAGGATAGCGATGGTTACCCTCAGCAATACATTGCGGGATAAGGTGCGCGGATATCGTCTGGCTGGCCGCAACCCGCACGGTGCCCGACAGCTGCTGCCCCAGCCTCCCCACGTCTCTGAGCGTGCTGTTCAGCTCATCAAGCAGCCGTTCAAGACGCAGGGCCAGCTGCTGCCCGGCTTCGGTCAGGACCACTTCGCGAGTGGTGCGGTCAAGCAATCTAACGCCGGTCTGGTTTTCCAGCTCCTTCACGCTGTGGCTGACCGCCGACTGGCTCAGGCCGATCATTTCACCTGCCCGGCTAAAGCTGCGGGCATGGGCGACGGTGACGAAAATGCGAAGCTGGCGTAGGGAATAATTCATCTTTTTAATTCATGAATGGATGCAATAAATCAATTTTATTTCTCAAATAGAAAAAAGCACAATAGCGACATCTGTTTTCAGGAGTCATTATGAAACTATTTCGTATTCTTGATCCGTTTACGCTCACCCTGGTGGCTACCGTTTTACTGGCCTCGTTCTTCCCTGCTCGCGGCGGTTTCGTCCCTTTTTTTGAGGGACTGACGACAGCCGCCATCGCGCTGCTGTTCTTTATGCACGGCGCAAAGCTCTCCCGCGAAGCGATTATCGCTGGCGGTAGCCACTGGCGACTGCACCTCTGGGTGATGTGCAGCACGTTTATTCTGTTCCCGATCCTCGGGGTGCTGTTTGCCTGGTGGGCACCGGTTAACGTCGATCCGGCGCTCTACACCGGTTTCCTGTATCTCTGTATTCTTCCTGCCACCGTGCAGTCTGCCATTGCCTTTACTTCTCTTGCCGGAGGGAACGTGGCAGCCGCGGTCTGCTCCGCATCGGCATCCAGCCTGTTGGGGATTTTCGTCTCCCCGCTGCTGGTGGGCCTGCTGATGAACATGCACGGCGCGGAAGGTAACCTTGAGCAAGTCGGCAAAATCTGCCTGCAACTGCTGCTGCCGTTTGTCCTGGGCCATCTCTCACGTCCGTGGACCGGGGCGTTCGTGGCGAAGCATAAGAAATGGATCTCCAAAACCGACCAGTCTTCGATTCTGCTGGTGGTCTATTCCGCCTTCAGCGAAGCGGTCGTAAACGGGATCTGGCATAAGGTGGGTGCAGGCTCGCTGCTGTTTATCGTGGTGGTCAGCCTAGTTCTGCTGGCAATTGTCATTGCGGTGAACGTTTTTGTGGCGCGCAAATGCGGCTTCAGCAAAGCCGATGAGATCACCATCGTCTTCTGCGGCTCCAAAAAGAGCCTGGCTAACGGCATCCCGATGGCGAACATTCTGTTCCCCACCTCGGTGATCGGGATGATGGTGCTGCCGCTGATGATTTTCCATCAGATCCAGCTGATGGTCTGCGCGGTGCTGGCGCGTCGCTACAAGCGCCAGACGGAAAAGCTGGCGCAGGAAGAGACCCGCGCCGCGAAGGCTTAAGGACGCTTCAGGGGCTGCACCAGCTGGGTCAGCCCCTCGGTTTTGATCAGTAACGTGACAGCCATCAGCTCGCCCAGGCGCCCGGCGGGGAATTCGTCCTTGCGGGCGAACCACAGCAGGTACTCCTCCGGCAAATCGATCAGCCTGCGGCCCTTATATTTACCGAACGGCATTTCCGTATTGGCGATCTCAACGAGCTGCTCTTTCTCCACGTTACTCTCCTAACAGGCGCATCATTTCCGCTTCGTCGATAACCTCAATGCCGAGCTCCTGGGCTTTCGCCAGCTTCGAACCCGCAGCTTCGCCGGCAATCACCAGGTCGGTTTTCTTCGACACGCTGCCCGCCACTTTGGCCCCCAGCGCCACCAGACGCGCTTTTGCATCGTCGCGTGAAAGCTGGCTAAGGCTACCGGTTAGCACCACGGTTTTACCGGCAAATGGACTATCAATTTCTTCGGCGTTGACCACCACCGGCGCGGGCCATTTAATGCCCTCTTCCAGCAGCTTGCCGATGACCTCGCGGTTGCTCTCTTCGGCAAAGAAGTTAAAGACGTGCGTGGCGACGACGATGCCGACGTCCGGCACTTTCTGCAGCTCGTCGATGCTTGCCTTTTCCAGCGCCTCCAGCGTACCAAAGTACGCGGCTAAACCTGCCGCCGTCGCTTCGCCGACTTCACGAATGCCCAGCGCGTACAGGAAGCGGGCGAAGGTCGTCTCTTTCGCTGCTTCCAGCGCGTTAACCACGTTCTGGGCTGACTTCGGCCCCATGCGATCCAGACCGGTCAGTTTGCCCGCCGTGAGCCTGAACAGATCCGCTGGCGTATGGACATACTCTTTCTCAACCAGCTGATCGATAATCTTGTCGCCCATGCCGTCAACGTCCATTGCGCGACGGGAAACAAAGTGCTTAAGCGACTCTTTACGCTGCGCGCCGCAGATCAGGCCGCCCGTACAGCGGGCCACCGCTTCGCCTTCCACACGCTCTACGTCAGAGCCGCATACCGGGCAGTGGGTCGGGAAAACGACCTCGCGCGTATCATCAGGACGTTCTGACTCAACAACGTTCACCACCTGCGGGATAACATCGCCCGCGCGGCGAATCACCACTTTGTCACCGATGCGCAGGCCGAGGCGTTCGATTTCATCGGCGTTGTGCAGCGTAGCGTTACTCACCAGCACGCCTGCGACCTGCACCGGCTCCAGTCGAGCGACCGGGGTAATAGCGCCCGTACGGCCCACCTGAAACTCCACGTCGCGGACAAAGGTCATCTGCTCCTGGGCAGGGAATTTAAACGCCACCGCCCAGCGCGGTGCACGCGCCACAAAGCCCAGCTGCTCCTGCAGCGCCAGCGAATTGACCTTGATGACAACGCCATCGATATCAAAGCCGAGCGTCGGACGGTCCTCTTCCACTTTGTGATAGAACGCCAGCACCGCTTCCGGCGAGTCGCAGAGCTGAACGCGGTTGCTCACCGGCAGGCCCCAGGCTTTAAACTGCAGCAGACGCCCGAGGTGCGTGTCCGGTAACTCACCACCTTCCAGAATACCGACGCCGTAGCAGAAGAAAGTAAGCGGTCGCTTCGCGGTGATGCGCGGGTCAAGCTGGCGCAGAGAGCCTGCCGCCGCGTTACGCGGGTTAGCAAACACTTTCCCGCCGGTGCGACGCGCCTCTTCGTTAATTTTCTCGAATCCCGCCTGCGGCAGGAACACCTCGCCGCGCACTTCCAGACGCGCGGGAATGTTGTCACCCTGCAGCTTCAGCGGGATCGCGCGGATGGTTCGTACGTTAGTGGTGATGTCTTCACCCGTCGTACCGTCGCCACGCGTGGCGGCGCGCACCAGCACGCCGTTTTCATAGAGAAGGCTGACCGCCAGGCCGTCGAGCTTCAGCTCGCAGCACCAGGTGAGGGAATCGCTGCTTTTCAGACGGTCCTGCACGCGCTTGTTAAACGCGAGGAAGCTCTCTTCGTCAAAGACGTTGTCCAGCGACAGCATCGGCACTTCGTGACGCACCTGGCTGAAAGCCCCCAGCGGCTCGGCGCCGACGCGCTGGGTCGGAGAATCTGGCGTAATCAGTTCCGGGTGCTGCGCCTCCAGCTCGCGCAGCTCGCGCATCAGCCGGTCATACTCAGCATCAGGCACTTCCGGTGCGTCCATAACATGATAGAGATATTCATGATGGCGAAGCGTGGTTCGCAGTTCAGTGAGTTGTTGTTCGATTGAGTCCATATCGCACCATCAATGAGAAAAAACCCCCGACAGGCGGGGGTTGAGGAGGAGTTGAAGTAAACGCGACAATTACGCGTTGGCTTCCTTTACTTCGCGGATGCGGTCCTGATACTCGCGCAGCTTCTGCGGGGTCATCATTCGACGCTGATCGTCGAGCACCACACCACCCACTTCATCAGCGATGTGCTGAGCGGACTGCAGCATCAGCTTGAAGTTTTGCAGCTCGTCGCCGTAGGACGGCACCTGCATAAAGATAGTGACACCTGGCGTCACGAAATCACCGGTCATTTCCGGGTCAAAGGTGCCTGGGTTGACCATATTGGCCAGGCTAAACAGCGCCGGACCACTACCGTCAGGGCTCAGGTGGCGATGGAAAATATTCATATCGCCAAACTTGAAGCCTGCCTGTTGAATACTGTTGAGCAACACGTCACCGTTGAGATGGCTGCCGTGATGCGCGGCCACGTTCATGATGATCACCGCTTCCTTACGCTGCGGCTTTTCAACAACCGGTTCAGGCTCGGCGACCGGCTCTGGCTCAACGTGCGGAGCCGGAGCGGGCTGCGGCGCAGGCTGTACATGAACAGGCTGCTGCGGCTGCTGAGCAGGTTGCTGTTGCACGGGCTGCTGCACAGGTTGCTGTTGAACCGGCTGTGGCGCAGCGGGCTGCTGTTGGACAGGCGGTTGCGGCGGCTGACGTACAGGTTCTTCCACTGGCTGCGGCGCTGGCTGGCGCGGCTGGGCAGAGGCATACGGCGGTTGATACTGGTGCTGCGGAGCGCGGGGGGCTTCATGCTCCCCATGAGCCGCGCCGGGCGCAGTATTGACCCGATGAACACGAACTTCACCCACGCCGTCGTCGTCGCTACCGGTGATGTCATCTTCAGTGTCATCATCATCACGACTGGACTTCATGCGCTTCAGTGGGCGATCGCGAAACATCGAGGAACGCTCTTTACGGCTGGTCCAGAAACCATGTACCAGTAAAGCGATTATGGCGATCGCGCCAACAATGATTAATATCAGACGCAAATCCTGCATCATTATATTCTCTGTTGTTCTAACACCTTGCCACCACGGCAAACATTTACTCACTAAGAGTATTTGCCGTTTACGTCAAGTGCAAGTGTGTGCAGAGCATTCGCAGCATAAAGATGAAGTAAATCGTGCTTTTTGCTGGTTTTTCGAACATTTCCGAACTGGTCATTGGTCCGCAAGTGGATAATATAGGCGGGCAATTCCACTGGTTGTGAAAAAAGGAGTACAGCCTGGTTATGGTTTCAACATCGTCTTCTCCCCCGCGCAGCGGCGTCTGGTATTTTTCTCAGGGCTGGAAGCTGGTTTCACTGCCAGGTATCCGTCGCTTCGTCATTCTGCCGCTGCTGATCAACATTATTCTGATGGGCGGCGCGTTCTGGTGGCTGTTCACAAAGCTCGAAAGCTGGATCCCGTCGCTGATGAGCTACGTGCCGGACTGGCTGCAGTGGCTTAACTACCTGCTCTGGCCGGTGGCGGTCATCTCCGTGCTGCTGGTATTCGGCTATTTATTCTCAACGATCGCGAACTGGATAGCCGCGCCGTTTAACGGCCTGCTGGCGGAACAGCTGGAGGCGCGGCTTACCGGCGCGACGCCACCGGACACGGGCGTGCTGGGGATCGTGAAAGATATCCCGCGCATTATGAAGCGCGAGTGGCAGAAGTTTGCCTGGTACCTCCCCCGCGCGGTTGTACTGCTTGCCCTCTACTTTGTCCCCGGCATTGGCCAGACGGTTGCGCCGGTGCTGTGGTTTCTGTTCAGCGCCTGGATGCTGGCCATCCAGTACTGCGACTATCCGTTCGATAACCACAAGGTGCCGTTTAAAGCGATGCGCACCGCCCTGCGCACCCGGAAGGTCGCCAATATGCAGTTCGGCGCGCTGACCAGCCTGTTCACCATGATTCCCTTCCTTAACTTCTTCATCATGCCGGTTGCGGTTTGCGGCGCGACGGCGATGTGGGTGGACTGTTATCGTGCTAAGCACGCGTTATGGAAATAATGCAAAAATGTGTAAAGCAGGGGTGGCTTATGCCGCCCCTTATTCCATACTGATCCCCATTATTTCCTTGCAGTATATAGATATGCGAATTCCTTACTTCCCCCTACCTGCTTAGCAGGTATGCTGGGTCGGTATCCCAATTTCATACAGTTAAGGACAGGCCATGAGTAAGATTTATGAAGACAACTCGCTGACTATCGGTCATACGCCCCTGGTTCGACTGAACCGTATCGGTAATGGACGCATTCTGGCGAAGGTCGAATCACGCAACCCGAGCTTCAGCGTAAAATGCCGCATCGGTGCAAACATGATTTGGGATGCTGAAAAACGCGGCGTGCTGAAGCCAGGCGTTGAGCTGGTGGAACCGACCAGCGGTAACACCGGTATCGCTCTGGCCTATGTTGCTGCCGCACGCGGCTACAAGCTGACCCTGACCATGCCGGAAACCATGAGCATCGAACGTCGCAAACTGCTCAAAGCGCTGGGGGCGAACCTGGTCCTGACCGAAGGCGCGAAGGGCATGAAAGGTGCCATTCAGAAAGCTGAAGAGATCGTGGCCAGCGATCCGGCGAAATATCTGCTGCTGCAGCAGTTCAGCAACCCGGCTAACCCTGAAATTCACGAGAAGACCACCGGCCCGGAAATCTGGGAAGATACTGACGGCCAGGTTGACGTATTTATCTCCGGCGTCGGCACCGGCGGCACGCTGACCGGCGTGTCTCGCTATATTAAAGGCACAAAAGGTAAAAAAGAGCTGATTACCGTTGCCGTTGAACCTACCGACTCCCCGGTTATCGCTCAGGCGCTGGCGGGTGAAGAGCTTAAGCCTGGCCCGCATAAAATTCAGGGCATCGGCGCGGGCTTCATTCCGGGTAACCTGGATCTGAAGCTGATCGATAAAGTCGTTGCCATCACGAACGAAGAAGCCATCTCTACCGCGCGTCGTCTGATGGATGAAGAAGGCATTCTGGCGGGTATCTCTTCCGGTGCGGCCGTTGCGGCAGCGCTCAAACTTCAGGAAGATGAAGCCTTTACCAATAAGAATATTGTGGTTATCCTTCCTTCCTCGGGTGAGCGTTACTTGAGCACCGCGCTGTTTGCCGATCTGTTCACGGAAAAAGAGCTGCAACAGTAGTGCCAGTATGTTAATAACGCGTAAAAAAGCACCTTTTCGGGTGCTTTTTTGTGACCTGCTTCAGACTTTTGCCCCTCCTGGCATTGCTTCACCCCGATGTGTCTGGTATTTAAACCAGCAATTATTTTGAAGCGTGAAATTAATCAGTGAACGAAATACCCTTGCTGAATCGATTTTATGATTTGGTTCAAGTCTTCCTTTCGCTGCATAATGTTTAATGACGATTGAAACGTCAGCGCTAACAATACAGGCTAAAGTTAAGCCGCCAGGCTAGACTTTAGTTCCACAACACTAAACCTATAAGTTGGGGAAATACAATGTTCCAGCAAGAAGTTACCATTACCGCTCCGAACGGTCTGCACACCCGCCCTGCTGCTCAGTTTGTTAAAGAAGCGAAAGGCTTCACTTCTGAAATCACTGTAACTTCCAACGGCAAAAGCGCTAGCGCAAAAAGCCTGTTCAAACTGCAGACTCTGGGCCTGACTCAGGGCACCGTTGTTACCATCTCTGCTGAAGGTGAAGACGAGCAGAAAGCAGTTGAGCATCTGGTTAAACTGATGGCTGAGCTCGAGTAAGTTTCCGGGTTCTTTTAAATATCAGTCACAAGTAAGGTAGGGTTATGATTTCAGGCATTTTAGCATCCCCGGGTATCGCTTTCGGCAAAGCACTGCTGCTGAAAGAAGACGAGATCGTCATCGACCGGAAAAAAATTTCTGCCGACAAGGTTGATCAGGAAGTTGAACGTTTTCTGAGCGGTCGTGCCAAGGCATCTGCGCAACTGGAAGCGATCAAAACTAAAGCTGGCGAAACTTTCGGTGAAGAAAAAGAAGCCATCTTCGAAGGGCATATCATGCTGCTCGAAGATGAGGAGCTGGAGCAGGAAATCATAGCCCTGATTAAAGATAAAGGCATGACGGCCGACGCGGCTGCGCATGAAGTTATCGAAGGTCAGGCAACTGCCCTGGAAGAGCTGGATGATGAATACCTGAAAGAGCGTGCGGCTGACGTACGTGACATCGGTAAGCGCCTGCTGCGCAACATCCTGGGCCTGGCCATTATCGACCTGAGCGCGATTCAGGATGAAGTGATCCTGGTTGCCGCTGACCTCACCCCGTCTGAAACCGCACAGCTGAACCTGAAAAAGGTTCTCGGTTTCATCACCGACGCGGGTGGCCGTACCTCCCACACCTCAATCATGGCGCGTTCTCTGGAACTGCCTGCCATCGTGGGCACCGGTAGCGTCACCTCTCAGGTGAAAAACGGCGACTATCTGATTCTGGATGCCGTAAACAATCTGGTTTACGTCAACCCAACTAACGAAGAGATCGAAAAACTGCGCGCGGTTCAGGAGCAGGTTGCGACTGAAAAAGCGGAACTCGCTAAGCTGAAAGACCTGCCAGCCATCACCCTGGACGGCCATCAGGTAGAAGTGTGCGCAAACATCGGTACCGTACGCGACGTTGATGGCGCTGAGCGCAACGGTGCGGAAGGTGTTGGTCTCTATCGTACAGAATTCCTGTTCATGGACCGCGACGCGCTGCCTACGGAAGAAGAGCAGTTTGCTGCGTATAAAGCCGTCGCAGAAGCGTGTGGCTCACAGGCGGTTATCGTCCGTACCATGGACATCGGTGGCGACAAAGAGCTGCCGTACATGAACTTCCCGAAAGAAGAGAACCCGTTCCTGGGCTGGCGTGCCGTGCGTATCGCGATGGATCGTAAAGAGATCCTGCGTGACCAGGTTCGCGCTATCCTGCGTGCCTCCGCTTTCGGTAAGCTGCGCATCATGTTCCCGATGATCATCTCTGTTGAAGAAGTGCGTGCACTGAAGAAAGAGATTGAAATCTACAAACAGGAACTGCGCGACGAAGGTAAAGCATTTGACGAGTCAATTGAGATCGGCGTGATGGTGGAAACACCAGCAGCGGCGACCATTGCGCGTCATTTAGCCAAAGAAGTTGATTTCTTTAGTATCGGTACCAATGATTTAACGCAGTACACCCTGGCAGTTGACCGTGGTAATGATATGATTTCACATCTCTACCAGCCAATGTCACCGTCCGTACTGAACTTGATCAAGCAAGTTATTGATGCTTCTCATGCAGAAGGTAAATGGACTGGCATGTGTGGTGAGCTTGCAGGCGACGAACGTGCTACACTTCTGTTGCTGGGTATGGGTCTGGACGAATTCTCTATGAGCGCCATTTCCATCCCGCGCATTAAGAAGATTATCCGTAACACGAACTTCGAAGATGCGAAGGTGTTAGCAGAGCAGGCTCTTGCTCAACCGACAACGGACGAGTTAATGACGCTGGTTAACAAGTTCATTGAAGAAAAAACAATCTGCTAATCCACGAGATGCGGCCCAAATTACTGCTTAGGAGAAGATCATGGGTTTGTTCGATAAACTGAAATCTCTGGTTTCTGATGATAAGAAAGACTCCGGAACTATTGAGATTGTTGCTCCGCTCTCCGGCGAGATCGTCAACATCGAAGACGTGCCGGATGTAGTGTTTGCTGAGAAAATCGTTGGTGATGGCATTGCTATCAAACCAACTGGCAACAAAATGGTTGCTCCAGTTGACGGCACCATCGGTAAAATTTTTGAAACCAACCATGCGTTCTCTATCGAATCTGATAGCGGTATCGAACTGTTCGTTCACTTCGGTATCGACACCGTTGAACTGAAAGGCGAAGGCTTCAAGCGTATCGCGGAAGAAGGCCAGCGTGTTAAAGTTGGCGACCCGGTGATTGAATTCGATCTGCCACTGCTGGAAGAAAAAGCCAAGTCTACCCTGACGCCGGTTGTTATCTCCAACATGGACGAAATCAAAGAACTGATCAAACTGTCTGGCAGCGTCACCGTGGGCGAAACCCCGGTTATCCGCATCAAGAAGTAATTCTTGCCGCACAGAAAAATGGCGCCTTCGGGCGCCATTTTTGTTTATGCAGGGAGGATAAGCTCGTCGTAGCCTTTCGACTGGGTATAAAGCATCACATCAGTCACCCGATCCCCGGCCATGCGAATGGCATCAGCAACGGTTTTCCCCTCAACAATTCCGCTCACCAGTTCTGAACAGAACAGATCCCCCGTCCCTTTCAGATCGGTTTCTACGCGGGGATGCGCGCTGACGGTCACGCCCTCACGCGTCACCAGCACCACGTGGATGTTTTGCGGGTCATCGGCCACCGGCGCGCTGGTGATCGCCACCCATTTCAGAGTGTCAGAAAGCAATCCCTGCGCGGCGGCAATAGCGCTTTCCGGCGTCCGGCACGGCTTACCGCTCAATACTTCCAGCTCATAGACGTTTGGCGTAATCCCCTGCGCCAGCGGCAGCAGGTGTTCCCGGTAGGCTTCCGGGATATCCGGCTTCACGTACATTCCGCTGTCGATATCGCCGATAACCGGGTCGACCAGCACCAGCAGGTCAGGATGCTGCGCTTTGACCGCCATCAGCCACTGCGCCAGCAGCGCGATCTGGCTGGCGCTGCCCATATAGCCGGTAGTGACCGCTTTAAGCTCGCGCAGGATCTCGCGCTCTTCCAGCGCTTTCAGGTAGCCGCTGAACCACTCGTCGGGGATCACCCCGCCGTAGAAGGTGTCGTAGTGCGGCGTGTTGCTAAACAGCACCGTCGGCACGGCGGTAACGTTCAGCCTGTGGGTACAAATGTTCGGCACAGCAATGCTGTTCCCCACGCTGCCGTAAACCACCTGCGACTGCACCGCGACAATGTCGGTTTGCTGCGCCCGGGTGTTATCCCGGAATAGAATCATCTCCATGACGCTTAAATCCCCGCCCCCTGCGAATAACTCTCTTCACCAAAGACGCCGGTAGACAAATAGCGATCGCCGCGATCGCAGATAATCGCCACCACGACCGCACCGGGATTTGCCTGCGCCACGCGCAACGCCCCCGCTACCGCGCCCCCCGAGCTGACCCCGCAGAAGATGCCTTCACGCACGGCCAGTTCACGCATGGTATTCTCCGCCTCGCGCTGATGAATATCCAGCACCCGATCCACCAGCTGCGCATTAAAGATGCCTGGCATATACTCCGCAGGCCAGCGACGAATGCCCGGAATGCTGCTCCCCTCTTCCGGCTGCAGACCAACAATGGTGACCGGTTTCTCCTGCTCGCGCAAAAAACGCGACACGCCGGTAATGGTGCCGGTAGTGCCCATGCTGGAGACAAAATGGGTGATGCGCCCGGCGGTTTGCTGCCAGATTTCCGGGCCGGTGGTGGTGTAGTGCGCGTACGGGTTGTCCGGGTTGTTGAACTGATCGAGCAGTTTACCTTCGCCGCGCTCGGCCATTGCTAACGCTAAGTCTCGCGCCCCTTCCATCCCCTGCTCTTTGGTCACCAGAATCAGCTCGGCCCCGTAGGCGCGCATCGCGGCGCGGCGCTCCTGGCTCATGTTGTCCGGCATCAGCAGCTTCATGCGGTAGCCTTTCAGCGCCGCAATCATTGCCAGCGCGATACCGGTGTTGCCGCTGGTGGCTTCAATCAGCACATCGCCTGGCTTAATTTCACCGCGTTTCTCGGCCTGGACAATCATCGACAGCGCCGCGCGGTCTTTCACCGACCCTGCCGGGTTATTGCCTTCGAGTTTGACCCAGATTTCGCTGCCGTTGGCACATCCCATGCGCTGAAGCTTGACCAGAGGGGTGTTGCCGATGGTGTGTTCGAGTGTATTCACGATTTTTACTCAATAAAAAGCCCGGTAAGCATCACGCCACCGGGCGAAAAACATACTCAATAACCTATCAGGCTGACTCCGCCAGAGCAATATCCTCGCGCGTCTCAATGCGCTCCTTACCGTGATAGATGCGCGCATGCTGCAGCCCGACAAACAGGCGCTCACCCCGGTGCGGCGGGACGTCGTCGCGCATGACCACGGTCAGCGGCTCGGTATACCAGCCCAGCGGCTGTACCACCAATTGGGTGTAGTGACCTTTAGGGCTAGCTTCCAGCACCTGCACCGGCAGCGGGGAATCCAGGCTGGTGCGGCGGCTGACGTCCACTTCCCACGGGCGCAGGAACAGATCGACCGGCCCCTGATGCGCGGAGGTGTAGCCCAGCGGCCAGCGGTGCGCGCCGACGTGGAACTGACCGCCGCGAATGGTGCCCTGCAGGCGGTTCACCTCGCCCATAAACTCCAGCACGAAGCGGGTCGCCGGCTCGCGCCAGAGCTGTTCCGGCTCGTCAACCTGCTCGATGTTGCCCTGGCTCATGACCACCACGCGGTCCGCGACTTCCATCGCCTCTTCCTGATCGTGGGTCACGAAGACGCTGGTGAATTTCAGTTCTTCATGCAGCTGGCGCAGCCAGCGACGCAGCTCTTTGCGCACCTGCGCATCCAGCGCGCCGAAGGGTTCATCCAGCAGTAGTATTTGCGGCTCAACGGCCAGCGCGCGCGCCAGCGCCACGCGCTGCTTCTGCCCGCCGGAAAGCTGCGCCGGGAAACGGTCCGCCAGATGCGCCAGCTGCACCATCTCCAGCAGTTTGGTTACTTTCGCCTTAATGGTTGCTGCATCCGGGCGTTCACGACGCGGCAGCACCGTCAGGCCAAAGGCGATATTGTCGAAAACGGTCATGTGGCGGAACAGCGCGTAATGCTGGAAGACAAAACCCACTTTACGATCGCGGGCGTGCAGGCGGCTCACGTCGGTGCCGTGGAAGCGGATGTGCCCGCTGGTCTGGTGCTCAAGCCCGGCGATGATCCGCAGCAGCGTCGTTTTGCCCGAGCCAGACGGCCCCAGCAGCGCCACCATTTGTCCGGAAGGGATATCCAGTGAGATATCATTCAGCACCTGGGTGCGACCAAAAGACTTCTTAATATTGGCAATCTCAATGCTCATGATTTCCCTCCTGATGCTGACGTTTTTCCTGATTCTCTAAACGCCACTGCACCACACTCTTCAAAAACAGGGTCAAAATCGCCATCAGCGTCAGCAACGCTGCGGCAGTAAAGGAACCGACGGTGTTGTAGTCCTGTTCCAGTAACTCAATCTGTAACGGCAGCGACAGCGTTTCACCGCGAATCGAGCCGGATACAACCGACACCGCACCAAACTCACCAATCGCGCGGGCGTTGGTCAGCACCACGCCGTAAAGCAGCGCCCAGCGGATATTCGGCAGCGTCACGCGGCGGAACATCTGCCAGCCCGAAGCCCCCAGCAGCACCGCCGCTTCGTCTTCGTTGCTCCCCTGGCTTAACATCACCGGCACCAGCTCACGTACCACAAATGGGCAGGTCACGAAGATGGTCACCAGCACCATGCCCGGCCAGGCGAACATGATCTGCAGGTTATGTTCATCCAGCCAGCCGCCCAGCGGGCCGTTGGAGCCGTAAAAGAGCAGGTAAACCAGACCGGCAACAACAGGCGACACGGCAAACGGAATATCCAGCAGGGTCAGCAGCAGCTGACGTCCCGGGAAGTTAAAGCGCGTCACCAGCCAGGCCAGCAGCGTACCGAAGACCAGGTTCACCGGCACGGTGATCAGGGCAATCAGCACCGTCAGCCAGATGGCGTGCAGCATGTCCGGGTTCGCCAGGTTCTCCAGCGCGGGCATCAGCCCCTTGCTGAACGCCTGGACGAAGATATAAATCGTCGGCACGACGAGAATGAGGGCGGAAACCAGCACGCCCATGCCAATCAGAAACCATTTACCCCAGTTGATGCGGGGCGCATCGTATCGCTTCAATTGCGTAACTTCCGCCATCAGTGACCTACCACACGTCGACCAAAGCGACTTTGCAGAGTGTTTATCGAATACAGCAGCAGCAGCGAGGCCGCGAGGATCACCGAGGCAATCGCGCTCGCCGCCGGATAATCAAACTCCTGCAGGCGGATGAAAATCATCAGCGAGGTGACTTCCGTTTTCCAGGCGATGTTCCCGGCGATAAAAATCACCGCGCCGAACTCACCGAGGCTGCGGGTAAACGACAGCGCGACGCCAGCCATCAGCGCCGGAGAGAGCTCTGGCAGAACCACTTTGCGGAAGCTCTGCCAGCGCGTGGCGCCCAGCGTTTCCGCCGCTTCTTCGTATTCCGGACCCAGCTCTTCCAGTACCGGCTGCACGGTACGCACCACAAACGGGATGCTGGTAAAGGCCATCGCCACCGCGATCCCGAGCCAGGTATAGGTCACCTTGATGTCAAATTTCGCCAGCCACTCGCCGTACAGCCCGTTCACGGAGAAGAGCGACGCGAGGGTTAAGCCCGCAACCGCCGTCGGCAGCGCAAACGGCAGATCCATCAGGGCATCAAGCAGCGTACGGCCCGGGAAGCGATAGCGGGTTAAGATCCACGCCATCAGCAGGCCAAACACGCCGTTAAAAATGGAGGCAACAAACGCCGACAGCAGCGTCACCTTATAGGCCGCCACCACCTGCGGGTTGGTGACCACGTCCCAGTACTGCGCCCAGCTCATCTGAGCAAGCTGCATCACCAGCGCGCTGAGCGGCAACAGCAGGATCAGGCAGACGAACAGCAGGCTGGTCCCGAGGCTTAAGGTAAAGCCCGGCAGCACGCGTTTTGTCGAGACTGCAAACATTACTTACGCCCCGCCGCCAGCAGTTTGTCTAACTCACCGCCGCTGGCAAAGTGCGTTTTCATCACCTCAGGCCAGGAGCCGAAATGATCTTCCACCCGGAACAACGCGGTCTGCGGGAATTTGTCCTTCAGTTTGTTCATTACGTCGGGGTTGTTCACGCGGTAGTAGTAGTCGGTAATGATGGCCTGCGCCTGCGGGCTATACAGGTAGTTGAGATAGGCTTTTGCCGCTTTCTCGGTGCCGTTCGCCTGCACGTTTTTATCCAACCACGCCACCGGGAACTCAGCCAGGATGTTGGTTTTCGGAATAACCACCTCGAAGCCCTGCGCTTCGTACTGCTTGCGAATGTTGTTCACTTCGGATTCAAAGCTGATCAGCACGTCGCCCAGACCACGCTCGGCGAAGGTCGTGGTCGCGCCGCGGCCGCCGGTATCAAACACTTCGACGTTTTTCAGGAACTGGGTCATGAACTGCTCGGTCTTCGCTTTATCCTTACCGTCAGCCTTGTCTGCCGCGCCCCACGCGGCTAAATAGGTGTAGCGCGCGTTACCTAGAGTTTTTGGGTTCGGGAAAATCAGCTTCACGTCGGAACGCACCAGGTCGCTCCAGTCGTGGATGTTCTTCGGGTTGCCCTTACGCACCAGGAAGCCCATGGTGGAGTAGAACGGCGAGCTATTGTTTGGCAAGCGGCTCTGCCAGTCAGCCGGGATCAGCTTGCCCTTGTCGTGCAGGATCTGCACGTCAGTCACCTGGTTGTAGGTCACGACATCTGCTTTCAGCCCCTGCAAAATCGCCAGCGCCTGCTTGGATGAACCGGCGTGGGACTGCTTGATGGTCAGCTTATCGCCATTGTTTTCTTTCGCCCACTGCTGCTCGAACGGTGGGTTAAGGGCGGCAAACAGCTCGCGGGAGACATCATACGAGCTGTTCAGCAGCTCGGTCGCCTGCGCCTGGGCCACCAGCAGTAAACCTGCCAGCGCCAGAGTTCCTTTTTTCAGTACAGTAACGGCCATTGCGCACCCTTATAAATGTGATGACTATCTTATAGTCATAATATTTATAACGGGGATGAAAGGAGTAACGGTTTTATATACCGTTTGGTGATTTACAAGCAGAAAAGGGAATAAGGGTGCGGGGAAAATTGCCGGGTGGCGCTAACGCTTACCCGGCCTACGTATGGGGAGCGTTTTACAGCGCCAGCAGGCGCTCAACGGACGGCGCAAAATAGTAGCCGCCGGTGACCGGGCGGGTGAAGCGCAGCATGGCATCGCGCTTGCCGTCAGTGTCACCGAACATGCTCAGCAGTTGCTGCTCAATATTGTGCAGCCGCGCGCAGTAGGCGCAGAAGTAGAGGCCGTGCGTGCCGCTTGCCGTGCCGTACGGCAGGCTCTGACGAACAATTTTGAGCCCCTTGCCGTCTTCCTTAAGGTCAACGCGGGACAGGTGCGAGGTCACCGGGCGCGCATCGCCGTCGATCTCTTCGTTGGCTTCTTTGGTGCGGCCAATCATCATCTCTTGGTCGTGCACGCTCATGCGGTTAAGCTGCTTGAGGTTGTGCTCCCAGCGCTGGACGAACACGTAGCTGCCGCCCGCGTCCACGCCGTCTTTGATGACCGCCACGTCGCGACGAACCTCTTCACCCGCCGGGTTTTCGGTGCCGTCAACGAAGCCGCTCAGATCGCGCTCTTCCACCCAGCGGAAGCCGTGAACCTCTTCCTGCACGTCGATGCTGTCGCCAAACGCTTCAACCGCCGCCTGAGCAACGGAGAAGTTCACGTCGTGGCGCAGAGAGAGGATGTGGATCAGCACGTCGTATTGGGTGGCTGGCGCCAGGCCTTTGCCGTAAGGGATAAAGTCCTTCAGCTCTTCCGCGCCTTCGCCGCCGCTCAGCTGACGCCAGACGTTATTGCCGAAAGCGACAACGGCACCCAGATGGGCGTCCGGGAATTTGGCCTGGAAGGTGGCCAGTTTATCAACGAAAACTTTGCTGGCCGCGCGCAGGGCATCCACGTCCCCTTTAACATTGGCTTCAATCCAAATCGCCGCGCGGCAATGTTCTGGCAAAATGCCACTCTGAACCTGAGACATCGCTCCTCCTGAAATAAAGATGCCACGTCAGCGTGGCATTGATGGCGGCTATTATACCCGGATTTCAGCGAGGCGGTTTGTTCAGGCGCAAATTACTGCTTCCAGAGTATTTTGCTCACTTTCCAGCTCTTCAGCGTGTCGTCAGAGGGCATCAATCCTTCCGGACCACTCCAGGTTCCGGTGAAGACATAGCTGATGTGCTGGCTGCCTTCCGCCTTACATTCCACCGCCACGCCATCGTCTGAAGGGGCGCTGCTGCAGTTACCAAAGGCCTGTTTATAAAGATCGCTAAACGGGGTGCCCACCTTTACGCCACTGGCGGTCGGAATATCTTCGTCCATCACGGCAATGCGGTTCACCGTCCCTTTATCACCGTTAATCACCAGCGCCAGCTTGTCGCCCTTTAGCGCTTCAAAGTAACGTACAATGTTGCCATTCTCGGTTTTCATCCCGCTACGCAGGCGATAGTCACTGCTCAGGGCATCCTGAATGGCGTCCTGATCGAGCGCCGTTGACGCGGTAATTTTTCCCACGCCCTGCTCGGTCACTTCGGTGGAAGAGCCAAACCAGTTCCACGGATACGCGGCGGACCAGTTAATGGAGGAGAGCGTCGAACAGCCGGTTAGCGCCAGCGGGAGAGCGCATAAAAGTAAACGCAGCGATTTCATTGAAACGTCCTTTCTAATTAAATCAACGCTTGTTGGAGTGCGGCATCGGCAAAAAGTGCCGCGCTAATCTGACTCTTGCGTAAAACAGGCACGTAAGCGGGGATTCGTCAGCAGCCACATCAGCGCCACAATATCCGCCACCACCAGCGCGATGCCGATACCGGAAAGCGGTTCACCCAGCCACCAGAGCACGGGTTGCCAGAACAGCAGCGCAATCTGGGCGAGGATCAGCAGCCAGCGAAGCGCACGCCACAGACGCGGGATTACATGCCGTCGACCGCTGCACAAAAAAGCCACCACCGCCGGTACGCCCGGCAGTAAGCCGAGCCAGAAGGCATCGTGGTCGGGATAAAAGAGATTCAGCAGCGTATCGCCCTGCCCGCGCGACGCACCGGCCATCACAAACAGTACCCAGGTACGGGCCTGGAGGAGCAAAACGCACCAGAATAAAAACGGCAGCCTGACGCGGCCCTGCGCGTCATAGTCAGCCGGGTGGATCTCAGTACTCTTCATCTTCGATCAGGCGCTTACCCAGCGTCAGCACGTCGGCGTGCTCGTAGCCCAGACGCTCATACATGCCCAGCACCACGTCGTTATCTTCCCGCACCATGATCTGGATTTTCGGGCAGCCGCGGGCGATGAGTTTCTTTTCCAGACGATTGAGCAGCGCGTTGGCGATGCCGCGCGCCCGGTATTCCGGGTGGACGCCCAGATAATAGGCCGTGCCGCGGTGGCCGTCGTAGCCGCCCATTACCGTCCCGACCACCTCGCCGTTCACTTCCGCGACCAGAAACAGGCTAACGTCGTGATTCACCTTACGTTCGATATCCATTTCCGGATCGTTCCACGGACGCAGCAGATCGCAGCGCTCCCAAAGGGTGATCACCTCTTCGAAATCTTCCTGGCGAAAAACGCGTATCTCCATGGTATTAACCGCCTTTTCGGGTTTAAAAACAGTGATTATGGCGTGAACGGGGCGTTTAGCCAATAACCGGGGAAAATCTCGCCAAAATTTGGCATAATGTCACTTTGTCACGTATTGAAATGAAAAGTAAAACAATTCTCAATAAGGACTGTCGTAACGGGAAACACGATACGATATAACACCAGGACCCCATTTTTCAGTATTCAGGCCGCATGAGCACATTCAAACCATTAAAAGCACTCACATCGCGTCGTCAGGTTCTCAAAGCGGGGCTGGCGGCCTTAACGTTAACGGGCATCGCTAAGCAGGCTCAGGCAAAAGACGAGAGCACGCTCAAAACCAGTAACGGACACAGCAAACCGAAAACCAAAAAGCCGGGCGCAAAGCGTCTGGTGATGCTCGATCCGGGCCACGGCGGTATTGATACCGGCGCCATCGGCAGAAACGGTTCGAAAGAAAAACACGTCGTGCTGGCAATTGCAAAAAATGTGCGATCGATTTTACGCAGCAACGGCATTGACGCCCGCCTGACGCGTACGGGCGACACGTTCATTCCGCTGTATGACCGCGTGGAAATTGCCCATAAGCACGGCGCCGACCTGTTTATGTCCATTCACGCGGATGGCTTCACAAACCCTTCCGCCGCGGGCGCGTCGGTGTTTGCCCTCTCCAACCGCGGCGCCAGTAGCGCCATGGCGAAATACCTTTCCGATCGCGAAAACCGGGCGGATGAAGTAGCCGGGAAGAAAGCCACGGATAAAGATCATCTGTTGCAGCAGGTGCTGTTCGATCTCGTGCAAACGGACACCATCAAAAACAGCCTGACGCTCGGCTCGCATATCCTCAAGCGGATTAAGCCGGTGCACCGTCTGCACAGTAAAAGCACGGAACAGGCGGCGTTTGTGGTGCTGAAGTCACCGTCTATCCCATCCGTGCTGGTGGAAACGTCCTTTATTACCAACCCGGAAGAAGAGCGCCTGCTCGGCACCACGGCGTTTCGCCAGAAGATCGCCAACGCCATCGCCTCCGGCATTATCAGTTACTTCAACTGGTTCGATAACCAGAAAGCGCACTCCAGGAAACGCTGATGAAACCCAATGCACAGTTGGTCAAAACGTTCCTGCTGCAGTTGCAGGATGAGATTTGCCAGAAACTGGCCGCCGCTGACGGCGGTGAATTCCAGGAAGATAGCTGGCAGCGCGAAGCGGGCGGCGGCGGGCGCAGCCGCGTGCTGCGTAACGGCGGCATCTTCGAACAGGCGGGCGTGAATTTTTCCCACGTTCACGGCGACGCCATGCCCGCGTCCGCTACCGCGCACCGCCCTGAGCTGGCGGGCCGCAGCTTCGAAGCGATGGGCGTCTCGCTGGTGATCCACCCGCATAACCCGTTTGTTCCGACCAGCCACGCCAACGTGCGCTTTTTCATCGCGGAGAAGCCGGGGGCCGATCCGGTCTGGTGGTTTGGCGGCGGTTTCGACATGACGCCCTACTACGGCTTCGAAGAGGATGCCGTGCACTGGCACACCACCGCGCGGGACCTTTGCCTGCCGTTTGGCGAAGACGTTTACCCGAAATATAAAAAGTGGTGCGACGACTACTTTTACCTGAAGCACCGCGACGAGCAGCGCGGCATCGGCGGGCTGTTCTTTGACGATCTCAACACGCCGGATTTTGATACGGCATTTAGCTTTATGCGCGCGGTGGGTGAAGGGTTCACCGATGCGTACCTGCCGATTGTCGAACGCCGTAAAAACACCGACTACGGCGTGCGCGAGCGTGAGTTCCAGCTTTATCGTCGCGGGCGGTACGTGGAGTTCAACCTGGTGTGGGATCGCGGGACGCTGTTCGGCCTGCAGACCGGCGGACGCACGGAGTCGATTCTGATGTCGATGCCGCCGCTGGTGCGCTGGGAGTACAGCTACGAGCCAAAAGAAGGCAGCCCGGAGGCTGCCTTGAGTGAGTTCCTTAAAGTACGCGACTGGATTTAACTGCCGGATGGCGCTGCGCTTATCCGGCCTACTCAATCCCCAGGTCGGGTAAGCACACGCGCCCTTACAGCGGCTGCGTCTGCGCCTCAACCACCGCCAGCGCCACCATGTTCACGATACGACGCACGGAGGCAATCGGCGTTAACACGTGCACCGGTTTTGCCACGCCCATCAGCACCGGTCCTACGGTCACCCCTTCAGAGCTGGAGACGCGCAGCAGGTTGTAGCTGATACGCGCCGCTTCCACGTTCGGCATAATCAGGATGTTCGCCGATCCCTTCAGCGGGCTGTCCGGCATACGTTCGTTGCGGATGCTCTCCACCAGCGCGGCATCACCATGCATTTCCCCGTCAATCATCAGCTCCGGCGCACGCTCGCGCACCAGTTCCAGAGTCTGGCGCATTTTGCACGCCGCCGCGGATTTGGACGAACCAAAGTTTGAGTGCGACAGCAGCGCCACCTTAGGCTCGATACCAAAGCGACGCACGGTCTCGGCGGCCATCACGGTGATCTCCGCCAGCTCGTCCGGGGTTGGATCGTCGTTAACGTAGGTATCGGCAATAAAGGTGTTGCCGCTCGGCAGCAGCAGCGCGTTCATCGCCCCGGCGGTGTGCACGCCGTCGCGATAGCCGAAGATCTCCTGCACCACGCTGAAATGCTCGTGGTAATCGCCGATGGTGCCGCAGATCAGCGCATCCGCCTCGCCGCGATGGACCATGATCGCGCCGATGACCGTAGTATTGCTGATCACCGCCCGCTGCGCCTGCTCCTGGGTGATCCCGCGACGCTTCATGATCGCGTAATATTCGTTCCAGTACTCCTTGAAGCGCGGATCGGATTCGTTGTTAACGATCTCGAAGTCCACGCCCGGCTTAATCTGCAGGCCCAGCTTCTGAATGCGCATCTCGATCACGCTCGGACGACCAATCAGGATCGGCTTCGCCAGCCCTAAGGTGATCAGCTCCTGCGTGGCGTGCAGCACGCGCGCCTCTTCCCCTTCCGCCAGCACCACGCGCTTCGCGTCTGCGCGAGCCTGAGAGAAGATCGGCTTCATAAACAGGTTAGTTTTGTAGACGAACTCGGTGAGTTTATCGACGTACGCGTCGAAATCCTGAATCGGACGCGTCGCCACGCCGGAGTCCATCGCCGCTTTGGCAACGGCTGGCGCAATTTTGACAATCAGGCGCGGATCGAACGGTTTTGGAATGATGTAGTCCGGGCCAAAGCTCAGATCCTGATCCCCGTACGCGGAGGCGACCACTTCGCTCTGCTCAGCGTGCGCCAGCTCGGCGATGGCGTGAACGGCGGCCAGCTTCATCTCTTCGTTGATCGCCGTCGCGCCAACGTCCAGCGCCCCGCGGAAGATGAACGGGAAGCAGAGCACGTTGTTCACCTGGTTCGGGTAGTCCGAACGGCCGGTACAGATAATGGCGTCTTCGCGCACCGCTTTCGCCAGCGGCGGCAGGATTTCCGGTTCCGGGTTCGCCAGCGCCAGGATCATCGGCGCGCGCGCCATTTTCTGCACCATTTCCTGGGTCAGCACTTTCGGGCCTGAACAGCCGAGGAAGATATCCGCGCCGTCAATCACGTCCTCAAGCGTGCGCTTGCCGTCGTCTTCAACCGCGTAGGCCGCTTTGGTTTCCGCCATGTTCGGCTCGCGGTCTTTGTAGATAACGCCCTTAGAGTCGCAGACCACGATATTGTGTTTCTGCATGCCCAACGCCACCAGCAGGTTCATACAGGCGATGGCCGCCGCGCCCGCACCGGAGACCACCATGCGAACGTCGGAGAGATTTTTCTCCACCACGCGCAGGCCGTTGAGAATGGCAGCGGTACTGATAATCGCCGTGCCGTGCTGGTCGTCATGGAACACGGGAATGTTCATACGCTCGCGCAACTTCTGCTCGATATAGAAACATTCCGGCGCTTTGATGTCTTCCAGGTTGATCCCGCCGAAGGTCGGCTCCAGCGCGGCCACCACGTTGATGAACTTATCGGGATCGAGTTCGTCCACTTCGATATCGAACACGTCGATACCGGCAAATTTCTTAAACAGTACGCCCTTCCCTTCCATCACCGGTTTACCGGCCAGGGCACCAATATTGCCCAGGCCCAGCACCGCCGTACCGTTAGAGATAACAGCGACAAGGTTACCGCGCGCGGTGTATTTGTAGGCCGCCAGCGGATCTTTTTCGATCTCCAGACACGGCGCAGCCACGCCCGGCGAGTAGGCCAGCGCCAGATCGCGCTGGGTCGCCAGCGGCTTGGTTGGGGAGACCTGAATTTTACCGGGGACAGGGAACTCGTGAAAATCGAGGGCACTCTGTTTTAACTGATCGTCCATCTTGTTATTCCTTTTACGTATCGGTCAGATAGTATCGCCGCTGAGCAGCGCATAAACTTTGAAGGCTGCCAAACTCTCACCATCACACATTAAAAATTGTTATCAATTTATAACAGCCATGTTACCCGTCTCAAAAGCAATGCCTGCCCCGTCTGCTATGCTTTTTTGTTAAGTCCATCATGATTTTCTCAGAAGTGTGAACTAACGCACTCATCTAACTCTTTTATTTCCAAGGAGTAATTATTTATGAACCAGCTAGACGGCATCAAACAATTCACCACCGTGGTTGCAGACAGCGGCGATATCGAGTCGATTCGCCACTATCAGCCAGAGGACGCGACCACCAACCCTTCGCTGCTTCTGAAAGCGGCGGGGCTTGCCCATTTTAGCCATCTGATTGACGACGCGATTGCCTACGGTAAACAGCGCGGGAAAACGCAGGAGCAGCAGGTTGCTGAAGCCAGCGACAAGCTGGCGGTTAATTTTGGTGCGGAAATTCTGAAAAGCATTCCGGGGCGCGTGTCGACCGAAGTAGATGCCCGCCTCTCGTTCGATCAGGAAAAGAGTATTAACAAAGCGCGCCGCCTGGTGGAGCTCTACCAGGAACAGGGGATCGATAAGTCACGCATTCTGATCAAGCTCGCGTCCACATGGGAAGGCATCCGCGCGGCAGAGGTTCTGGAAAAAGAGGGGATCCACTGCAACCTGACGCTGCTGTTCTCCTTTGCCCAGGCGCGCGCCTGTGCCGAAGCGGGCGTGTTCCTGATCTCGCCGTTTGTCGGGCGCATCTACGACTGGTATCAGGCGAAACAGCCGATGGACCCGTACGTGGTAGAGGAAGACCCTGGCGTGAAGTCGGTGCGTAATATCTACGATTATTACAAGCAGCATCGCTACGAAACCATCGTGATGGGGGCCAGCTTCCGCCGCACCGAGCAGATCCTGGCGCTCGCAGGGTGCGACCGTCTGACCATCTCCCCTGACCTGCTGAAAAAGCTGCAGGAGAGCGACGAAACGGTGATCCGCAAGCTGGTGCCGACCTCTACCGTCCTGCCAAAACCGAAAGCCATGACCGAAGCGGAGTTCCGCTGGGAGCATAATCAGGACCCTATGGCCGTGGAAAAACTGGCGGACGGCATCCGCCAGTTCGCCGTCGACCAGCGAAAACTCGAAGATCTTCTCGCCGCCAAACTTTAACCTTGCCACGGAGTGAACTATGTCCCGTAAAGAGCTCGCTAACGCCATTCGCGCCCTCAGCATGGATGCCGTACAAAAAGCCAATTCCGGCCACCCTGGCGCCCCGATGGGGATGGCCGATATTGCCGAAGTGCTGTGGAACGACTTCCTGAAGCACAACCCCACTGACCCAACCTGGTACGACCGCGACCGTTTTATTCTCTCCAACGGCCACGCCTCGATGCTGCTCTACAGCCTGCTGCACCTTTCCGGCTATGACCTGCCGCTTGAGGAGTTAAAAAACTTCCGCCAGCTGCACTCCAAAACGCCGGGCCACCCGGAGATCGGCTATACGCCGGGCGTGGAAACGACAACCGGCCCGCTGGGCCAGGGGCTGGCGAATGCCGTCGGCCTGGCAATTGCCGAACGTACGCTGGCCGCGCAGTTCAACCAGCCCGACCACGAGATTGTCGATCACTACACCTATGTCTTTATGGGCGACGGCTGCCTGATGGAGGGGATCTCCCACGAGGTCTGCTCGCTGGCGGGCACGCTGGGGCTCGGCAAGCTGATTGGCTTCTATGACCACAACGGCATCTCCATCGACGGGGAAACCGAGGGCTGGTTTACCGACGACACGGCAAAACGCTTTGAGGCCTATCACTGGCACGTGGTGCACGAGATTGACGGCCACGATCCGGAAGCGGTAAAAAAAGCGATTCAGGAAGCGCAGAGCGTGAAGGACAAACCGTCCCTGATTATCTGCCGTACCACCATTGGCTTCGGCTCGCCGAACAAAGCGGGCAAAGAAGAGGCGCACGGCGCGGCGCTGGGCGAAGAGGAAGTGGCGTTAACCCGCCAGAAACTGGGCTGGAAATATCCGCCGTTTGAGATCCCGAAAGAGATCTACAGAGCATGGGATGCGCGCGAAGCGGGTGAAAAAGCGCAGCAGGCCTGGAACGAAAAATTTGCCGCCTACAAAAAAGCGCACCCGGAGCTGGCCGCCGAGTTTTCCCGCCGCATGAGCGGCGGCCTGCCGGAAGACTGGGACGATAAAACCCAGGCGCTGATAGAAAATCTGCAGTCCAACCCGGCGAAAATCGCTACCCGTAAGGCATCGCAAAATACCCTGAACGCGATTGGCCCTCTCCTGCCTGAGCTGCTCGGCGGCTCGGCGGATCTGGCGCCAAGCAACCTGACCATCTGGTCAGGCTCTAAATCCCTGAAGGAAGACATTGCCGGGAACTACATCCACTACGGCGTGCGCGAGTTCGGGATGACCGCGATTGCTAACGGCATCGCCCATCACGGCGGCTTCGTGCCCTACACCGCCACCTTCCTGATGTTCGTCGAGTACGCCCGAAACGCGGCGCGCATGGCGGCGCTGATGAAGGCCCGGCAGATCATGGTTTACACCCACGACTCCATCGGGCTGGGTGAGGATGGTCCGACGCACCAGGCGGTAGAGCAGCTGGCAAGCCTGCGCCTGACGCCAAACTTCAGCACCTGGCGTCCGTGCGATCAGGTCGAAGCCGCGGTGGGCTGGAAGCTGGCCGTTGAGCGTCATAACGGACCTACGGCGCTGATCCTGTCGCGCCAGAACCTGGCGCAGATCGAGCGCACGCCGGAGCAGGTAAAAAACATCGCCCGCGGCGGGTACATCCTGAAAGACAGCGGCGGCAAGCCGGACGTGATCCTGATTGCCACCGGTTCCGAGGTGGAAATCACGGTGAAAGCGGCGGAGAAACTGACCGCCGAAGGTCACGCGGTGCGCGTGGTATCTCTGCCTTCAACGGATATTTTTGACGCCCAGGACGAGGCGTATCGGGAATCGGTGCTGCCTTCCAGCGTTGCGGCGCGCGTGGCGGTGGAAGCGGGTATTGCCGACTACTGGTATAAGTACGTGGGGCTGAAAGGGGCTATTGTGGGCATGCGGGGTTACGGTGAATCCGCTCCTGCCGACAAACTGTTCCCGTATTTCGGCTTTACCGTTGAGAATGTGGTGGAGAAAGCGCTGAGCGTGTTGTAGTGCGACAGCGCCATCCGGCAAAACTAGCGAGTGATCCACAGCGTGGGCCAGGCGTCTGGCCCATTCCAGCTATCGCAGCTTGGCTCTTCCGCGTAGCGTACCAGGCGAAAACGCTGGCCGTCAAAACGCCAGCGCGTCTGGATCCCGCAGTCTCCAATACCGCGTCCCAGCGCCAGCGTCGTCAACTCGCGCGTTTTCTCATCAAAGCGGGCGTTCATCAGCTCCATGTCGCTGCTCTGGCTGGAGGGGGTGAACGGCAGACGTAACCTGACGCTACGGGCGGCGAACGGTTTTTTACGTGAGACCTGCCACGCCAGATCGACCGTGTTATAGGCCCCCGCTTCACAGCTGACGATCAACAGCGCTTTGTCATCCGTTAATGCAGTGACGCGTACTTCACGACGGTTAGGATCCAGCGAGCACTGGCTGTTGTTCATCCGCCACGTCCCATAATCCAGCAGATCGTTCAGCTCGCTATGCGTCAGCGGCGTCGGCGTCGGGTTCACCACGGCCACCTTTTTTAATGCCGGTGCAGGAGGCACGCTCAGCGGCGGGATATCTCCTTTTTTAATCCATGCCGTTTCGCTGCCAACGCGCTTCTGCTGGGCGTCGATAAACAGCAGCGCCGCCTTCAGACCGACCAGCGAGATCGTCTGCTTCCCCCCGCGCAGGGTCAGCGCCTGCCCTTCCTGAATGTTTTTCAGAAACGTGGTGATGGTACCCGCATCGTCAGTTTTGAGATGCCAGGGGGTTAACTGCCAGTGCTGCGAATTGAGCTTTAACGGAACGTTGTCGAGCAGCAGGCGCGGGGCAATGTCAGGCTCTTTAACCGGCGGGGCCGAAAGCCCGCCGAGATCGATGCGCAGGCTGGCGTCCGTTTTCGCGCCTGCGCTACGGCTCAGCGTCATGACCAGACCGCGATGCTCGCCGGTATTCCGGGCAACACAAAAATTCTGGTTATTGCAAGTAACCTGCCAGTCTGAAAAAGACTGCTGCGCGGGCGCAGCCCACACCAGAGGTGCGGGTAGCACGCAGAAAAAGAAGAAAAGCAAAACGCAGTAGCGCATGAATGGCACAGCCCCGGAAACGAAAAGGTCAATCTGGGGCGTATCTTCGTGCCCAGGGCGAGCGGGCTCAATCGGATTTATCGGATAGATTTATCTGAAATACACGTTATCACGACATCGGTTTAGGGTTCATTAAGCCGCTGGTTTGCAGATACTGTAACAGGATCACCGCTTTACCGTCGCGGATCTCGCCGCTTTTAACCATCTCAACGGCCTGGGTGAAAGGCATTTCCAGCACTTCAATGTCTTCATCCTCCACGCCGCCGCCGCGATGCGTGCGCTGGGCATCGGTGTATTCCGCAATGAAGAAATGGACCAGCTCGGTCACCCCGCCAGGGGACATGAAAAGCTCAAAGACTTTTTGCACCTCGCCCACTTCAAAACCGGTCTCCTCAACTGCCTCCTTGCGGATGCAGACTTCCGGCTCATCGTCATCAAGCAGGCCGGCGCAGGTTTCAATCAGGCGCCCGTCCGCATTGCCGTTGACCCAGGTCGCGACCCGAAACTGGCGAATCAGCACTACGCTTTGCTTTTCACGGTTATACAGCAGAATGGTTGCGCCATTGCCCCGGTCGTAGACTTCGCGTTTGTGGCGAATCACGTCACCGTTCTTACGGGTTAAATCGTAAGTGATGTTACGCAGGACAAAGTAATTTTCAGAAAGGATTTTGTCTTTGATAACGGTAATGTTCAGGGACATACGGGCTCCACGGCTAAATGAGTCTGTTTATACTACCCCGTGAAGCCCGCTTTGTCGTCCGTCGGCTCAGGCGGCGCGTTACTTCTCGCCAGATTTCAGGTTAATGCCCAAAGCGGCTTTTGGATCAATAACCTTATCTTTAGTATGAATAAGCTATTTGCTCGCTACCGCGTTATCAGGCAATGTACAACTGCCCATGACCTGTGGCTGAGCCATTTTATGCAGAGATCCGTTCCGTGACCGTTAAACGCCCCGTTTCCGGAAGCCTTGCCTGGGCTTTCTTTTCGATCATTGCCCTGTCCGTGCTGACCAGCACCGTCGCGCTGCTGACGCTTGCCAGCAGCCAGCGTGACGCCGAAGCTATCAACATTGCGGGCTCGCTGCGCATGCAGAGCTACCGCCTCGGCTACGAGATGCAGCGCAACAGCCCCTCCCTTATGGCGCATCGTGAGAACTGGCAGCGAACGTTAAGCGCGCCTTCCCTGGAGAAGCTAAACCGCTGGTACGTCCCGGACAATGTCAAGGCGCGCTATCAGCAGCTGCATGTGGCCTGGCTGGACATGGACAAGCACATCGCCCGCGGCGACAGCGCATGGTATGACGCTCACATTGAGGATTTTGTCGGCCGCATTGATGCCTTTGTGCTCGCCCTCCAGCACTACACCGAAAATAAAATCCAGACGGTGACCCTCCTCTCTCTGGCTGGCGCGCTCGGGATCCTGCTGCTGACGCTGTTTACCCTGCGGCGCATCCGTCGCCAGGTGGTGTTGCCGCTGAACAACCTGGTGGCCGCCAGCGAACGCATTGAGCGAGGGGAATTTACCACCCCGGCGCCGGACACCGCGCTCCCCAACGAGCTGGGCCAGCTCTCCCGCGCCTTCAACCATATGTCGGGCGAGCTACATACTCTCTATCGGTCGCTCGAAGCCTCCGTCGCGGAAAAGACGCGGCATTTGCATGAAGCCCACCAGCAGCTCGACATGCTGTTCAAATGCTCCCAGGCGCTGAATACCGGGCAGATAGACAGCCTGTGCTTCCGGCATATTTTGCAGATTGTGCATGAATACACGCAGATGAATTACCTGGAGCTACGCACCAGCGACGACTGGCGGCTGTGTGAAGGAACAGAGGTGAGCGGCATTTCTCTGCAAACCCTGCCGGTGCTGATGCAGGATACCCTCTACGGCGAGCTGCGCTGGCAAAGCGAGACGGGCAGCGTTCCTCTTCCGCTGATGAGAAGCGTGGCGACCATGCTCGGACGTGGGCTGTACTTTAACCAGGCGCAGAAGCATTACCAGCAGCTGCTGCTGATGGAGGAGCGCGCCACCATCGCCCGCGAGCTGCATGATTCGCTGGCGCAGGTACTCTCCTATCTGCGGATTCAGCTCACGCTGCTTAAACACGCCGTGCCGGCAGAAAATGCCTCCGCGCAGACGATCATCACCGACTTCTCCCGCGAGCTGAACAACGCCTGGCAGCAGCTGCGCGAACTGCTGACCACCTTCCGCCTGACGCTAAACCATGCGAATTTACCCGCGGCGCTGCAGGAGTCCCTCGATGCCCTGCAGAGCCAGACGCAGGCGAAGCTGCACCTCGACTGCCGCCTCTCCACCCTGGCGCTTGACGCGCAGAAGCAGGTGCATTTGCTGCAGATCGTGCGGGAGGCCGTCCTGAATGCGATCAAGCACGCGCAGGCCAGCGAGATCACCGTCAGCTGCGTGACCGCCGTGGACGGCACGCACAGCGTCAGCATTCGCGACAACGGCATCGGGATTGGCGAGGCCAGCGAGCCGCCGGGACACTACGGGCTGAACATTATGCGAGAACGCGCGCAACGGCTCGGCGGAATGCTCCACTTCTCGCAGCCGCAAAACGGCGGCACGCAGGTCAGCGTGACGTTCCCCGCACCCGCGCCGTTAACAGGTAAATAACGGTAAAGGGGGAAGCGCCGGGAAAAGCGCATGATAATTTACATTATCTCCTTTATTTCTGCACGTTTGGCCTGGGCCTTACCGCTAAAGTGATGCGGGCAATAAACAATAATGACGTGCAGCAAAACGAGGTCACACTTTCATGGCGAATTTTTTCATCGATCGCCCCATTTTTGCCTGGGTGCTTGCCATCCTGTTGTGTCTGACAGGTGTCCTGGCGATTACTTCTCTTCCCGTTGAGCAATATCCCGATCTGGCACCGCCTAACGTGCGTGTCACAGCAAACTACCCCGGCGCGTCCGCACAAACGCTGGAAAATACCGTGACGCAGGTTATCGAGCAGAACATGACGGGTCTCGATAACCTGATGTACATGTCCTCCCAAAGCAGCGCCACGGGACAGGCCACGGTTACCCTGAGCTTTGAGGCGGGCACCGACCCGGACGAAGCGGTACAGCAGGTACAAAACCAGCTGCAGTCGGCCATGCGTAAACTGCCCCAGGCCGTGCAGAACCAGGGCGTCACCGTGCGTAAAACCGGTGATACCAACATTCTGACCATCGCGTTTGTCTCCACCGATGGCTCAATGGATAAACAGGACATTGCGGACTACGTCGCCAGTAATATTCAGGACCCGCTCAGCCGTATTAACGGCGTGGGGGATATCGACGCCTATGGCTCACAGTACTCGATGCGTATCTGGCTCGATCCCAACAAGCTGAACAGCTATCAGATGACGGCGACCGACGTGAAGGACGCCATCAAAGCACAGAACGCCCAAATTGCCGTGGGGCAACTGGGAGGCACGCCTTCCGTCGATAAACAGGCCCTGAACGCCACCATTAATTCGCAATCTCTGCTTCAGACCCCGGACCAGTTCCGCAACATCACCCTGCGCGTGAATCAGGATGGTTCAGAAGTGCGTCTGGGCGACGTTGCTAAGGTGGAAATGGGTGCGGAGAAATACGATTACCTGAGCCGCTTTAACGGCAACCCGGCCTCTGGACTGGGAATTAAGCTGGCCTCCGGCGCAAACGAAATGGCGACGGCGAAGCTGGTATTGGACCGTCTGGATGAGCTGTCGCAGTATTTCCCGCACGGGCTGGAGTACAAGGTCGCCTATGAAACCACCTCCTTCGTTAAAGCCTCGATTGAGGACGTAGTCAAAACCCTGCTGGAAGCGATCGCCCTGGTGTTCCTGGTGATGTACCTGTTCCTGCAAAACTTCCGCGCCACGCTGATCCCCACCATTGCCGTCCCGGTGGTGCTGCTGGGCACCTTTGCGGTGCTTTACGCGTTCGGCTACAGCATCAACACCCTGACGATGTTTGCCATGGTGCTGGCGATTGGCCTGCTGGTGGACGATGCCATTGTGGTGGTCGAAAACGTCGAGCGCATCATGAGCGAAGAGGGGCTTTCCCCGCGCCAGGCGACGCGTAAATCGATGGGACAAATTCAGGGGGCGTTGGTCGGTATCGCGATGGTGCTGTCGGCGGTCTTTATCCCGATGGCCTTCTTTGGCGGTACAACCGGGGCGATTTACCGTCAGTTCTCAATCACCATCGTCTCGGCGATGGTGCTCTCCGTGCTGGTGGCGCTGATCCTCACCCCCGCGCTCTGCGCCACCCTCCTTAAGCCGCTGCACAAAGGGGAACATCACGGCCAGAAAGGGTTCTTCGGATGGTTTAACCGCATGTTCAACCGCAACGCCGAGCGGTATGAATCTGCCGTCGGTAAAGTGCTACACCGCAGCCTGCGCTGGATGATGATTTACGTTGTGCTGCTGGGCGGCATGGTGTGGCTGTTCCTGCATCTTCCCACCTCGTTCCTACCGCAGGAAGACCGGGGGATGTTCATCACCTCGGTGCAGCTCCCGAGCGGATCCACCCAGCAGCAGACGCTGAAGGTGGTTCAGAACGTTGAGCAGTACTTCTTCACCAAAGAGAAAAATAACGTTGTTTCGGTCTTCTCTACCGTCGGCTCCGGCCCGGGCGGGAACGGGCAGAACGTCGCCCGCATGTTTGTCCGCCTGAAAGACTGGGACGAACGCGACGCCAGAACGGGAACCTCGTTCGCCATCATCGAACGCGCGACCAAAGCGTTTGCCCGCATTAAAGAGGCGCGCGTCTTTGCCAGCAGCCCGCCCGCGATTAGCGGCCTGGGCAGTTCCGCCGGGTTTGATATGGAGCTACAGGATCACGCCGGCGCGGGCCACTCGGCTCTGATGGCCGCGCGCGATAAGCTGCTAGAACTAGCAGGGAAAGATCCCGGCCTGACCCGCGTTCGTCACAACGGTCTTGACGACAGCCCGCAGCTTCAGGTGGATATCGACCAGCGTAAGGCTCAGGCGCTGGGCGTGTCGATCGAGGATATCAACGACACCCTGCAAACCGCATGGGGCTCAAGCTACGTAAATGACTTTATGGATCGCGGCCGCGTGAAAAAAGTGTATGTCCAGGCAGCCGCGCCGTTCCGCATGTTGCCGGATGATATTAACCGCTGGTTTGTACGCAATAATTCTGGCGGGATGGTCCCCTTCTCCGCCTTTGCCACGTCGCGCTGGGAGAGCGGTTCGCCGCGCCTGGAGCGCTATAACGGCTATTCGGCAGTTGAAATCGTCGGGGAAGCCGCGCCGGGCGTCAGCACCGGTACCGCCATGGACACCATGGAAAAACTGGTGCAGCAGTTGCCCGCCGGTTTTGGTCTGGAATGGACGGCCATGTCTTACCAGGAGCGCCTCTCCGGGGCGCAGGCCCCTGCCCTCTATGCGCTTTCTTTGCTGGTGGTCTTCCTCTGCCTTGCCGCGCTGTATGAGAGCTGGTCGGTTCCGTTCTCGGTCATGCTGGTGGTGCCGCTTGGGGTTATCGGTGCGCTGCTGGCGACCTGGATGCGCGGCCTGGAGAACGATGTTTATTTCCAGGTGGGGCTACTTACGGTGATCGGCTTGTCGGCGAAAAACGCCATTCTGATCGTTGAGTTTGCCAACGAGATGAATGCCAAAGGCCACGAGCTAATGGCCGCCACGCTACACGCCTGCCGCCAGCGCCTACGTCCGATCCTGATGACCTCACTGGCGTTTATTTTTGGCGTACTGCCGATGGCAACCAGCACGGGTGCAGGCTCAAGCAGCCAGCATGCGGTGGGTACCGGCGTCATGGGTGGGATGATTTCGGCCACCATCCTGGCGATTTATTTTGTGCCGCTGTTCTTTGTGCTGGTGCGTCGTCGCTTCCCGCTCCGGGAGCGACAGGAATAACCCGCAGTCATAAAAAAGGCGGCTTAATCGGCCGCCTTTTTATTGTGTGATTAATTCACACTATGGTTATTTTACTTATTTTAGTGCTCTTGCAATTCTTACTGAATGTCATTTACGAAGCATGCCTTCGATAAAATCTTTCCAGTTCCCCAGTTCACGTTCAATCATAACAACCTCTCTTATTATTATGCGCATTCTACGAAAACGTATCATCATTGTGAAGACTGTTTAACCAATCGCTGTGATTGTACCCCGCCACCGTTGGGGATTTATGATAAATATGAACGGAGGAGTTTAAATTTTGTGTGACGGCCAGCAATATTTTGAAATAGCCCTACGAACGGGTGAGTTTTATTTTACGCGCTGAGTTCATTCAGAATTTAAACACGGTGGACATCTATGCTTAAATGGTGAAAGTATATTCAGCGTACAAGTGTGAGTTGAATTAAGAAGAAGTGTAAATCCAGAGCATTCCTGAGTGTGTTATATTCCACCTAAAGATATATCTTCGAATTTACTGAACGTTTAATCGCCATAAGAGCAAAAGGATTCAACATGGTTGTGATGTACGGCATTAAAAATTGCGACACCATCAAAAAAGCACGCCGCTGGCTGGAAACTAATAACGTCGAGTACCGCTTCCACGATTATCGTGCCGACGGGCTTGATGCAGAATTTCTGCATACCGCCATTAACGAACTGGGATGGGAAGCACTGCTGAACACCCGCGGCACCACCTGGCGTAAGCTGGACGAATCCGTGCGCGCCAGCATCGTTGACGCTGACAGCGCGGCAAAGTTGATGCTCGACATGCCGGCAATTATCAAACGCCCATTGCTCTGCAAGCCAGGTCAGCCTATGCTGCTGGGTTTCAGTGAAACCCTTTATTCTGACTTTTTCGTAGAGGTGTAGTGTATGTCATGCCCGGTCATTGAGCTGACTCAACAGCTTATTCGCCGTCCCTCCCTTAGCCCGGACGACGCAGGTTGTCAGGCATTAATGATTGAGCGCCTGCGCGCCATCGGTTTTACCGTTGAGCGCATGGATTTTGGCGACACCCAGAACTTCTGGGCGTGGCGTGGCCAGGGCGAAACGCTGGCCTTTGCCGGGCACACTGACGTCGTTCCCGCGGGTGACGCCGATCGCTGGATTAATCCGCCGTTTGAGCCGACCATCCGCGATGGCATGCTCTTCGGCCGCGGCGCGGCAGACATGAAAGGCTCGCTGGCGGCGATGGTTGTGGCGGCAGAGCGCTTTGTGGCTCAGCATCCGAACCACAAAAACCGTCTCGCGTTCTTGATCACCTCCGATGAAGAAGCCAGCGCCCATAACGGTACCGTGAAGGTCGTTGAGGCGCTGATGGCGCGCAATGAACGTCTTGACTACTGTCTGGTCGGCGAGCCGTCCAGTACCGAAGTGGTGGGTGATGTCGTCAAAAATGGTCGCCGCGGCTCGCTGACCTGTAACCTGACCATACATGGGGTTCAGGGGCATGTGGCCTACCCGCATCTGGCCGATAACCCGGTCCACCGCGCCGCGCCAATGCTGAACGAACTGGTAGGCATCGAGTGGGATAAAGGCAACGAATTCTTCCCGCCGACCAGCATGCAGATCGCCAACGTCAAGGCCGGAACCGGCAGCAACAACGTCATCCCGGGAGATTTCTTCGTCCAGTTCAACTTTCGCTTCAGTACCGAACTGACCGACGAGACGATCAAAGCGCGCGTTGTCGCTCTGCTGGAAAAATACAACCTGCGCTACACCGTTGACTGGTGGCTCTCCGGCCAGCCGTTCCTGACGCAGCGCGGCAAGCTGGTGGATGCGGTGGTGAACGCCATTGAGCACTATAATGAAATT
Organism: Enterobacter cloacae complex sp. I3; assembly: GCF_014896175.1. Lineage (NCBI taxonomy): Bacteria > Pseudomonadati > Pseudomonadota > Gammaproteobacteria > Enterobacterales > Enterobacteriaceae > Enterobacter > Enterobacter cloacae complex sp. I3. Next base: position 65,938 of record NZ_JADBQZ010000007.1, read on the forward strand.
AAGCCGCAGCTGCTGACGACGGGCGGCACCTCAGACGGACGCTTTATCGCCCGCATGGGTGCACAGGTTGTCGAACTGGGTCCGGTTAACGCGACGATTCACAAAATCAACGAGTGTGTGAACGCAGCCGATTTACAACTGCTGGCCCGCATGTATCAACGTATTATGGAGCAACTCGTCGCCTGATGAGCGCTCAGAGAGGAATAGCGAATGGATTGGCTTGCAAAGTACTGGTGGATTCTGGTGCTGGTGTTTCTGGTGGGTGTACTGCTTAACGTGATTAAAGACCTTAAGCGCGTTGACCACAAAAAGTTTCTCGCGAATAAGCCGGATCTCCCGCCGCACCGTGATTTTAACGACAAGTGGGACGATGACGACGACTGGCCGAAGAAGGACCGGAAGAAGTAATCGGTCTGTATCCCCTCTCCTGTGGAGAGGGGATAACCTCACATAAACTCAACAATATCATCATCATTCGGCTTACCGCCGCTGAGCGCTTCATCAAAGTAGTGCTTCGGCACGGTATAGCGCAGATGGTCGAGCGCAAACTGCATGCTGCGGTCGTCGATCGCGTGGCCCAGATCGTCAACAATATCCAGCGTCACATCCCCGCCCTCACGCACCAGCGCTTCCTGGGCAGCTACCGCATGCGAAAGCTCAATCACCCGATCTTCACCACCGTGAATGAGATGGATGGTGGTCTGCGTGGTCGCGCTTGTCGGTAGCGTTGCATAACGCCCGTTAAAGGCGATGACGCGTGAAGCCAGGCCGGGCTGCGCTTTTACGCTTTCCAGCGACATGATTGACCCCTGCGAGAAGCCAATCAGCGCCGTTGCGTCAGCGCCTACGCCGCTCTGCTGCTGCCAGTAGCGCACGATGTCGATAAACGTGGGCATGATCGCATCAATGCGCGCCTGACGGTTCTCCTCCGTCACGCCCTGAACCGGGAACCACTGCCGTCCGTCTGGACCGCACGGCTCCACGCCGCCGATGCTTACGATCAATGCTTCCGGAAAAACGGGCGCAAACCAGCGGCCAATCTGTCCCATATTGACGGCATTATCGCCCACGCCATGAAACAGGAGCAGTAACTGTTTAGCCGGTTTGTCAGGGCTTTGAACAACAAAATGGTCGTGTTTCATGGCGGTCTCCTTAATTGATGAGCAGGATTTTACGCCTCTGCGGGGTAATGACCATGCCACTTTACTGAAGAAGTCATTGAAAAAATTGCCATTGCAAAATGTCGGCTTTCAGCTGCTGGCAGCGGGAATAATCAAGGCTCTCAAGCGCTTGCGCGGTTTCACTCCGCAGTTTAGCCAGCAGCGCTTTTCGCCCCTTCTCCTCCGTCTTACCCTCTATTTTCCCGCGCAACGCCGGGAGCGGCATGTCTGTGGCTAACATCAGCCGCGTCAGGGCAGCAACCGAGGTTGAAAATGCCCGGTGCGCAAAGGCAAACCCCGCCAGCTCCAGCCAGTCGTCACTATTAAGGGTAGCTTCCCAGGCATCGGTCACCGGGATCTTTTCGCCGTTCCAGGCTGAAAGAACGCGCATATCACGACACAGGCGCTGGTGCTCCTGCGCGCACAGGCGGTGCCCGGCCTCGCTATGCGGCAGTAAGGCCATCGCCGTGTAGCACCCGCTGCTGGCTTCCCGATGGCTGCCCATTCGCACCAGCACAAAGCCGCACTGCCGCCAGAAACGCCACAGCTCGTCGGTATAGCCAAAGCTTACCGAGAGATAATCTTCACCGCTGACGCTGCGAATAAGCCGCTGGCCGATGCCTTCCCGTTGACGGTGGGGATGCACCGCAATGCGGCTAATCCGCCGCCCCTTCAGCGTCGCTGCGAGAGGCGACCCGCCGTGCGCCGCCAGTGACTGCGCCACAAGGTTCCCGCGAGGACGACGAAAGCCCGCCCACACCGCGCGGCTCAGTTCGGGGGGCAATCCCCCCTCTTCCACCAGCCAGAGCGCGCCCGACATATCCGCCCCCGCGTGTGCAACCGCAAAGTACTGTCCGGGGGCGTCCATCATCCGGCGTAAATCGAGCGGGGACGTCCGGTAGTGCGCGGCACACAGCAGTTCATACACGCTTGCCACGCGCGCCGGGTCGCTCTCCCACATCCGCGGCTCTAGCGACCGTAAACGCACGTCACCTTCCGGTTTACGGTCAATAAGCGCGTCGTCAAACAGCAGCGTATTCGCCACTATCCGCTCAAGCGGACACCCGGCCGCCCAGCGAATGGGGGTGGTTAAGGTATAGCGCCGCAGCCCGCTGAACCGGGCGCAGAACTTGAGCAGAAACCCCCTGCCCGTACCTTCATAACCCTGGACCGTGGTGGTCAGCAACACGCGGGGAAAGCGCGACACCAGCTTGTCCAGCAGCGGGCCGGGGATGGCTGCGGCTTCATCAACAATCAGCCAGTCGGCTTCTGTCGTGGAGGCCAGCAGCGCATCCGGGGCCATAAAGTGAAAACGCCCGCCAGCGAAGCGCGCAATGACATCCGTTGCCCCTTTGGCCGGTGCAGTGACCACCGCACTCCCCTGAATGCTGTTGAGCAGCATCCCCGCCAGGGCTGACTTTCCGCGCCCCCGCGGCGCCGTCACGGCAGCGACGCCCGCAGGCATGGTCAGAAGCGCGTCGAGGATCTCCGCCTGCTCGCGCTGCGGCTCGCCGCTGGCTGGCTGCCAGGCGGGCGAATCCGGCGCAGCGGGAAGAGAGAGAGGAAGATGCTGTTGCCAGACGATCGCATCCGCATCGGCGGCAAGCGTCCGGCAAAAATGGTGAACGAAGCGCGGGGTGGCGATGGGTTCTGCGCTGTCGCTCCAGCGCACGGAATCGCCGTCGGGCCTGTCGGCCCAGTCAGCGAGAGGCGGCACCAGCAGCACCAGCAGACTTCCGGCGCGCAGCGTCCCGCTGAGTGCGGCAAAGGCTGAAACATCAAACCCGGCACGCGCGTCAAAAACGGCGTGCAGGTATTCTCGCCCCAGCATCCCGCTAACGGCTTTTGAGGGATTCTCCTCCAGCCACAGCCAGTCTCCCGGCAAGGCATCACGCAGGCCAGCCGCCTGGCTCAACGTCCATTGTTCATCGCCAGTGAGCACCACCAGACGGCGGTGCCCGGTACGCTCAAGCTCGCGCGTCAGATGTTCAAACGACACCATCACATGGCTTTGCCGAAGGTATTACACTGGGCCGGATCGCCGCTGTCAAAGCCGCGCTTGAACCAGCTGTAGCGCTGCTGTGACGTACCGTGAGTGAAGCTGTCCGGCACGACATGACCCTGGCTCTGCTGCTGCAAACGGTCGTCGCCGATGGCCTCAGCCGCGTTTAATGCCTCTTCAAGATCCCCGGATTCCAGCACGCCCTGCTGCTGCATGCTGTGGCCCCAGACGCCCGCGAAGCAGTCCGCCTGCAGTTCCATTTTGACGGAAAGGCGGTTCACTTCGGCCTGAGACGCGTTCTGCTGCAGCTGGCGCACTTTGGGCTCAATCCCCAGCAGCTTTTGCACGTGATGGCCGACTTCATGCGCGATAACGTAGCCCTGAGCAAAATCACCGTCAGCGCCAAGCTTGCGTTTCATGTCATCGTAAAAAGAGAGATCGATATAGACGGTGCCGTCTGCCGGGCAGTAGAACGGCCCCATCACAGATTGCCCGGTACCGCATCCGGTGCGGGTTGCGCCCCGGTACATCACCAGCTTCGGCTGCTGGTAGGTGCGCCCCATCTTCTCGAACTGCTGACTCCAGGTGTCTTCAGTTGTGGCGAGAATAACGGAGGTAAATTTGGCCGCTTCATCTTCATTCGGGCTGATGGAGTGCTGAGACTGTTGCTGCTGCAGCGGTTGACCGGTCATCAGACCGGTGAGATCGACCCCGTAGTAACCTGCGACCAGCACCACAATCAGCAGGATGATACCGCCCTTGCCGCTGGGTAAGCGGAAGCCGGGCCCGCCCATTGAAGGACCGCCGCCACCATCACTGCGTCTGTCTTCTACATTGTCACTTTCACGACGCCCTTGCCAGCGCATAACCACCTCGAACTATTCCATTAATAATAGCTATGATCGTAGGCGGTTAACGGCAAGATTACCATAGGAAACAAAGGTAAGACGCCAAAGGATGCGAACATCCTTTGGCAACTGAGGAACTTAGTCGAGCTTAACGCCTAAACGGTGAGCTACCGCCTCGTAGGCTTCAATCAGGCCACCCAGGCTCTGACGGAAACGGTCTTTGTCCATTTTATCCAGGGTTTCTTTATCCCACAGGCGGCTGCCGTCCGGGGAGAACTCGTCGCCCAGCACTACTTCACCTTTGAACAGACCAAACTCCAGCTTGAAGTCGACGAGAATCAGGCCCGCGTCATCAAACAGCTTTTTCAGCACGTCGTTGGCTTTGTAGGTCAGTTCCTGCATGCGCGCCAGGTTCTCTTTGCTCACCCAGCCGAAGGTTTCGCAGTAGGATTCGTTGACCATTGGGTCGTGCATGGCATCGTTTTTCAGGAACAGGTCGAACAGCGGTGGATTCAGCTCGATACCTTCTTCAATGCCCAGACGCTTCACCAGGGAGCCTGCCGCACGGTTACGAATCACGCACTCAACCGGAACCATATCCAGTTTTTTCACCAGACATTCCGTATCGGACAGCAACGCTTCCATCTGGGTCGGGATACCCGCTTCGGCCAGTTTGGTCATAATGAAGTGGTTGAACTTGTTGTTCACCATGCCTTTACGATCGAACTGCTCAATGCGGGCGCCATCCCCTGCTGACGTATCATTGCGGAACTCGAGCACCAACAGATCCGGGTTCTCCGTGCTGTATACGGTCTTCGCTTTGCCACGATACAACTCAGCTTGCTTCTGCATCTTCATTACTCCTGGTGTGATAATTTGCGTTCAAAACGGGGTATATTATGCCACGCACACGTTTGCGTAGCACGAAAATAAAAAGGGCGGGATTAACCCGCCCTCGTATTTATTTGCTGAATGCTGCCTGGAAGACAGCGACCAGCGCATCGTTCTGCGCCTGGGTCAGCGTGTGACCTTTTGGATCGATAAACTGCAGGCTGCTGCGGTTATCGAGGTCACCTACCTGAATCTTGTAATCACCGGAGGCTAGCTGAGGATCTTTGGCGCCCAGTTCCTGCCACGCGCTGTCGGACAGCGGCTTATAGGTCGCCGTCATGCTGCCGGTTGAACGGGTGCTGTCGGTCACTTTCATGCCCACTTTTTCCAGCGTCGCTGGCAGGCGCTGCCAGGTCTGGTTAAACGGTGCACGCACCACCAGCATTGGCAGGCCGGTGTCATCCGCGCCGCTCTGAACGTCGTAAGTGACGCCGTTACGGTTCTGCGCGGCGTTGGCGGCATCGGTAGCAGTCTTATCCAGACCTGCGGCGATCACGTTCAGCATTTCAGTGCTGTAACGCTGCATAGAGGCGGCATCCGCAACCGGTTTACCCGCCTGCTCCAGGTTCAACAGCTTAACGTTAACTGCCTGCTGGTAACCCTGTGGTTTCACGGAGACCTGATAGCGTCCACGGTACTGCTGATCTTCATCAAGACGGTTCCACTCGATCCAGTCGGTGGTTAACGTCTGGCTGGCGTCATCGCGCTTATCAATGGTGTAATTCTTCGCCTGAATAACGCTGACGACCTGTGGCCACAGATTGCTTCCACGCGCGCTTTCAACCAGCAGAGACGCCGTGTCACCGGTGAACTGGGTACGCGCCCCGCTTACCAGCGCCAGAGGCTGTGCTGGCGGACGAATATCAAGCGCTTTACCAACCAGGCCGCTGCCGTTGGTCACGGGAATATTATAATCGCCGTTTTGAATCGGCAGGATCATACCAGCCGGTGCATGAAGTTCAGCAAGCGGGGTCGCATCCAGATAGGATTCATCACCGCTCACCTGGCGCTTGTAGCGCGAGTCTGAACTACAGGCAGCGAGCAGCATAACAAGCGAAACACTCGCAACCTTCGCCAGGCGCGACTTCTGTACTGAATAAGCCATCAAATCTCCCTAAACTTTACAGCAAACCGGCATGCTTCAGCGCTGCCCTGACGATGTCGCGACCGTGGTCGGTAATCGGTGTCATTGGCAAACGCAGCGTATCGGATGCTACAAGCCCCAACTCCTTACACGCCCATTTCACTGGGATCGGATTGGGTTCGACAAATAATTTATTGTGCAACGGCATCAGACGCTGATTAATGACACGCGCTTCATTATAGTGACCGGCTGCGGCCAGTTTGCACATTTCAGCCATATCGCGCGCCGCAACGTTTGCCGTTACGGAGATCACGCCATGACCACCAAGCTGCATAAAGTCCAGCGAGGTCGCATCATCACCACTCAACAGGATAAAGTCGTCTGAAACCAGCTCTTTGATCTGATGAACGCGGCTTAAGTTCCCTGTCGCCTCTTTAATACCGATAATATTTTTTACTTCCGAGAGACGACCAACGGTTTCCGGCAGCATATCGCAGCCGGTACGGGACGGCACATTATACAGAATTTGTGGCAAGTCAGTATGTTCAGCGATGGCTTTGAAGTGCTGGAACAAACCTTCCTGAGTAGGACGGTTGTAGTAAGGGGTGACCGTCAGACAGCCCACGATGCCGCTGTCGTTAAAACGTTTGGTCAGGCTGATCGCTTCTGCGGTCGCATTAGCACCTGTCCCCGCAATGACCGGAATACGTCCGTCAGCCAGTTCCAGGGTCAGCATAACCACATCGCCGTGCTCTTCGTGGCTCAGCGTTGCAGATTCACCGGTAGTCCCTACCGAAACGATCGCCGAGGTTCCATTGGCGACATGGTAATCAATCAGCTTTTTCATGCTGGACCGGCAGACATTACCTTTTTCATCCATCGGTGTAACAAGCGCGACAATACTTCCCGTGAACATGAGCCATCCTCTGTGCGAACAAGAGCCTCAATGGTACGTTTGGAACTGTAATAAAAGCAAGCGACCTGAGGCCCTCTGGCGGTTGTATGCACGTTTTTTTTATGCTTTCCTTAGGAAGACTTAACCATGCAAAGGAAGAACAGGTTTGACAACCTCATCACAACATTACCTGGTTATCACCGCGCTGGGTGCCGACAGGCCGGGTATCGTGAACACCATCACCCGTCACGTGAGCAGCTGCGGCTGTAACATCGAAGACAGCCGCCTGGCGATGCTCGGCGAAGAGTTCACGTTTATCATGCTGCTGTCCGGAACATGGAATGCCATTACCCTTATTGAATCCACCCTGCCGCTGAAAGGCGCGGAGCTGGATTTGCTGATCGTCATGAAGCGCACCACCGCGCGCCCGCGTCCGGCCATGCCTGCGACCGTCTGGGTGCAGGTTGAAGTCCCTGATTCTCCGCATCTGATTGAGCGCTTTACCGCGCTGTTCGACAGCCATCAGATGAACATTGCCGAACTCGTCTCCCGCACGCAGCCGGGCGACGGAAGCACCGTTCCCACGCTCTTTATTCAAATTACCGCACACAGCCCTGCCTCGCAGGATGCGTCAAATATCGAGCAAGCGTTCAAAGCCCTCTGTACAGAATTAAACGCGCAGGGCAGTATAAGCGTCGTCAATTATTCGCAGCACGAACAGGATGGAGTTGAGTAATGAATCCACTGAAAGCCGGTGACATCGCACCGAAATTTAGCTTACCGGATCAAGACGGTGAGCAAGTAAATTTGACCGACTTCCAGGGACAGCGTGTTCTGGTCTATTTCTACCCGAAAGCCATGACCCCCGGCTGCACCGTACAGGCCTGCGGCTTACGCGACAACATGGACGAGTTGAAGAAAGTCGGCGTGGAAGTGCTGGGAATCAGCACGGATAAACCAGAAAAGCTGTCACGATTTGCGGAAAAAGAGCTGCTGAACTTCACGCTGCTTTCCGACGAAGACCACCAGGTCTGCGAGCAGTTCGGCGTCTGGGGTGAAAAGACCTTTATGGGTAAAACCTACGACGGCATTCACCGCATCAGCTTCCTGATTGACGCTGACGGTAAAGTTGAACATGTGTTTGACGACTTCAAAACCAGCAACCACCACGACGTGGTGTTGAACTGGCTGAAACAAAGCGCCTGATAAACAGCAAAACGGCAACCCAGGTTGCCGTTTTTAGTGTGTTCCCCCTCTCCCACAGGGAGAGGGTCGGGTGAGGGCATCAGGCCGCACAAAATCTACTTCTCTTCCACCGCAGGCACATCCGGCCACGCGTGCACCACCGCTTTAATCAGCGTCGCCAGCGGAATGGCAAAGAACACGCCCCAGAATCCCCACAGCCCGCCGAAAATCACCACCGACAGGATAATCACCAGCGGATGCAGGTTCACGGCCTCGGAGAACAGCACCGGCACCAGCAGGTTACCGTCCAGCCCCTGAATAATCAGGTATACCGCAAAGCAGCTCCAGAACTCGGTACCCAGACCAAACTGGAACAGCGCAACGCCCACCACCGGAATGGTTACCACAAACGCGCCGATATACGGGATCAGAACCGAAAATCCGACCAGCACCGCCAGCAGCAGCGAGTAGTTCAGGCCGAAGATCAGGAAGCCAATCCAGGTGGCGACTCCCACGACTATCATCTCCAGCACCTTGCCGCGAATGTAGTTGGTGATCTGCTGGTTCATCTCCTGCCAGACCTGCCCGGCCAGCCCGCGATTGCGCGGCAGCACGCGGCGTACCGCGTTCAGCATCTGCTCTTTGTCCTTGACCAGGAAGAACACCATTAGCGGCACGAGCACAAGATAGACGGCCAGCGTCAGCAGACCCACCAGCGAGGCCAGAGAGTATTTCACCACCGAATCGCCCATCGTCATGATGCGGGCGCGCATGTTTTCGGCCATCGCATCTATGATCCCCGCATCCATCAGCGCGGGGTAACGACGCGGCAGCGTGGCGGCGAAATCAGACAGCTTGTTCAACATCCCGGGCATATCGCGGATCAGGTAGATCCCCTGCTGCCAGGCAACCGGCATCACCACAAATGCCATCAGCAGCAGAATGCCGACAAACAGCACCAGCACGATGCTGGTCGCCCAGCGGCGCGAACAGCCGATATGTTCCAGGCGCGCCGTTGGCCACTCCAGCAGGTACGCGAGCACAATCGCCACCAGCAGAGGGGCGAGCAGGCCGCTGAAGAAGAACAGAATACCGAACCCGGCAACCAGAATAACCAGCAAAGCAATGGCTTCCGGGTCACTGAACCGACGCCGATACCACTGCATTAACATTTCGAGCATACAACCCTTCCCTGAATCGATTGGCGGGAGTGAGACGGTGAATTGTATCTAACTGTCACAAAAAAGACTTTCGCTTTTTGTATCCCTGTCACAATCCGCAAAAGCCTGATGAATGGGATTTTATTCATGCGGTAACACGGCTACACTCGCAGGGCAGCAGAGATGAACGATATGCCGGTTCATCGGTCAAATTAGCACCTCCAACATACAGGACAGTGGTTATGTTCAGGCAGTTGAGAAAAACACTGGTTGCAACACTGATTGCCGCAGTGACGGTCGGTCAGGTGTTGCCCGCTTTCGCTGACTCGTCCGATTCATTGCCGGACATGGGCACCACGGCAGGAAGCACGCTCTCTATCGGGCAAGAGATGCAGATGGGTGATTACTATGTGCGCCAGCTGCGCGGCAGCGCCCCGCTGATCAACGACCCTTTGCTGGTGCAGTACATTAACGGGCTGGGGATGCGCCTGGTGGCGCACGCCGACTCGGTAAAAACGCCCTTCCACTTCTATTTAATTAATAACGACGAAATCAACGCCTTCGCCTTCTTCGGCGGAAACGTGGTGCTGCATTCGGCGTTATTCCGTTACTCAGACAACGAAAGCCAGCTGGCTTCGGTAATGGCGCACGAAATTTCGCACGTTACCCAGCGCCACCTCGCGCGTGCAATGGAAGACCAGAAGCGTAACGCCCCGCTCACCTGGGTGGGCGCACTGGGCTCTATTCTGCTGGCGATGGCCAGCCCGCAGGCCGGGATGGCGGCCCTGACCGGTACGCTTGCGGGAACGCGTCAGGGGATGATCAGCTTCACCCAGCAAAACGAGCAGGAAGCTGACCGCATCGGCATTCAGGTTTTACAGCGCTCCGGCTTTGACCCGCAGGCCATGCCGAGCTTCCTGGAAAAACTGCTCGACCAGGCACGGTATTCTTCCCGTCCGCCGGAAATTTTGCTCACCCACCCGCTGCCGGAAAGCCGTCTCTCGGACGCACGCAACCGTGCCAACCAGATGCGCCCGGTGGTCGTGCAGTCTTCGCAGGACTTCTACATGGCGAAAGTAAGAACGCTCGGCATGTACAACTCCGGACGTAACCAGCTCACCAGCGATCTGCTGGATACCCTGGCGAAAGGCAACGTGCGGGAAAAAAATGCCGCGCAGTATGGTCAGGCGCTACAGGCGATGGAAGCCAGTAAATACGACGAGGCGCGTAAAGCGCTGCAGCCGCTGCTGGCAGCCGACCCGAACAATCCGTGGTATCTCGATCTCTCGACGGACATCGATCTGGGGCAGAAGAAAGCCACTGATGCGATTAACCGCCTGAAAGGGGCGAAAGACATACGGACCAACCCGGTGCTGCAGCTTAACCTGGCGAACGCTTATTTGCAGGGCGGTCAGCCTGCGCAGGCCGTGACCATTCTGAACCGCTACACGTTTAACAATAAAGACGACCAGAACGGCTGGGAGCTGCTCGCTCAGGCGCAGGGGCAACTCGGTAACCGCGATCAGGAACTGGCGGCGCGTGCTGAAGGGCTGGCGCTGGCGGGCCGTCTCGATCAGGCTATTTCCCTGCTCAGCAGCGCCAGCTCGCAGGTGAAGCTCGGCAGCCTGCAGCAGGCCCGCTACGATGCGCGTATCGACCAGCTGCGCGGCCTGCAACAACGCTTTAAGCCGTACGAGAAGATGTAATAAAGGAGAAGTCATGACAGACGCGGTAAAAATTTACCATAACCCTCGCTGCTCCAAGAGCCGCGACACCCTCAGCCTGCTGAAATCTAACGGCATCGACCCGGAAGTGGTGCTGTATCTGGAGACGCCGCCGGACGCTCAGACGATCCGCGAGCTGCTGCACATGCTGGGGATGGGCAGCGCGCGCGAACTGATGCGTCAGAAAGAGGATCTGTATAAATCGCTTAATCTGGATGACAGCCGCCTCACCGAGGCTGAACTGGTACAGGCGATGGTCGACAATCCAAAGCTGATTGAGCGCCCGATTGTGGTGGCGAACGGCAAGGCGCGCATTGGCCGTCCGCCGGAAGAAGTGCTCGACATCCTCTAGTCCTTACGCCGCAGCGCTTCCAGAAACGCCTGCGGCGTACTCTCTCCCAGCTTTTTCTGCGTTTTGCCCCGGTTATAAAACTCGCACAGAGCGATCAACACCTCTCCCGCCGGTTCATCATTTACGCGAGGAATAACATCGCCTAATGGCACCGCCACCTGAAGCGCGTTGTGTTTTTGGGGATGCGTTTTTACAGCCACATCTTTTGCAGCCTCCGTCAGCTCAAAACCAAAAGTCTCAATAGATTGTATATCAGCAGGACAGTCATCAAGCAGCGCCCTCGTCCAGGTATTGAGCAACTGAGGCGACAGTCCCGCATAGAGCCGGGCATAACACCAGCCGCTCACCGGTTCGCGCGCCCAGAGCAGGTGTTGTTCGCCCCCATCGTCCATGTGCAGGGATAAAGGCAGATGATGGAGCATCAGCGTATGCGGCCGCATGCCAGCCTTCAGCGCTTTTATTCCCTGCAACGGCCCCCCTTTTAGCTTCGCGGAGGCCGGTTTGAGATAGCGATTTAGCGTTGCCCTTGAAACGCGGATCCCCAGCACGTCGTTAACCATCTGCAGCAGTTCATCTAACGGCGCCCCTGAGATGTCGCGCAGCGCATTCACCAGCGCCACCTGCTCCTGTCTCAACGCTTTGTGTATCACTTTTGGCGTGGTGTGGTTATCCGAAACCTGGTCGCGGTTGCGCCAGCGCCTGACGGTCGTGACCGAGATCCCCAGCTCAACGGCAAGCTCTCTGTCGCTTTTATCTGACTGTTGCAGATAGCGGCGGATGCGCGGCGTGGTGGTCGCATTGGCATGTAGTTTAATTTCCATCGCAACAATTCCGTTAACTAATCATATGAGATTTATATAACACAGGCGATTGCTTTGTGACCGGTTTCACCTTTCGCTCGCCGCGCTTCACTGATAATCCACAGACATAACATAAACAACACCCCTCAATCTTGTACGGAGTTCACAATGAACAATGTTCTGGGATTTCTTGAAGCAAAACTGATGCCCCTGGCGGCGAAAACGGCCCAGCAGCGTCATCTCGGGGCCATTCGCGGTGCCTACGTGTCATTCATGCCATTTATTATCGTCGGCTCCATTCTGCTGGTTATCTCCTCCTTCCCTAACCAGGCCTATCAGCAGTTTATGTCTCAGGCCTTTGGCGAGAGCTGGAGCGCGATTATTGAAATTCCATTCAACGCGGTGTTCTCCACCATGTCGCTGTTCATCAGCTTCCTGGTCGCCTTCCGCCTGGCGGAACACTACGGCGAGGACCGCATCTCCTGCGGCATTCTGGCGCTGGTCGCGTTTCTGATCCTGACGCCGTTTATTAAGGTGGCGGAAAATGGCGGGATTACCGTGATGCCGGTGGAGTGGATTGGCAGCAAAGGATTGTTCGTGGCGATGATCGGCTCGCTGCTCTGGACGGAGCTGTTCTGCTGGCTGAAGCGCAAAAATCTGGTCATTAAAATGCCGGACGGCGTGCCTCCTGCGGTGCAGGAGTCGTTCGCGGCGCTGATCCCCGCCCTGCTGGTGATGATTCTGGTACTGGGTATCCGCATCGTCTTCGAAAACACTCACTACAACACCATCCACCAGTTTATTTATGAAGTGGTTGCTACCCCGGTGCGCCACTACGGCACCTCCTATTTCGGTGCGCTGATGACCGTTTTCAGCATCACCATTCTCTGGTCAGTGGGCATTAACTCCGGCTCGATGATTAACGGCATCATTCGTCCGCTGTGGATGGAAAACCAGACCGACAACATCGCCGCTATCCAGGCGGGGACGACGCCGCCGCACATTATCACGGAACAGTTTTTTGACATGATCTGGATGGGCGGCGCGGGTGCTACGCTGTCGCTGGTGATTGCGATGCTGATTTTCGCCCGCAGTAAAAACATGCGCGAAGTGGCGCGCCTCGGCGCCGGGGCGTCGGTGTTTAACATCAACGAGCCGATTCTGTTTGGCCTGCCGGTGATCATGAACCCGATCATGCTTATTCCGTTCAACCTGGTGCCGCTGGTGCTGGTCACCGTGCAGTATGCGGCGATGAAGGTTGGCGCGGTCGCCGTCACCACCGGGGTGTTTATCCCCTGGACGCTGCCGCCGGTGATCAGCGGTTTTATCGTCACCGGACACCTGAGCGGCAGCGTGATGCAGCTGATCAACCTGCTGATTGGCGCCATGCTGTACCTGCCTTTCATGCGTATCGTGGACAAACAGTACCGCGCGGCGGAAATTGCCACCGTTACGCAAACCGACACCACCCTTGCAAAACAGGAGTAAAGCATGTGGGGAATTATCGCAACCTGGCGAATGGCGCTTGAAGGGGTAACGGAATCTGCGTCTGCCCTGGCGGCGGGAAAACCGGTCGCTACGGCGGTGGTTGATGCCGTCGCCGCCGTCGAAGACTTTCCGTTTTATAAATCCGTCGGCTACGGCGGGCTGCCGACCGAAAACGGCGAAGTCGAGCTGGATGCGGCATTCATGGACGGCGACACGCTGGCGTTCGGTGCCGTGGGGAACCTGGTGGATATCGCCAACCCGGTGCGCGTGGCGCACGCGCTCAGCCGCCAGCGCTACAACAGCCTGCTGGTCGGCCAGGGCGCGCGTGAATGGGCGCTAAGTCAGGGCTTTGCCGACAAAAGCATGCTCACCGAACGCGCCATGCAGCACTACCGCAAACGCTGCCGCGAGACGCTGGATAAAGGCTTAAGCCCGTACGACGGACACGACACCGTCGGCATTATCGGCCTCGATAAGCAGGGGTCGATGAGCGTTGCCACCTCCACCAGCGGCCTGTTTATGAAAAAACGCGGCCGCATTGGGGATTCGCCGATTATCGGCTCCGGCTTTTACTGCGACAGCGAAACCGGCGCGGCCACCGCTACGGGCGTCGGTGAAGATCTGATGAAAGGCTGCACGAGCTACGAAATCGTTCGTCGCATGGCGCAGGGTATGACGCCGCAGCAGGCGGCAGACTCCGTGGTGTTCGAGCTGGAAGACAAGCTGATGTCGCGCTTCGGTCGCGTGGGCGATCTCTCCGTGGTGTGCATGAACAACAGGGGCGAATTTGGCGCCGCCACTAACATCAAAACCTTCTCGTTTGTGGTGGCGACGGCCCGTCAGCCCCTCACCGTTTTTCGTACCGAGCGCCTGCGGGAGAAAACGCACTATCACGCCGTGGACGAAGAGTGGATGCAGGCCTACGCCGCGCGGATCCGCGCACCGATTGAGGAGTCATGATGATCGCGTATCAGTTTATCACCGCGCTTTCTGACGCGAAGCCACGAAGCCATTTAATCGCCCGCGTCTCCTGTGCGCAGTTGCCGCAAACCGCGCTTGTTGCGGAAATGCGTGACTCTGACGGCATCGCGAACACCCGCTTTGGCTGCGCGCCCTTTGCGCGCATCACCCTGCTGCCGGATGCGCTCTGGCATGACGCGCTCACTGAAGGCCTGCTTGCCGCCCTGCGACCGCTGTTTGCCTCTCCCATCAGCGCAGATATCGTGCTGGACGTGACGGATATCGACGAGGTGGTGCTGGCGCAGGTGCTGCGTTTTCTCTTTAATCAGGCGCACAGGCTGAGCGATTTACAGCTGAAAAAAACCAGTGAGTGCGTTCGTATTAAGCACATCACCGCCCTCTGCCTGCCGGAACAGCAGGCGAAGCTGGAAACAATTTTCCGCCAGCAGCAGGCCATCGCTCACGGCATGGTCGCAGCGCGTCGCCTGGCGGATATACCCTCCGATCGCTGTACGCCGCAGTTTATGGTCGAAGAGGCGCAAAAACTGTGTGCCGCCTACCCTGCCCTGCGCTGCGAGGTGCTGAACGAAAAGGCTATTGTTGAGCAAGGTCTTGGGCTGCTGAACGCCGTCGGCAAAGGGGCGACCTGTCCGCCACGTCTGCTGGCTATTCATTATGACGGCGTTTCTGACGGCCCGGTGCGCTGCTACGTAGGTAAAGGCATCACCTTCGATACCGGCGGCCTGTGGCTGAAGGAAGGCGCAGGCATGTACACCATGAAATACGACATGTGCGGTGCGGCCAACGTGCTGGGGCTGGTGCTGACCGTAGCAGAGCTGGCGCTGCCCGTACGCATCATGGGCGTGCTGGCGCTGGCGGAAAACGCCATCGGACCGGAC
The DNA here is from genome assembly GCF_014896175.1 of Enterobacter cloacae complex sp. I3. Taxonomy (NCBI): domain Bacteria; kingdom Pseudomonadati; phylum Pseudomonadota; class Gammaproteobacteria; order Enterobacterales; family Enterobacteriaceae; genus Enterobacter; species Enterobacter cloacae complex sp. I3. The sequence continues at coordinate 81,386 of NZ_JADBQZ010000007.1, forward strand.
GCCATGCAGCCCGGCTCGGTAGCAACGGCCTGCAACGGCATGACGGTTGAAATCAACAACACCGACGCCGAAGGCCGACTGGTGCTGGCGGATGCCATCGCCTGGGCCAGCCAGCGCCATCCGCAGGCGCGCTATATCATTGATATGGCGACCTTAACCGGTGCGGTGGTGAAAGCGCTGGGGTATGAGCTGAGCGGGCTGATGACGCAGGACGAGCCGCTGCGCGCCGCGCTGACGCAGGCGGGTAAGCGGAGCGGTGACGAAGTGTGGTCCCTGCCGCTGGACGCGCGGCTGAAAAAGCAGACCGACAGCGCGATTGCCGATCTGTGCAACACCCCGACAAACAACGCGGCAATCAGCGCGTCGGCGGCGTGGTTGCTGCACCATTTTTGCCCGCAGACGATCCCGTGGGCGCATCTGGACATCAGCGGCACGGCGCTGTGGCGCGAGAACGGCAGGAGCGTGGCGTCGGGAAGGCCGATTCCGCTGCTGGTGGAGCACTTGGTGGGGGATCTTTAGCCCGGTGGCGCTGCGCTTACCGGGCCTACGGACGCCATATGTAGGCCGGGTAAGGCGCAGACGCCACCCGGCATAACTACAGCTTAAGAATATCTTTCACAAACGGAATGGTCAGCTTGCGCTGGGCGGTAATGGAGGCGCGATCGAGCTGATCGAGCGTATCAAACAGGGTGCGCATCTCGCGGTCCAGACGCTTGAGCAGGAAACGGCCCACGTCTTCCGGCAGCTCAAAGCCGCGCTGCTTTGCTCGCAGCTGTAACGCCTGCAGCTTATCTTCATCTGATAGCGGCTGGAGCTTGTAGATTTGTCCCCAGTCCAGACGAGACGCCAGATCCGGCAGCCCAAGATTAAGCTGGCGCGGCGGACGATCGCCGGTGATCAGCAGCCGGGTTTTGCCCGACTCCAGAATGCGGTTGTAGAGGTTAAAGATCGCCATTTCCCACGGCTCGTCCCCCGCCACGCATTCGATATTATCGATGCAGACCAGCGAGAGATGTTCCATGCCCTCAAGCACTTCAGGCACAAACCAGGTACGTTTATCCAGCGGCACATAGCCGACCGCATCGCCGCGCGCCGAAAGCTCGGCACAGGCGGCATGCAGCAGGTGGCTGCGCCCCGCGCCTTCGCGTGACCAGATATAGATGTATCCGCTGTGATCCTGACGCAGCACGTTTTGCAGTGCAGCCAGTAAAGAGGGGTTATCACCCGGCCAGAAACTCGCAAAAGTTTCGTCGTCAGGGAGATAGAGTGGCAGAGAGAGCTGTGCCGGTCCGTTCAGAAATACCTCAACCAGAGATCTTACATAAAATCGGCGATGAGTTTAACACGGAACCTGCCAGGAGAGAACCGGGCGATCCTTCGCCCAGTTAATGGATCAGTGTGGGGCTTTTTCGCTTTCGTCAGCGTCCAGCACCACCTCTTCCGGGCGGATCACCGAGATCAGCTTGAAAATCAGGCTCAGGCCCACGCCCACGATGGTCGCCAGCGCCATGCCCTTCAGCTCGGCCGCACCGATGTGCACCTTCGCGCCGCTCACGCCGATGATCAGGATAACGGAGGTCAGGATCAGGTTTTGCGCCTTGCTGTAATCCACTTTGGATTCAATCAGCACGCGAATACCGGAGGCACCGATCACGCCGTACAACAGCAGAGAAACGCCGCCCATCACCGGCACAGGAATGATCTGAATCGCTGCCGCCAGCTTGCCCACGCAGGAGAGCAGAATGGCGATGATCGCCGCGCCGCCGATAACCCAGGTACTGTAGACGCGGGTAATCGCCATCACGCCGATGTTTTCACCGTAGGTGGTGTTTGGCGTGGAACCGAAGAAACCGGAGATGATGGTGGAGAAACCGTTGGCAAACATGGAGCGGTGCAGACCCGGGTCGCGGATCAGGTCGCGCTTCACAATGTTCGCCGTCACCACCAGGTGGCCAACGTGCTCCGCAATTACCACCAGCGCGGCAGGCAGAATGGTGAAAATGGCGAACCATTCAAAGCGTGGGGTGTAGAAAGTTGGCAGCGCGAACCAGTGCGCCTCGGCAATCGGGGTGGTATCCACAACGCCCATGACGAAGGAGAGCGCGTAGCCCGCCAGCACGCCGATCAGGATCGGGATAATCGCCATAAAACCGCGGAACAGCACGGAGCCAAATACCGTCACGCCCAGCGTCACCAGTGAGATGATAATGGTTTTGGAGTCCGGCGACTGGCCGTCCGCAGGCAGCAGGCCGGCCATATTAGCCGCCACGCCCGCCAGCTCCAGACCGATGACGGCAACGATGGCGCCCATCGCCGCAGGCGGGAACATCACGTCCAGCCAGCCGGTACCGGCTTTCTTCACAATGAAGGAAACCAGGCAGAACAGCACGCCACACATGATAAAGCCGCCCAGCGCGACCTCATAACCCAGCGGCAGCAGCAACAGCACCGGCGAGATAAAAGCAAAGCTCGACCCCAGATACGCCGGGATTTTGCCTTTACAGATAAAGAGGTACAGCAGCGTACCGATGCCGTTGAAAAGCAGCACGGTAGCCGGGTTAATGTGAAACAGGATTGGCACCAGCACGGTTGCGCCAAACATAGCGAACAGGTGCTGCAAACTAAGCGGGATAGTCTGTAAAAGCGGCGGTCTTTCACTCACCCCGATAGCACGGCGCGTCATAGTGTTTTCCTCTGTGTAGTATTGTTGGTTTTTATTCAAAAAAAAGCCGACTATCAAAGTCGGCTTATTTATCGTTATTCGATTATTTCGTACCAAAGATCTTATCGCCGGCATCGCCGAGCCCCGGGATGATGTACCCGTGCTCGTTCAGCCCCTGGTCGATAGAGGCGGTGTACAGCTCAACGTCCGGGTGCGCTTTCTCCAGCGCCGCGATCCCTTCCGGAGCAGCAACCAGAACCAGCACCTTAATGCTGCTGCAGCCCGCTTTTTTCAGCAGATCGATGGTGGCGATCATTGAACCGCCGGTCGCCAGCATTGGGTCAACCACCAGCGCCATGCGCTCGTCGATGTTAGAGACCAGCTTCTGGAAGTAAGGTACCGGCTCCAGCGTCTCTTCGTTACGGTAGATACCGACCACGCTGATGCGCGCGCTCGGTACGTGCTCCAGCACGCCTTCCATCATGCCAAGACCGGCACGCAGGATAGGCACTACGGTAATTTTCTTACCTTTGATCTGCTCAACCTGCACCGGACCGTTCCAGCCTTCGATGGTCACTTTTTCTGTTTCCAGATCGGAGGTTGCTTCGTAGGTCAGCAGGCTGCCCACTTCAGAAGCCAGTTCGCGAAAACGCTTCGTGCTGATGTCATGCTCACGCATCAGGCCCAACTTGTGTTTAACGAGTGGGTGTTTCACTTCCACAATCTTCATTCTCTTTCTCCTCTGAGGTGGCATCCGCAAAAAAATCGCGGGATTATACCGCTTTTTTCGGATTGCGCCATACCCAACTTGCTTGACGTATATCAATCAAAAACAAAAAAACCGGAGGCTGGGCTCCGGCTTGGGTGCGGGGTCTTGCCCGGTGGCGCTGCGCTTACGCGGGCCTACGTGTATTGTAGGTCGGGTAAGCGTTAGCGCCACCCGACAATTAGAGGTTGTCGCCGTTGCTCGCAATCACCTGCTTATACCAGTCGAACGATTTCTTCTTGCTGCGGTTCAGGGTGCCGTTACCTTCGTTATCTTTATCGACAAAGATAAAGCCGTAGCGTTTTTTCATTTCGCCCGTTCCGGCAGACACCAGGTCGATACAGCCCCACGGGGTATAGCCCATCAGATCCACGCCGTCTTCCACCACCGCTTTTTTCATCTCGCGGATGTGCGCGGAAAGGTAATCGATGCGGTACTGGTCGTTCACCGTGCCGTCGCTCTCCTGCACGTCGATCGCGCCAAAGCCGTTCTCAACGATAAACAGCGGCAGCTGATAGTGATCCCAGAACCAGTTCAGAGAGTAGCGCAGCCCGACCGGATCAATCTGCCAGCCCCAGTCGGATTTCTGCACGTACGGGTTGGAGACCAGGCTCTTGCTTTCGTCGTAGTCCAGCGCCGGGTTATCTGCCGTCGCTTTGGTGGCGAAAGACATGTAGTAGCTGAACCCGATGTAATCCACGCAGCCCTGCGTGAGCGCCGCCTTATCTTCTTCGGTAATATCCAGCGCGAAGCCGCGACGTTCGAAGTAGTTGAGCAGATGCTGCGGATATTTGCCGCGCACGTGAACGTCGGTAAACCAGTAGCGACGGTGCATGGCGTTCATCGCCATCATCATGTCGTCCGGCGCACAGGTCAGCGGGTAGATGGGGCACATGGCAATCATGCAGCCGATCTGCAGCGACGGGTTAATCTCGCGCCCCGCCTTCACCGCCAGGGCGCTGGCCACCAGCTCATAGTGCGCCGCCTGGAACATCACCGGCTCGCGGTCTTCACCCGGCGCGTACTTCAGCCCGGAGTTGGTAAATGGCGCAAAGTCTTCGTGGAAGTTGGCCTGGTTGTTGATCTCGTTAAAGGTCATCCAGTACTTCACCTTGTGCTGGTAACGCTCAAAAACGACCTTTGCAAAACGCACGAAGAAGTCGATCAGCTTACGGTTGCGCCAGCCGCCGTATTCCGTCACCAGGTGGAACGGCATCTCGAAGTGGGAAAGCGTAATAACCGGTTCAATGCCGTACTTCAGGCATTCGTCGAACAGATCGTCATAGAATTTGAGGCCCGCCTCGTTCGGCTCCAGCTCGTCGCCTTTCGGGAAGATACGCGTCCAGGCGATGGAGGTACGGAAGCATTTGAACCCCATCTCGGCAAAGAGTTTGATGTCTTCTTTATAACGGTGGTAGAAATCGATAGCCTCATGGTTAGGGTAGTTTTTCCCCTCCAGCACGCCGTTGGTGATTTCACGCGGCACGCCGTGGGCGCCCGCGGTCATGACGTCGGCAACGCTTACGCCCTTACCGCCCTCTTTCCAGCCGCCCTCAAGCTGGTGAGCTGCAACGGCCCCACCCCACAGAAAATCTGCTTTGAATCCTGACATTCGCTTTCCCTCATTCTGCGTTATTTTCTGCAAAAACAATTACAGAAACCGGTTTCAGTTCGATGATGTGCAAAGGGGATATTCGTTGCAAGCAGATCGCCGAAACCGGTTTCATTTTCGTGAACGGAGTCAAGTTTGGCTGCATTTGCGGGCTATACAGAAAAAAAGATCCCCACGTCCAGAATAGGCTCGCAAACGTTTGCCTGGACTGTTAGAATTGCGCCGATTTTTCTTACTAGCTATGCAATCGCGTGGGGATTTAAGCCGTGACCAACAAAACTTCTCTCAGCTACAAAGATGCCGGTGTTGATATTGACGCAGGTAATGCGCTGGTTGACCGAATCAAAGGTGTGGTGAAGAAAACCCGCCGCCCGGAAGTGATGGGTGGTCTGGGTGGATTCGGCGCACTGTGCGCGCTGCCGCAAAAATATCGTGAACCTGTTCTGGTCTCGGGTACTGACGGCGTAGGCACCAAGCTGCGCCTGGCGATGGATTTAAAACGTCACGACACGATCGGTATCGATCTGGTTGCGATGTGTGTGAACGACCTGGTGGTTCAGGGCGCAGAGCCGCTGTTCTTCCTCGATTACTACGCGACCGGCAAACTGGATGTGGATACCGCAGCCAGCGTCATTAACGGTATCGCCGAAGGCTGTCTGCAGTCCGGCTGTGCGCTGGTGGGCGGTGAAACCGCTGAAATGCCGGGCATGTACCACGGCGAAGATTATGACGTCGCGGGCTTCTGCGTCGGCGTAGTAGAAAAATCAGAAATTATCGACGGCAGCAAAGTGGCCGATGGCGATGTGCTGATCGCGCTGGCCTCCAGCGGCCCGCACTCTAACGGCTACTCTCTGGTGCGTAAAATCCTCGAAGTAAGCGGCTGCGATCCGCTGACCACCGAGCTGGACGGTAAACCGCTGGCCGACCACCTGCTGGCCCCAACCCGCATCTATGTGAAAAACGTGCTGGAGCTTATCGAGAACGTTGACGTTCACGCTATTGCTCACCTGACCGGCGGCGGCTTCTGGGAAAACATCCCGCGCGTGCTGCCTGACAACACCCAGGCGGTGATCGACGAATCCTCATGGCAGTGGCCAGCCGTCTTTAACTGGCTGCAGACTGCAGGCAACGTGAGCTCTCACGAAATGTACCGTACCTTTAACTGCGGCGTGGGCATGGTTATCGCCCTGCCGGCAAGCGAAGCGGATAAAGCGGTTAAGCTGCTGACCGAGAAAGGTGAAAACGCGTGGAAAATCGGTACGATTAAAGCCTCCGATTCCGAACAGCGTGTGGTCATTGAATGAAAAACATCGTGGTGCTCATTTCCGGCAACGGAAGCAATTTGCAGGCCATCATAGACGCCTGCAAACAGAAGAAAATCAATGGCACCATTCGGGCAGTTTTCAGCAACAAGGCCGACGCGTTCGGTCTTGAGCGCGCGCGGGAAGCGAACATTCCCGCTCACGCGCTGGAAGCCAGCCAGTTCGCCGGACGTGAAGCCTTTGACCGCGAGCTGGTGCAGGAGATTGACGCCTACGCGCCCGACCTCGTGGTGCTGGCGGGCTATATGCGTATTCTGAGCCCAGCCTTCGTCGAACACTACGCCGGTCGACTGCTGAATATTCACCCTTCCCTGCTGCCAAAATATCCCGGCCTGCATACCCATCGTCAGGTGCTGGAAAACGGTGACGAGGAGCACGGTACCTCCGTCCATTTCGTGACCGACGAGCTGGACGGTGGCCCGGTGATCCTGCAGGCGAAAGTCCCGGTCTTTGACGGCGACAACGAAGACGACGTGACCGAACGCGTGCAGACGCAGGAGCACGCCATTTACCCGCTGGTGGTAAGCTGGTTTGTCGACGGGCGTCTCGAAATGCGCGACGGCGCAGCCTGGCTGGATGGCGTGAAGTTGCCCCCGCAGGGTTATGCGGCCGAAGAGTAGTTTGCTATGTCGGGTGGCGCTTCGCTTACCCGATATTCCCTCCCCCAACCCGCTAAATTCCCCAACAAAAAAAATAACTGTCATACTTTTCTGGCACTGTTGGACATATCGTGGAAATGCTCGCCATAATAAGGACGAGACGGATTTACCACGTCCTGTGATTGAACTGGAGTGTGAGCTGTAATGGGTCAGGAAAAGTTATATATCGAGAAAGAGCTAAGCTGGTTAGCATTTAACGAACGTGTACTCCAGGAAGCGGCAGACAAAAGTAACCCGCTGATCGAACGCATGCGTTTTTTAGGCATTTATTCCAACAACCTGGATGAGTTCTACAAGGTTCGCTTTGCCGAGCTGAAAAGACGCATCATCATCAGCGAAGAACAGGGCTTAAACTCGCACTCGCGGCATCTGCTGGGCAAAATCCAGTCCCGCGTGCTGAAAGCCGATCAGGAATTTGACGGCCTGTATAACGAACTGCTGCTGGAGATGGCGCGCAATCAAATATTCCTGATTAACGAACGTCAGCTTTCCGTTAACCAACAAAACTGGCTGCGCCACTACTTTAAACAGTACCTGCGCCAGCACATTACCCCGATTCTGATCAACCGCGAAACCGATCTGGTGCAGTTCCTGAAGGATGACTACACCTACCTGGCGGTGGAAATTATTCGCGGTGAATCCATCCGTTATGCCCTGCTGGAGATCCCGTCCGACAAGGTGCCGCGCTTCGTGAACCTGCCGCCGGAAACCCCGCGCAGACGCAAGCCGATGATCCTGCTGGATAACATCCTGCGCTACTGCCTGGACGACATCTTCAAAGGCTTCTTCGATTACGATGCGTTAAACGCCTACTCGATGAAGATGACCCGTGACGCCGAATATGACCTGGTGCACGAGATGGAAGCCAGCCTGATGGAGCTGATGTCCTCCAGCCTGAAACAGCGTCTGACGGCTGAGCCGGTGCGCTTTGTCTATCAGCGCGATATGCCGGACGCCATGGTGGAGATGCTGCGCGAGAAGCTGACCATTTCGCGCTATGACTCCATCGTGCCGGGTGGCCGTTACCACAACTTTAAAGACTTCATTGGCTTCCCGAACGTTGGCAAAGCCAATCTGGTGAACAAACCGCTGCCGCGCCTGCGTCATATCTGGTTCGATAAATTCCGCAACGGATTCGACGCTATCCGCGAGCGCGACGTGCTGCTCTACTACCCGTACCACACCTTTGAACACGTGCTGGAGCTGCTGCGTCAGGCCTCGTTCGACCCGAACGTGCTGGCGATCAAAATCAATATCTACCGCGTGGCAAAAGATTCCCGCATCATCGATGCGATGATCCACGCGGCACACAACGGCAAAAAAGTCACCGTGGTGGTTGAGCTGCAGGCGCGCTTCGACGAAGAGGCAAACATTCACTGGGCGCGCCGGTTGACGGAAGCGGGCGTGCACGTGATCTTCTCCGCGCCGGGTCTGAAAATTCACGCCAAACTGTTCCTGATCTCGCGTAAAGAGGGGGATGACGTGGTGCGCTATGCCCACATCGGCACCGGGAACTTTAACGAAAAAACCGCGCGGATTTATACCGACTACTCGCTCTTAACCGCTGACGCCCGCATTACCAACGAAGTGCGCCGGGTCTTTAACTTTATCGAAAACCCGTACCGCCCGGTCAGCTTCGACTATCTGCTGGTCTCACCGCAGAACTCGCGCCGCCTGCTGTACGATATGATCGATAAAGAGATCGCCAATGCGCAGAAAGGCTTGTCGTCCGGCATCACGCTGAAGCTTAACAACCTGGTCGATAAAGGGCTGGTGGACAGGCTGTATGCGGCGTCCAGCTCCGGCGTGCCGGTTAACCTGCTGATCCGCGGCATGTGCTCGCTTATTCCGGAACTGGAAGGCATCAGCGACAATATTCGCGTTATCAGCATCGTTGACCGCTACCTGGAGCACGATAGGGTCTATATTTTCGATAATGCGGGCGATAAGCAGGTCTATCTCTCTTCGGCAGACTGGATGACGCGCAATATTGACTATCGAATTGAAGTCGCGACGCCGCTGCTGGATCCGCGTCTGAAACAGCGTATCCTCGACATTATCGAGATCCTGTTCAGCGATACGGTGAAGGCGCGCTATATCGACAAAGAACTCAGTAACCGCTACGTACCGCGCGGCAACCGCCGTAAAGTGCGGTCACAGCTGGCGATTTACGACTATATCAAATCACTCGAGCAACCCGATTAACCTATGCCGATAAATGATAAGACCCCACGCCCGCAGGAATACGCCGCGGTCGATCTTGGCTCTAACAGTTTTCACATGGTCATCGCCCGTGAGGTGGATGGCGCGCTGCAGATCATCGGTCGTCTGAAGCAGCGCGTACACCTGGCGGATGGGCTTGATGAGCGCAGCATGCTCAGCGAAGAGGCGATGGAGCGTGGTTTAAACTGCCTGTCGCTGTTTGCCGAACGCCTGCAGGGCTTCTCGCCCTCCAGCGTTTGCATCGTGGGCACCCACACGCTGCGCCAGGCGCTGAACGCGCCGGAGTTCCTCAAGCGGGCCGAAAAAGTGATCCCCTACCCGATTGAGATCATCTCCGGTAACGAGGAGGCGCGTCTGATTTTCATGGGCGTTGAACATACCCAGCCGGAAAAAGGGCGCAAGCTGGTGATCGACATCGGCGGTGGTTCTACGGAGCTGGTGATCGGTGAAGACTTTGAGCCGCGCCTGGTGGAGAGCCGTCGCATGGGCTGCGTCAGCTTCGCGCAGATGTACTTCCCCGGCGGCACCATTACCCGTGAAAACTTCCAGCGGGCGAAAATGGCTGCGATCCAGAAGCTGGAGAATCTGGCCTGGCAGTACCGCATTCAGGGCTGGAACGTGGCGCTGGGCGCGTCGGGCACCATCAAGGCGGCGCATGAAGTGCTGCTGGCGATGGGTGAAAAAGACGGTTTTATCACGCCTGAACGCCTGACCCTGCTGACCGAAGAGGTGCTGAAGCATAAAAGTTTTGACGCCCTAAGCCTGCCGGGGCTTTCCGACGAGCGTAAGGCAGTCTTCGTGCCGGGCCTGGCTATTCTCTGCGGCGTGTTTGACGCCCTGGCGATTAAAGAGCTGCGCCTTTCCGACGGCGCGCTGCGTGAGGGGGTGCTGTATGAGATGGAGGGCCGTTTCCGCCATCAGGACATTCGCAGCCGCACCGCGCAGAGCCTGGCCAACCAGTACAACATCGACCGCGAGCAGGCGAAGCGCGTGCTGGAAACCACGGTGCAGATGTACGAGCAGTGGCAGGAGCAGAACCCCAAGCTGGCGCACCCGCAGCTTGCCGCGCTGCTGAAATGGGCCGCGATGCTGCACGAGGTAGGGCTGAACATCAACCACAGCGGGATGCACCGCCATTCAGCGTATATTCTGCAAAACAGCGATCTGCCCGGCTTCAACCAGGAGCAGCAAACCATGATGGCGACCCTGGTGCGCTATCACCGTAAAGCCATCAAGCTCGACGATCTGCCGCGCTTCACGCTGTTTAAGAAAAAGCAGTTCCTGCCGCTTATTCAGCTGCTGCGCCTGGGCGTGCTGCTGAACAATCAGCGTCAGGCCACCACCACACCGCCGACGCTGAAGCTGAAAACCGACGATCACCACTGGACGCTGAGCTTCCCGCACGACTGGTTCAGCCAGAACGCGCTGGTCCTGCTGGACTTGGAAAAAGAGCAGCAGTACTGGGAAGCGGTCACCGGCTGGATGCTCAAAATCGAGGAAGATAGCGCCGACGTCGCCGCGTAACGGCTCAGGCGTCCGCCGTGGACGCCTCTGCTTCCAGCAGTGACTCAAGCGGTGCCGGTCTGCCAATCAGATAGCCCTGCACATAATCAATGCCTAGCGCGTGCACCGCGCTACGTATCTCTTCGGTCTCGACATATTCCGCCACCACCAGCATCTTCTTCATGCGCGCCAGATGACAGATAGAGGCCACAATCTGGTAATCCAGACTGTTGTTGACGATATTGCGGATGAAATCGCCGTCGATTTTGAGAATGTCCGCATCCACGCTTTTCAGCCGCGCATAGCTCGCATAGCCGGTACCAAAATCATCGATCGCAATGCGTACCCCCATTTTCTGCAGCTGCCGCAGGATGTGGAGCCCCTGCTCCGCGTTGCAGAAGGTGCTGCACTCCGTCACTTCAAAGATCAGCTGCCACGGCTCAATGGCATATTTCGCCAGCAGGCGACTCACCTCAAGCGGGAACTGCACCCGACACACCGTTGAAGGGGCCAGATTAATGGCAAAGCGCTGGCCGGGCAGCCGTTCGCGATGCGCGGCGAGGAAGCGCAGCGTATGCTCCAGCACCCACAAATCTACCCGCGAAGAGAGGCCAAACTCCTGGGCTATCGGCAGGAATTGTTCAGGGGAGATCAACAGCCCGTTTGCATCAGTCATCCGCAGCAAGACCTCATGATACCTATCGCCACGCAGGCCGCGTACGGGCTGAACGAGCAGCGTGAATGCGTTGTTATCCAGCGCACGCTGCAGGCGACTCATCACCGCGACTTTATCCTTCAGGCTACGCTGCAGATGGACGGCGCCGCGCTGCTGAAGATTTTCCGGGTGGTTAGAGGAGAGCGATAGATCGGCCACCACCCCCAGCTCACCCAGCACCAGATAGAGGTGGTTAACCGGCGAACGCACATAGCAGTAGCTCACCCCCACCTGCGGCTGCAGCGGCATGCCGTCCCAGACAAAGCGGAACTGCTTGATGTGCTCGTCCAGGGTTTCAATCCGCTGCTGGTGCGATTCGGCGTTAAGGCGAACCGCCATGTCACAGCCCGTCAGGTGATAGACCTGCTCATTGGGCTGGAGCGTGCCGTTAATCCATTGCGCCAGCTGCTGTTTGTACTGAATGCGCAGTAACACGCCATAGTTACGGCCCAGAATTTCAAGCTCCGGAACGCGGAGTAAACAGAGCGCCGACCACGGGTTTTTCGCCAGATCGCGCGAGAGCGCCCGCAGGTTAGGCATATGCAGAACCGGGTCGAGCAGCGCCAGCCTGCGGGAGCGTTTGTTCACCGCCCGCTGCCGGGTCGCCAGCATCGACATGTAGATCACCACAAACGAGAAGACCAGATAGCTGGAAGAGGTGATTGCCAGCTGAATGTCGTACCCCTGGTTCACGGGGATATAGCGGTAAAAATAGTGAATAGACACCAGCAGTATCGGGATCCAGATAAGCGAAATCAGCTTATAGCCAAAGCGCATCGCTCCCCAGAGCATCACCGGCATCAGCAGCGACAGGGTGTAGTTAGTGGTGAAAATCGAACTGTTTTCATTCATCGGCAGCAGCAGGAGCGAAAGCAGCCCGGCAAGCGCAATGGCCCAAATCAGAAACTCAGCGCGCGTCACCTTTTTGTCTATCTGGGTACGGATCTGCGAGATGAGGCTTTTGAGATAGCGCGGATGACGAATCAGGCGGATCAGCAGATAACTTAACGGCACGCCCGTCAGACCGCTGACCAGCAAGGCCTGATAGTTGATCAGCGTGCGAATGTTGAGGGGGTTAAGCCCTGCCAGGCTCTGGCGACTCTCATACACGCCCAAATACACCGCAAACTGGAACAACAACAGAAACAGCGTCGCGGGGCAGAAGGCCTGCCAGAAGATGCGCTGCGCCATCAACCGTACGTCGCCATACGCCGTCATATTGCGTCTGGGCGCAAACACCCGGTAGCCGCCCCAGCTAAGCACTATAGGGACAATAAAATGGAGCACGCCGGCGACAGTTTCAAACATCCCGACCGACGGGTAATAGCGGATAAACAGCGACAACACGATCCCGGGAAGGGCTTCCAGACCAAAAAACATCATCAGCGAAAGCAAAAACGAGAGCGGTAAATAATAAAGTGCCGCTATCCCGTCGCCCAGGTGCGTGAACGTATTCGCCACGCTCAGTACGGGAAGTAAAACCACCGGTAAAATAAGCGGCAATACCCACCAGCGGTGTTGATTCTTTTTCAGGAAAGCAAAAATGTTCATAGATGCCCGGTTAAACCCCTTTTTCTCCAGAAGGAAAATAATGACAGGCATCCAACCTGACCTGGCGCAGCCCGGCGACGTGCGGGGCAAACGGTATGGAGGAGGGATTTTAAATATCAGGGCCGGGAATCCGTTGACATAAATCAAACTATTTTACGCAAATAAGCTTTGCACCGCTTTTTTTTGAAATAATTTTCTTCATATTATCAATATGGTAAATGCAAATATTAATTTCAATAACAATAATTAATGTAAACGTTGACGGTTATTTACACATGACGGAATTGACCCTCTCTTTCCGCTGTGCCTTAATATCCCCGTCGCCCAGTAGGGCATGCCCAGGAAAAAGAAGAGTGAGTCAGGCCACGCGTATGCGCAAACGACACCGTTTTAACACCCGGATGACCCGCATTATACTGCTCATCAGCTTTCTGTTTTTCTTTGGCCGCTTCGTTTACTCTTCCATCGGCGCCTGGTATCACCATCAGGACAAAATCCAGTCGCAGCAGTCCAGCCTGAACGTCGACGCCGCTGACCGCTAGCCCTGCGATGGGTTTTGCACCAGCCGAATAATCCCCGCGATCCCTTTGCTGAGGATCTTGTCCTGCCGCATCACGATGGCGAGCTGTCGCTGCAGCACGGGCGTGAGCGACATGACGCAGAGCCCTTCACGGTCAGCGTCATGCTCAACCGCCATTCGCGGAACGATACTGTAGCCGAGCCCCACCCGAACCATACGCTTAATCGCCTCAATGCTGCCAAGCTGCATCACCGGCGCGATCGCTAACCCATTGGCCGCAAACCAGCCATCAATGAGCGCCCGGGTACCGCTGCCAGACTCAAAGGCGATCAGCGGCTGAGCATGGAGCGCCTCCGGGGTTAACTCGCTGAAAGCATCCTGCTGTTCCCGCGACGCGATAAAAACAAACTCCTCGTCCATCACCGGCATAACGTCCAGCGCTCTGCCGCTGACCGGCAGCGTCACCAGCCCCATATCGAGACGGTTCTCTTCGATGGCCCTGACGATGTCGAGGGTGTTGCCCGTTGTTACGCCCACCCGCAGGAGCGGATAGTCGCGGCGCAGCTGCTCCAGCAGGGGCGGCAGAAGGTGGATACAGGCCGTCGCACCCGTGCCAAGAGTAATGGTCCCGCTGACATCGTGGCTGAACGCGCTCACGGACCGCAGGGTTTCGTCCACAACCTGCTGAATGCGCTCTCCGTGCACCAGCAGTGACTCTCCTGCCGCCGTGGCCTTAATGCCCCGCCCGGTACGCTCCACCAGCCGCGTTTGCAGAAACTGCTCCAGCTGGCGTACCTGCAGGCTGACGGCGGGCTGGGAAATGCCCAGTACATCCGCCGCAGCGGAAAAACTGCCGCGCTGGATCACCAGACGAAACGTCGCGAGATAGCCAAGATTAAGCGTCGTCATTCAAAGTTTCTCTTATACCGCGCATAAGGTTGCAGGCCTGCCAGCACAATACCGCGCTCGCTATGCTCAGGACAACTGCATAACGGAATGAAAACAATGGAAACACCTGCCCTGCCTCGTCGCCTTGCCCTTACTGCCGGATGTAATCAGCTTATCAACTGGGGGATCTCGTTTTATCTGCCCGGCACCTTTGCGCAGGCGATTTCAGCCGACCGGGGATGGTCATCACCGCAGATTTACCTCGGCCTAACGCTGGCGATGCTGGTGATGGCGGCGGTCTCCCCTTTCGTCGCCCGCCTGCTGGCACGCTTTGGCGGGCAGAAAGTGGTGATGGTCGGAACGCTGCTGATCGCCGCAAGCTGCGCAGAAATGGCGTATAGCCGGACGCTTTATGGCTGGTACGGCGCCTGGATTGTCGCTGGCACTGGGATGCGTCTGTCGCTGTACGATGCGCTGTTCGCCGCGCTGGTCAACCTCTACGGGCAGCAGGCGCGAAGAACGATCTCACGCGTCACGCTGGCGGGCGGGCTGGCCTCCGCCGTCTTCTGGCCGCTGGGCGATGGCCTGCTTCACATCATGAGCTGGCAGGACGCGTTACGCATTTATGCCCTGATTGGTCTGCTGAGCGCAGTGCTGATCCGCACGCTTCCCCGGCAGCGGCTGACGGAAAACACAAAGGCCATCGCACCGCCCCTGCGCAACGAGCGGCGTAACGCCTGGCTTTATGCGGCCTTCATCGCCCTTATCACCTTTGTCTCTAACGGCACCTCCACCCATCTGCCGGAGTTTATTGCCCACTTTGGCCTGCCGGTCGCCATCGGCATGCTGTGGGGGATCGGCCAGACGGGCGCGCGCTCGCTGGAGGTGCTGGCAGGTGGCCGCTTAACCCCCTTCAAACTTACGCTTTTTACCGCTCTTGCCATGCCGCTGTGTTTTCTTGTGGGAATAAGCAGCACCTTGTTTGTCTGGTGCGCGGCCGGGTTTGTGCTGGGCTACGGCGCCATCAACGGGCTGGTCACCATAGTAAAAGCCACGCTGCCACTGGAGCTGTTTAGCACGGAAAGCTATGCCCGCCGCACGGGCATGCTGCTTATTCCGGGCCAGCTGATGGCGGCAGCCGCACCGTTTACCTATGCGTGGCTGAATAAAACGCTGGGGATCGCGGGTGCAATGTGGGTGTCGACGGGGTTAACGCTGGTGATTGCCGGGCTGGCGATAGCGATCGTGCACCGTCCCGGGGGGCAAACTGTATCGCACTGTATCCCGCGCGACGCGCTGACAAACGGGTACAAAACGCCCCCTCCGGCAAATATCTCCGATACATAAAAATGGTTTTCTTTCCCTGTCGTCATTCAGAACTGATGAGGAGAGAACCATGATTCGCCGTTACGCAATTTTACCCCTGCTTGTCCTGGCCTCTGTAACACATGCCCAGGCCACGACGCTGGACAACCTGAGCGCCGCGGACGTTAACGGCCCCGCCGCCGTTGCTCCGCTGGCGCAGCCGCAGCCGCCTGCAAAACTGATCGTCGATCCGCCGCTTGCTGAGCCGCTGAGCAAAGGCGCGGTGTTTATTCAGTACCGGGCCGAAAACCTGCGCATCGAGCCGGTATTCGGCCCCGAGGCGCTCAAGGTCACCCCGCGCATCGGGCACATTCACGTGGTGGTGGACGGCGCGCCGTGGCACTGGGCTGACGCCAGCGGCGAGCCGGTGATCCTGGTGGGGCTGCCCGCCGGCAAGCACAAGGTAACGATCATTCTGGCTGACCCGACGCACAAGCCGCTCGACCACAAAACCATTGAATTTACCGTCCCGCCCCACGCGGCGGTCCACCATTTTTAAGGAGTCTGAAGATGAAAGCACTGTCTGTACTGACGGCGGGCCTGCTGGCGCTTTCCGCCAGCGCCTTCGCGGAAAATAAAACCAGCGTCGTGCTGGTGCACGGCGCGTTTGCCGACGGCAGCAGCTGGAATAAAGTGATTACCCTTCTGCAGAAACAGCACGCAGAGGTCATTGCCGTCCAGCTCCCGCTCACCTCGCTTAAGGATGATGTTGCCGCCACAAAACGGGCCATCGCCCGGGCGCACGGCGACGTGGTGCTGGTAGGCCACTCCTGGGGCGGCACCGTGATTAGCGAGGCGGGCAACGATGCACGTGTAAAATCGCTGGTCTATGTGGCGGCGTTCGCGCCGGATTCCGGCCAGTCGACGGCGGATCTGGCAGGAAGCTACCCGCCGCCGCCGGGTAGCGCGGGCATCGCTAAAACGGCGGACGGCTATTTATACCTGCCGACGGAAGCCGTCAGGAAGGATTTCGCGCCGGACGTGAAACCGGGTGAACAACAGACCATTGCGGCCACGCAGGGGCCAATAAAGGGCGAAGCTTTCGCAGAAAAAGTGACTCACGCCGCGTGGCACAACAAACCGAACTGGTATGTGGTGAGTAAGAATGACCGGATGATTAACCCGGCACTTGAACGCGCGATGGCGAAGACGATCCACGCGAAAACCACCGAGGTGGCCGCGAGCCACGTGTCAATGGTGAGCCAGCCGCAGATCGTTGCCCGGACGATTGAGCAGGCGATTGAAGCAAAGTAATTTTTTGCGAATTGTAGGCCGGGTAAGCGCAGCGCCACCCGGCAAAAAACAGCCTCAGCGCCCGCCATCCGCGGGATAATCGCGATTAATCCACGCGTGGTCCTCTTCCCACGTAAACATCCATTTGCGCACCGGGCCGGCCATCACGTTGAGGTAGTAGCTGTCATACCCGGCCATCGTCGCCACCGGGTGATACCCCTTCGGCACCATAACCACGTCACGGTTGTAGACCGCCATACACTCATCCAGCGTTCTGTCGTCGGTGTAGACGCGCTGCATGCAGAACCCCTGCTCCGGGTTGAGGCGATGGTAGTAGGTCTCCTCCAGGTAAGTCTCCTGCGGCGGGTTATCCGTGTCATGCTTGTGGCTCGGGTACGAGCTGGTACAGCCCTCACTGGTCCACACCTCCACCACCAGCAGGCTGTCGGCAGGCTTGTCTTCCGGCAAAATGTTATGCACATAGCGCTGGTTGTGACCCTTACCGCGCGCCTCACCGTCAATATCCTGCGGGGCAATCAGCCGCGTCGGATGCGTGCCCTTGCCCGGCGCGGCGCAGACCGCCAGCTCCAGCGTCGTCAGCGCCTTCACCTGCACCGTCTCCTGCGGGGTGACGTACACCGCCCACGGTTTGATGCGCTCGAAGGGGCTCATCCGCTCGCCGATATCGTTAAACTGCGCGGAAGGCGTGGTGATAGAGGCGCGCCCGGCGACCAGCACCAGGCAGCGTTCTCCCCTGACGGCGGGCAGCGTCAGCGTCTGCCCCTCCTGCAGCTCATACGCCTCAAACCCGACGTACCCCCACCCTGCGCGTTCCGGGGTGACGGACTGAGTGCGCCCCTCCGCGTTCGGCTGCTGCCAGCGTGATAACAGACGTGACATGTCACCTCCTCAAATAAGCCCGGCGTCGCGCGCCAGGCGGCTCAGGTTGTTATACCCCAGACGAGCGTAGGTCAGCGGATGGGCAATCGCCGGATCCTGCTCGGCCTCCACCACCAGCCAGCCGCGATAGTCCTGCGCCTTCAGCAGACTCATGATCGGCGGGTAATCGACGCAGCCGTCGCCCGGCACGGTAAACACGCCGCTCAGCACCGCATCAAGGAAGCTGGTTTTGCGGTTTTTCACGTCCGCCAGCACGTCGGCGCGCACGTCTTTGCAGTGAACGTGGTTGATGCGCGACGCCCAGCGCTGCGCCACCGCCAGCGGATCGGCCCCGGCAAAGGTCAGGTGACCGGTGTCCAGCAGCAGTCCCACCGCCTCTCCGGTGTGGGTCATCAGGTTGTCCACGTCGTCGGCGGACTCAATCACCGTGCCCATATGATGATGGTAAGCAATCTGGACTCCCTGCTGCTGCGTATAGCGGGCAAATTCGGTGAGCTTATCGCCGTACTCCTTCCAGCGCGCCTGAGGGAAGCGCGGACGCAGATGCACCGGGGTCTGCTGCTCGCCGTGAATGCAGCCGCTCACTTCCGCAAAGACCAGCACCTTCGCCCCCAGCTCGCGCAGCAGCGTCAGGTGCGGCTGAACGGCGGCGATCTCCGCCTCCACGCTGCGCTCCAGCAGGCGGCCGGAGTACCAGCCAGAGACCAGCTGCAGGTCGTGGCGCTGCAAAATCGGGCCAAGCAGGCGCGCTTCACGCGGAAATTTGTTGCCCAGCTCAAAGCCAGCAAAACCGGCCTCTTTCCCTTCGCTCAGGCAGGTCTCCAGCGAGGTTTCCGCACCGAGGGAAGGCAGATCGTCGTTCGTCCACGTCAGCGGGTTAATGCCTAATTGCACACTCATTGTTATCTCCATTATGCGTGTCCGCGCTCGCGCCACCAGGCGATAAGCTGCAGGTAGTTGTCCCGGATGCGCGCCACCAGCTGCGCATCGTCAATATCGTGCTTCAGCCACGCGCGGGAGGCGTCGCCAAACAGCGTGCGCCCCACGGCGAAGCCTTTTACTACCGTCTGCCCCGCTGCGGCCCTGAAGTCGGCGCGCAGCTGTTCCGCCGGGGCGTCCAGGCCGAGGATCACCACCCCGCGGCAGTGCGGGTCCCGGCGTTCGATAATCTCGCTCAGTGCCGTCCAGCCCTCGGCGGAGAGCGGCGGCAGCTTCCACCAGTCCGGGTAAATGCCCAGGTTGTAGAAGCGGGAGATGGCGCGCAGGTAGAGCTCGTCGCTGCGCGGCATGCTGGCGGGCAGGATCACCTCCAGCAGCAACTCGTGCCCGGACCGGCAGCAGGCGTGGTACACCTCAGCGATTTTCTGCTCCTGCTCCAGGCGCAGGCCATGGGCGTCTTCCGGGTGGAAGAAGACCAGGCACTTCACCACGTGCTCCTGCGGCCAGCTGATAAGCTGGGTGCCGATATTGCCGTGCTCCATCTCCAGCGGGCGGGAGCCCGGCAGCTCAATGGGGCGACCAATCCACCACCCTTCCCCGGTGATCGCGTTCAGCGCGTCCTGACCAAAGGTGCCGTCACACAGCAGGCCGGCTTTGCCCTCAAGCCCGGCGCTGCTCGCCGCCTCGCGGCTGGCCTGCAGGATCAGCTGCTTCAGCGCCGGAATGCGCTTAAGCGACGCGCCGCACTGCATCGCCATATCCTCGAGCTGGCTGCGGTGATCGAAGGCCATCACGCACAGCTCCGGCCATTCGCGGCGGCGGGTGGTCACCCGGTGGAGATGGTTAAGACGCGGGTCAAGATCCGGGCGCGGCACAACCGCAGCGCGGGAGAGATAGTCATCCAGCTCGATTTTGCTCGGCATCGCCGGGGCGCAGCCGTGGCGCGAGACCACCAGCGCGCCGCAGGCGTTGGCGTAGCGGCACGCCTGCTCCCAGCCCTCGTCGTTCAGGTAGCCGCGCAGCAGGCCGGACATAAACGCGTCCCCCGCCCCGAGAACGTTCAGCACCTCCACGCGCACGCCGGTCACCGTCAGGCCGTCGTCCAGCCGGGACGGAATGGCGTCGGTATAGACCGAGCAGCCCAGCGCGCCGCGCTTGCAGACCAGCGTTGCGTGACTCACGGCGCGCACCTGCCCCAGCGCCTGCAGCGTATCCGTGCTGCCGCCCGCAATATGGAACTCCTCTTCGGTGCCGACAATGACGTCGAAAAGGTGCAGTACCTCCTGCAGCTCGCGGGTGACCTGGTCGGCGGCGATAAAGCGCGTTTCGCCGTCGCCTAAGGAGGTGAGCCCCCACAGCACCGGACGGTAGTCGATGTCCAGCACCGTGCGCACGCCGTGACGGCGGGCATAGCCCAGCGCCGTCAGCACCGCCTCGCGGGTCTGCGGATGAGAAAGGTGGGTCCCGGTGATGGCAAGACAACGTGCGGAGGCAATGTAGCTTTCATCCACATCGCTGGCGGTAATCGCCATATCCGCGCAGTTATCGCGATAAAAAATCAGAGGAAAGGTGTCCCGGTCTTTAATGCCGAGTAGCACCAGCGCCGTGAGGCGCTCTTTATCGGTAATCAGATGGCTGGTATCGCAGCCTACCTGGTTGAGCTCTTCGCGCAGGAAGCGGCCCATATGTTCATCGCCGACGCGCGCCAGCATCGACGAGCGCAGGCCCTGGCGCGCGGTGCCGTACGCCACGTTGCCGGAGGATCCGCCAAGGTATTTGGCGAAGCTCGACACGTCCTCCAGGCGGGCACCAATCTGCTGACTGTAGAGGTCTACCGCCACGCGGCCCATGCATATCACATCAAACTGCTTTTCCACGTTGATACCTCATCAGACAATGTCGTTCACGTTCAGCCAGCGGCCTTCCCGGTGCGAGAGCGCAATCGCGTCCAGCACGCGCGACACCTTCCAGCCCTCTTCGAAGTCCGGCCACATCGGCGCGTCGGCGGCAATCCCGTCCACCAGGTCGCGCACCTCCACCGTTTTTTGATCGTTAAAGCCAATTCCGTGGCCTGCGCCCATGCAGAACGCGGCGTAGTCCGGGTGCGCCGGGCCGACGAGCAGCGTGCGGAACCCCTGACGGTTCACCGGATCGTCATGCAGATAGAGCTTTAGCTCCGCCATGCGCTCCTGGGTGAAGCTGATGGAGCCCTTCGTCCCGGTGATCACGTACGAGAGCCCCATCTTGCGGCCGCAGGCGACGCGGGAGGTTTCAATGACCCCCTGCGCCCCGCCCGCGAAGCGCACCATCGCGTGGGCCTGATCCTCGTTTTCCACCGCAATCATCTCTGACGATCCGGCCTTCGCCGGGCGCGCCGGGACCACGATCTTCAGATCGCCGCAGACCTGCTCGATATCGCCCACCAGGTACTGAGCCATATTGACGATATGCGCCGCAAGGTCGCCCAGCGCGCCCAGCCCGGCGGTCTCTTTAAAGCAGTGCCAGTGGATGGGCGACAGCGGGTCGGCCATGTAGTCTTCGTTGTGGGTGCCGTAGAAGTGGATCACATCGCCAATCTCGCCGCGGGCGATAATCTCCTTCGCCAGCTGCGCCGTCGGGTTCTTCATGTAGTTGAACCCCACCAGCGTTTTCACCCCGGCCCGCTTCGCGGCGTCGACCATCTCGCGCGCATCATGGGCGTTGAGCGCCAGAGGCTTCTCCGAGTAGACGTGCTTGCCGTGGCGGATCGCCTCCAGCGCCATCGCTTTATGCAGGTGGTTGGGTGAGCAAATATCCACCACGTCAATGGCCGGGTCGGCCACCAGCGCCCGCCAGTCTCCCGTTGAACGGTTAAAGCCAAACGCCTGCGCGCGCTCTGCCGCCAGCTCCGGCGTGACTTCCGCCACCATCTCGCGCACCAGCCTGCCGCGCAGGTTGAACACCGTCGGGGCCTGGGCATAGGCGATAGCGTGCGCCTTGCCGATATACCCGGTGCCAATCAATCCAATACGAACCTCTTTCATCGTGATCCTCACAGTGCGCCGCGACGGCTCTTGGCGTAGGTATCAAACGCCACCGCCAGAACGATAATTAACCCGGTGATAATCTGCTGGTAGTAAGCCGAGACGTTCATCAGCACCAGGCCGTTAATCAGAATGCCCATAATGATGGAGCCGATAATGGTGCCGCCGATGCGCCCGTAGCCGCCCATCAGCGAGGTGCCGCCAATCACCACCGAGGCGATAACGCGCAGCTCAAAGGAGATCCCGGCCACCGCCTCTGCGCTCCCCAGACGCGCGCTCAGGATGAAGCCCGCCAGCCCGGCCAGACAGCCGATCAGCACGTAGACGCTGACGAGCACGCGCTTGACGTTAACCCCCGCCAGGCGCGCCGCCTCCGGGTTGCCGCCGATGGCGTAGACGAAGCGGCCCCAGCGGGTTTTATGCAGCGCCAGATATCCGCCGACGGCGACGATGGCGAAGATCCAGATCGGAATGGAGATGCCGAGCAACTCCCCGCGTCCCCACCAGCGGTAGCCAGGGTCGAAACCAGCGATCGGTGCGCCGTCGTTGATCACCAGGGTCAGGCCGCGCCAGATGGTCATCCCGCCGAGGGTGACGATAAACGGCGGCAGGCGCAGGCGGGTGACACCCAGGCCGTGCAGGAAGCCAATCGCCGTGCCCATCGCCAGACAAATCCCCAGCCCGATCAGCCAGCTCATGCCGCCCCAGGCGTTCGGGTCGACGGTGGTGAAGTTGTCGCCCTTAATGACGTACGCCGCGGTCATGGCGCACACCGCCAGGATGGAGCCCACGGAGAGGTCGATCCCGGCGGTCAGAATGACGAAGGTCATCCCCACGGCCATGATCCCGTAGATGGAGACTTCAGTCAGGATGTTGAAAATATTGCGTTCAGAGAAAAAGTTGCTGTTCTGCGACTGGAAGAAGATCAGCAGCAGGATCATGAAAATCAACACCCCGAAGCGCTCGAAGAAGGCGATGGGATCGATGCGTCCGGCGCGTTTGACCGGGGCCTGCGTTTTAGAAATCATCTGCGTCATGAGAAACTCCGTTATGCCGCGTTCAGGGCGTTGTGGTTGATGGCCATCATCGTCATCAGCCGTTCTTCGTTAGCGTCGTCACCGTGGATCTCGCCGGTCACCCGGCCTTCGCTGAGGGTGATGATCCGGTCAGACACCGCCATCACTTCAGGCAGATCGGAGGAGATCACGATCACCGCCACGCCCTTTTTCGCCATGTCAAACAGCACCTGGTGCACTTCCGATTTGGTCCCCACGTCGATGCCGCGCGTCGGCTCATCGACGATCAGCACCCGCGGGTTGAGCGCCATGCAGCGCGCGAGGATCACCTTCTGCTGGTTACCGCCGGAGAGCTTGCGCACCTCCTGCGCGCTGTTGACCATTTTGATCTGCAGGGCCTGGCGATAGGACTCAATCAGATCGTCCTCTTTGCGGGTGTTCACGAACCAGCGCCACTGCAGCAGCGAGGAGAGACACGAGAGCGACAGGTTGTCGCGAATCGACAGCCCGAGCACCGCCCCCTCTTTTTTACGGTCTTCGGGCACCAGCGCCACGCCCTGGTCGAGGGCATACAGCGGGTCGCGCGGCTGGTACGGCACGCCGTCCAGCTCAAAGCTCCCGGAGGTAAAGGCGTCTGCGCCAAACAGGCAGCGGGCCACCTCGGTGCGTCCCGCGCCCACCAGCCCGGCAATGCCCAGAACTTCCCCGGCGTGGACGTGGAAGCTGATGTCGTGCAGGGCGATGCCGTGCGGATCCAGCGGCGGCTTTTCGCGGCTCAGCCCCTTCACCGTCAGGCGGACAGGTTTGTCTTGATGATGGGTTTCGCTGGCGGGGCGACGGTTAAAGGCCACGTCGCGCCCGACCATCAGGCGGATCAGCTGTTCGACGTTGGTCTCCGCCACCGCGCCGGTGCCGGTGAAGCGGCCGTCCTGAAATACGGTGAAGCGATCGCAGAGCTGGAAAACTTCGTGCAGGCGGTGGGTAACGTAAATAATGCTCACGCCGCGGTTTTTAAGCTCCCGCACCACGCGGTGCAGGCTTTCCACCTCGCTGTCGCTCAGCGCGGCGGAAGGTTCGTCCATGATGATCAGGCGAGCGTTGAGGGTCAGCGCCCGGGCGATCTCCACCATCTGCTGCTGGGCGACGCTCAGACGAGCGACAGGCGTGGTCGGCGCAACGTTTAGCTGCAGGTAATCGAGAATGACCTGCGCCTCCTGATTTACCGCCCTTTCGTCGACGATCAGATTACGTTTACGCGGCTCGCGCCCGAGAAACATGTTTTCCGCGACGGTCATGTTGGGCAGCAGGTTGAATTCCTGATAGATGGTGATAATGCCCTTGTTCTGCCGTTCCACCGGAGAGTCGTCCACCGGCAGCATTTCGCCGTTGAACCAGATATCCCCGCGGGTTTGCGGCTGCGCGCCCGCAAGCGCCTTCAGCAGCGTGGATTTTCCCGCTCCGTTTTCCCCCAGCAGGGCGTGGATCTCCCCCGCGCCGACGGTCAGCTGGGCGCTGCTTAGCGCCCAGACGCCAGAAAAGCTTTTTGCCAGGTCGGTCACTTTCAGTAAGGGTTGCGACATCGGTCTGCTCCTCCTCATGTTGAGCCGCCAGAGGCGGCTCGGGACATATCAGTTACCGGCCTCACCGATACGCTCAGCCTGCTGCAGGTTCTCTTTGGTGATAAGCGTTGGCGGGTAGTCGGCCCCGGTGATGGCTTTCTTCTCGCGCACGTTGGCCACCAGCTGGCTCATCGCCGTCTGCACCGCAAAGCCCGGACGCTGATCCGCCGTTACCGCCAGCCAGCCGTCGCGCACGCGGGCCAGCGCTTCCGGCACCGCATCAAAGCCGGTCACGAGGATTTCACCCGGCTTCACGCCCTGGCTCTGCAGGGCTTCAATCGCGCCCAGCGCCATATCGTCGTTGGCGGAGAGGATCACCTGCGGGCGTTTCGGTAGCGAAGGCAGAACGCTTTCGACGATGCGCATCCCTTCAGAACGCATCCAGTTGCCGGTCTGATCGGCGACGATCTTGTACTTATCCCCGCCCGCCTTCAGGCTGTCGCGGATCCCTTTGGTGCGTTCAATATTGGAAGAGGAACCCGGCTGGCCGGTGAGCAGGATGATCTCTGCCCCGTCGGGGAATTTGGTTTTGACGAAGTCGCCAATCGCCTGGCCGCCTTTGTAGTTGTTGGCGCCAAAGTGGGGCACTTTCTTCTGGCTGTCGACGGAGCGGTCAAGGGTGACCACCGGCAGCTTCGCATCCTGAATTTCATCCACCGCGCTGGAGACCGCGTTCACGTCGTTCGGGGAGACGATAAAGCCCTGCGCCCCGCGGGTAATGGCGTTTTCCAGGTCAGCCACCTGCTTCGGTGAACTGCCCTGCCCGTCCAGTACCTGAAGCTTCACGCCCATCTCTTTCGCGGCTTTCACCGCCGTACGCTGCATGTGAACCTCAAACGGCATGGCCAGGTTTGGCGTACTGAAAACAATCTGCTCGTTTTCGGCGAGGGCGGCCCCGGACGTCATTGCGATGAGGGCGGCTAAGATCAGTTTTTTCATTATTATGTCTCTCTGTGTAGGGTTGTTGTGTTTAGAGGACGATCTCGCGCTGGCTACGCAGCGACTCCAGCGCTTTATCCGCGAGGTACAGCGCACGTTCACCATCATCGCCGCTGCAGTCCGGCACCGCTTCGCCGCGCAGGACCGCAACAAAGTGTTCCCATTCCGCGGCGTAAGCGGATTTGTAGCGCTGCAGGAAGAAGTGTTCCGGCAGCGCGCTGGTGCAGCCCTGTTTGCCGTAGTGCTGCACCTGGTTTTCCAGAATATTGCCGGCGCACAGCAGCCCTTCGGAGCCGTGCAGCTCCAGGCGCTGGTCGTAGCCGTAAGAGGAGCGGCGGCTGTTGACGATGGTCGCCATCGCGCCGGAGGCATATTTCAGAACGATAAACGCGGTATCGATATCCCCCGCCTCGCCAATCGCCGGATCCACCAGGTTACTGCCCTGGGCATACACCGACACCGGCTCTTCGCCCATGATGAAACGGGCCATGTCGAAGTCGTGAATGGTCATATCGCGGAACATGCCGCCGGAGACGCGCACGTACTCCGCGGGCGGCGGAGACGGGTCGCGGGAGATGATCAGCAACGATTCCGGCTTGCCGATGCGTCCGGCCTGGGCATCGGTTTTCACGCGGCGGAACTGAGGGTCAAAGCGGCGGTTAAAGCCGATGAACAGCGGCACGTCGTACTCTTTAACCACTTTCAGGCAGTCGCGCACGCGGGCGAGGTCGAGGTGTACCGGCTTTTCGCAGAAGATAGCCTTGCCGTGGCGGGCGGCCATTTCAATCAGATCCGCGTGGGTGTCGGTGGCGGAGGCGATCAGCACGGCGTGAACGTTAGGGTCGGTCATCGCCTCATCCACGCTCTGCTGGCGGGCCTGATACTGTGCGGCGAGACGGGTGGCAAATTCCTGATTCGGATCAACCACGGACCAGAGCGTGGTCGCGCCGTGGCTGGCGATGTTAGCTGCATGTACCTGGCCAATTCGGCCAGCGCCCAGTAAAGCAATGTTAAACATAACGGCTCCCGGTGTTGGTGAATGCTGTGAACTAACGACCCTATAAATAAAACATTTATTTCATTTTTATAAATAGTGAAAATTATGTTTTTGAGTGCGGGTTAACACTTTTGAGATGTATGAGATAATTTTTGTTATCAATCTCACAACATGAAAGAAGGTACTGCTCACCCCTCACTCCGGCCCTCTCCCCAAAGGAGCGAGGGAGAAAAGCGTGCACCACCCCATCCCCTCTCCACTTTTGGGGAGAGGGTTAGGGTGAGGGGGAAATGAAATGAAAATTTCGTTAAGACAGGAAAACTCAATACTGACGGGCTTTTTTCACCTGCGCCTGCGTTTGCTCCGCGGCCTCACGCACGGCAGACGACTCTGCCACCTGCGCGTCACCGGTTCGCCACCACGAGGCGTAGTCATGGGTCATGGTCTTCGGCAATACCTTGATGTCCAGCAGCGTCGGGCCCGGATGGGCGCGTGACGCCTCAAGCGCCGCCAGCAGGCTCTGCTCGTCGTTCACCCGCCACGCGCAGCAACCGTAGCTTTCCGCGTTTTGCGCAAAGTCGACCTTCACCAGCGGCCCGTCAAGCCGCCCGGTTTCCGGGTTGCGATGGCGATTTTCCGTGCCAAAGCTGCCCATTCCGTGACCCATCTGCAGGTTGTTAATGCAGCCGAAGCTGGCGTTATCAAACAGCAGAACGGTGACCTTAATGCCCTCCTGCACCGCGGTTTGCAGCTCGGAGTGCAGCATCATGTAGGAGCCATCACCCACCATGGCGTAAACCGGCTGCCCGGGGCGGGCGAGCTTCGCGCCGATGGCCGCCGCAATCTCGTAGCCCATGCAGGAGTATCCGTACTCCAGGTGATAGCTGTCCGGCGTTTTGACCTGCCAGAGGCGCTGTAAATCTCCCGGCAGCGAACCGGCCGCGCCCACCACGATGGCGTTATCTTCCACATGCTGATTGATCAGCCCCAGCACCCGCGTCTGGGTCAGGCGGGTGTTGAGCGTCTCGCCGTATTCCGTCAGCTGCGCGTCCAGATGCCCCGCCACTTCGGGCGCGTCGTCCGGATGCCACTGGCGATCCCACAAGCGGCGGCACTCATCGCGCCACGCGGATTTAGCCTGGGCGATCGCCTCTCCCCAGCCGCTGCGGTAATCGCCGAGCGCGTGGGTTAAGGCCTGCAGCCCGGTTTGGGCATCGGCAATCAGCGCGGTGGCGTCCAGCTTCAGGGCGTCAAACTCGGCCACGTTCAGCAGCAGGAATTCGACGTCCGGGTGGGAAAAGAGCGCCTTGGAGCCGGTGGTAAAGTCGGTCAGGCGCGTGCCGACGCCAATCACTAAGTCAGCCTGTGGCGCGAGCTGGTTGGCGGCCATTCCGCCCGTCACTCCTACGCCGCCGAGGTTAAGTGGGTGGTCACTTACCAGCGCCCCCTTCCCGGCCTGCGTTTCGGCAAACGGCAGCTGCAGCGTCTCGACAAATTCGCGAAACGCCTCATGCGCGCCGGAGTAGCGCACGCCGCCGCCGCACACCACCAGCGGACGGCGCTTGCGGGCGATCAGCGCCCGCGCCTGTGCCAGTCGCTGCGGATCGGGCGGACGGCGTTCGATGTGGTGCACCCGACGCGCGAAGAAGCTTAGCGGGTAGTCCCACGCTTCCCCTTGCACGTCCTGCGGCAGACAGAGGGTCACCGCTCCGGTATCTGCGGGGTCAGTAAGCGTTCGCATCGCGCTTAGCATGGCGCTCATGAGCTGCTCGGGGCGGTTGATGCGGTCCCAGTAGCGGGAAACCGGACGGAAGCAGTCGTTGGTGCTGATGCTGAGATCGTGATACTGCTCGATCTGCTGCAGCACCGGGTCCGGCTGGCGGCTGGCGTAGATATCGCCCGGCAGCAGTAAAAGCGGGATGCGGTTCGCCGTGGCGGTGGCCGCCGCCGTGACCATATTGGCGGCGCCCGGCCCGACCGAGGAGGTGATGGCAAAAATGCGCTGGCGGCGGTGCTGTTTGGCGAATCCCGTCGCCATGTGGGCGATGCCCTGCTCGTTGCACCCCTGCATGATTTTCAGATGACCGGGATCCTGCTCCAGCGCCTGGCCAATACCCAGCACGTTGCCGTGCCCAAAGATCGTCGCCACGCCCTCCACGAAGGGCGTTTCGTTGCCGTCAACGCTGACGTACTGTTGATTCAGGAACCGGACCAGCGCCTGGGCCATGGTCATACGTTCGGTTTGCATAATGCCTCCTGTCAGCCCAGCGTCGGCATGGAGAACGCAGCGCCTGTCTCCTGCTGCAATTCCGGCCAGCGCGCGGTGATGGTTTTCATTCGGGTGTAGAAACGCACGCCGTCGTTGCCGTGCACGTTGAGCGCGCCAAAGATGGAACGCTTCCAGCCACCGAAACTGTGGAATGCCATCGGCACCGGGATCGGCACGTTGACCCCCACCATGCCCGCCTGCACCTCTTCGCAGAAGCGGCGCGCGCAGCCGCCGTCACGGGTGAAGATCGCCGAGCCATTACCATATTCATGGCGGTTAATGAGGTCCACCGCGCTGGCGTAATCTGCTACGCGCACCACAGAAAGCACCGGGCCAAAAATCTCTTCTTTATAGATGGTCATCTCCGGTGTGACGTTATCAAACAGCGTCGGCCCGACGAAGTAGCCCTGCTCGTGGCCCTTCACGCTGAAGCCGCGCCCGTCCACGCGCAGTTTCGCCCCCTGCGCTTCCCCGCTGTCGATATAGCCCAGCACCTTGCTGCGGTGCGCGGAGGAGATAAGCGGCCCCATTTCGTTTTCCGGTGTCTGGTCCAGCCCCGGCCCGACGCGCAGCGCTTCAATCTGTTTTTCCAGCCGGGTGCAGAGGTCATCGGCGGTTTTATCCCCCACCGCCAGCACCACCGAGAGCGCCATGCAGCGTTCCCCCGCCGCGCCATAGGCCGCGCCCATGATGGCGTTGGTCGCCATCTCCATGTCGGCATCCGGCATTAAAATGCAGTGGTTTTTCGCGCCTCCCAGCGCCTGACAGCGCTTACCGTGGGCGGAGGCGGTCTGGTAAATGTATTCGGCAATCGGCGTGGAGCCGACAAAGCTCACCGCCTGCACGCGCGGGTCGGTCAGGAGCACGTCAACGGACTCTTTATCCCCCTGCACCACGTTGAAGACGCCGTCCGGCAAGCCTGCCTCTTTTAGCAGCTGCGCCAGCGCGAGCGCGAGAGAAGGGTCTTTTTCCGACGGCTTCAGCACGAAGGTATTCCCGGTCGCCAGCGCAATGGGGAACATCCACATCGGCACCATCGCCGGGAAGTTAAACGGCGTGATCCCGGCGCAGACGCCGAGCGGCTGCATCAGCGAGTGGCTGTCGACGCCGGTACCGACGTTCGCAGAGTGTTCACCCTTTTGCAGATGCGGGATACCGCAGGCAAATTCCACCACTTCCAGACCGCGGGTCAGTTCGCCCACCGCGTCGGAGAAGACCTTGCCGTGCTCTTCGCTGATGATGCGGGCCAGGCGCGTCATGTTCTCTTCCAGCAGCGCCTTGAAGCGGAACATCACGCGCGCGCGCTTAAGCGGAGCCTGGCGCGCCCACGCGGGAAACGCCTGCTGCGCGGCGGCAATCGCCTGCTCCGTTTCCTGTGCCGTACTCATCACCACCTGGCGGATCTGCTCGCCGGTGGCCGGGTTGAAGATCGCCTGAACGCGCTGGCCTGAACCGGTGACACATTCGCCGTGAATAAAATTCGCTACCGTCTCCATCCTTAACCTCTCGCTGTTGATACGTGACTGTTACCTGAACGCTGTGTACAGGACACTATATATGAAACAAATATTCCATTTTAAGTTGAAATAAAATAAATGATGATTATTGTGATCAAGGATGGATTTTTATGTTAACAGCCAGCAACACTGACGCTGCGTGCGCTATTAAGGGATTTCGGGCGAGGAAATGACTGAAGCTTCTGTTTCATTTTTGCTGCCAGATGGATGGCCGACATTTAAAAGCCGCGGTTTTGCGTTTAGAATCATCAGACTGTATTTGGGGGATAACATGACGACAGCAACCAGCCTGAACGAACTGCAGCAGCAAATCCGCGATCGCTACGATAGCCTGAGCAAGAGGCTGCAGCAGGTCTCCCGCTACGTGCTGGATAACACCAACAGCGTGGCCTTTGATACGGTTGCCGTCATTGCCGAGCGCGCCGACGTGCCGCCGTCGACGCTGATCCGCTTTGCCAACGCCTTTGACTTCACCGGCTTCAACGAAATGAAACAGCTGTTTCGCATGAACCTGGTGGAGGAGACTGCCAGCTACAGCGACCGCGCGCGGCTGTTCCGCGAAATGGAGAGCGAGGCCGTGCCGGAAACGCCGCTCGATATTCTGCAGGAGTTCGCCCGCTCGAACGCGCAGGCGCTGCAGCAGCTGGCCGCCCGCGCCGAGCCGGAAATGCTGGAGCGCGCGGTACAGCTGCTGGCCGACGCCGACACTATCTACATCGCCGGACTGCGCCGCTCGTTTAGCGTCGCTGCCTACCTTACCTACGCCCTGAGCCACCTGGAGTGCCGCCCTATCCTGCTCGACGGCATGGGCGGGATGCTGCGCGAGCAAATCAGCCGCATTAAGGCGCGCGACATCGTGGTGTCGATCAGCTTCTCGCCGTACGCGGAAGAGACGGTGATGGTCAGCGAAACCGCCGCCAGCGTCGGCGCCCGGCAGATCGTGATTACGGACAGCCAGATAAGCCCGCTGGCAACATTCAGCGATCTCTGCTTTGTGGTGAAAGAGGCGCAGGTGGATGCGTTCCGGTCCCAGTCGGCAACGCTGTGCCTGGTGCAGTCGCTGGTGGTGGCGCTGGCGTATAGGTTGGGGAGTGGAGAGAAATAGTCTGCATTGCCTTAGCCGGCCGGAAACGACACAGCCGTCATCCGGCATTTCGGTCATTTCTTTTATTCAAAGGACTATCTGAGCCTTTTATTGAAGGCATTTATAGAAGAAAACCAATCAGTTTACTTTCTCGAAGGTTGCGAGATTGCGGTTTGATAGATGGTGATTTGAGAGAATAATATGTCAAACAACAGGAATATCCTGCAGACATAACTCAACTAACAATTCAACAACTAAATATAATAGTTTGGCGTATTTATGTTTAAACTCTACGCTGAAATTTCTTCATTTCATTGGGACTTATGTATTGGTCTGAGATGAGCATAACTCCTAAGTCCACGAGGACAAATTCAGTGTTCCCCTACACTAACGCTTACAAGACTACGCGAAATGCATACTCTTCTGGCTAATTCATTTATTGCAGTGATGTAAATATATCCTGCAGCGGTAACCATGCAGGGTTCAGAATAATCAGTCTCATAACGATCGCTATTGGATATTTAAAATTCTAATCCTCTGAACAATTTCCTTGATGCAGAAATGTTCAACAAAGTATAATCCTAGGACGTGGAATAATAGATGATATGTTATGGATACAATGAATATTGGACTAACTGAAATTTTATCATTTGCCGCATTAATTGTATCGGCATTAAGTATGTTATATGCAAAAAAGCAAAGTGATTTTGCGAAGAAAGATCATTTCAATGACTATCGTTCTCATTTATCTCAATCTCATTTAAAATATAGAAGTGCACTAACTGAAACACAAAAAAAACATAAAAATGATCTTATTAAATTAAGTAGACTAGCTGGGGAAACATTAATAAGAATAGTAAACCACTTCGATCAATATGATACCAATCAGCATGCAGAGAGATATCTACGACATTTACTGCATGAAAGTTCAGAAATGGTTTTCCGAACATTCCAAGGGCAACTCGCCTGGCAAACCTCAGAAAACATATCACATAGATTTTACCAAATATCCTTCCTTGAGGATAACCTTAATCCTATTAAAAATATATTTGGAGATCGTTCTTTCAGGAAGAAAATTCATTCAAAGTATGATTTAGATCCAAATGCATATCTAGAGGCGGATTTATTGAATGATACTTATTTTTGCAATCTGGTTTTAGAGATGAAAGCAAGAGTTGATCAATCTAAACTGCAAGAACTGATGAGCAACGTTCAAAAAGAAATGATTAACTTTAATATGTTGCACAACAATCTAAAAGCCGATCTCTCCATAAGTGCTAATTATCTTGACGATTTAATCCTTCAGGGAAATAAAGAGCACTTCCAACTGAGAGAATCTCCACAACTTTATTCTGAAATAAAAAGAACAAAAACACAATTGAAAACATTAAGCTATATAAATATACCTGAGGACTTGGATAAATCTTTTAGTGGGAGGAATTATTTCTCAATATCCAAAAGTATTTATTTATGTGCTCTCCTTCATGCAATACAATGCTTACATTCATGGGGCTGGGATTATGAACAATAAGGTATTATAAATTCAATTAGGATATTTAAATCTTTAACTTTTAAAAAGAACACCAATAGAAAAATTTATTGGTGTTCTTTTATTAAGTCAGGCAGTGAAAAAATTTACTCCATCATTCCCACTCAATCGTAGCCGGTGGCTTACCGCTGATGTCATACACCACGCGGGAAATACCGTTCACTTCGTTGATGATGCGGTTAGACACGCGGCCTAAGAAGTCATACGGCAGGTGCGCCCAGTGCGCGGTCATGAAGTCGATGGTTTCCACCGCACGCAGGGAAACAACCCAGTCGTACTTACGGCCATCGCCCATTACCCCGACGGAGCGAACCGGCAGGAACACGGTGAACGCCTGGCTTACTTTGTTGTACAGGTCAGCTTTGTGCAGCTCTTCGATGAAGATCGCGTCCGCGCGACGCAGCAGGTCGCAGTACTCTTTCTTCACTTCGCCCAGCACGCGCACGCCCAGACCCGGACCCGGGAACGGGTGACGGTAGAGCATATCGTACGGCAGACCCAGTTCCAGACCGATCTTACGCACTTCGTCTTTGAACAGCTCGCGCAGCGGTTCAACCAGACCCATCTTCATCTCTTTCGGCAGGCCGCCCACGTTGTGGTGAGATTTGATGACGTGCGCTTTACCGGTTGCGGAGGCCGCAGACTCGATCACGTCCGGGTAGATGGTACCCTGCGCCAGCCACTTCACGTCTTCCAGCTTCAGCGCTTCTTCGTCGAATACTTCCACGAAGACGCGACCGATGATTTTACGTTTCGCTTCCGGATCGTTCTCGCCTTTCAGCGCGTCCAGGAAGCGCTGCTCGCCTTCCACGTGAACGATGTTCAGACCGAAGTGGTCGCCGAACATGTCCATGACTTGCTTCGCTTCGTTCAGACGCAGCAGACCGTTGTCCACGAAGACGCAGGTCAGGTTTTTACCGATGGCGCGGTGCAGCAGCATCGCGGTGACGGAGGAGTCCACGCCGCCGGAGAGGCCGAGGATCACTTTGTCATCGCCAACCTGCTGGCGGATACGCTCAACGGCGTCGTCGATGATTTTTGCCGGGGTCCACAGGGCTTCACACTGGCAGATGTCACGCACGAAGCGCTCCAGCATGCGCATACCCTGACGGGTGTGGGTCACTTCCGGGTGGAACTGCACGCCGTAGAAGCGTTTTTCTTCGTTCGCCATGATGGCGAACGGGCAGCTTTCGGTGCTGGCAACGGTCACGAAGTCGGATGGGATGGCGGTAACCTTGTCGCCGTGGCTCATCCACACATCCAGCAGCGGCTTGCCGTCTGCGGTCAGGGAGTCTTCGATACCGCGCACCAGCGCGCTGTCGGTGACAACTTCAACCTGCGCGTAGCCGAACTCGCGCTCGTTAGAGCCTTCTACGTGGCCGCCCAGCTGCATCGCCATGGTCTGCATGCCGTAGCAGACGCCGAATACCGGTACGCCCGCTTCGAACACGTACTGCGGCGCGCGCGGGCTGTTCGCTTCGGTGGTGCTTTCCGGGCCGCCGGACAGGATGATGCCGCTTGGATTGAATTCGCGAATCTGTGCTTCCGTGACATCCCACGCCCAGAGCTCACAGTAAACGCCCAGTTCACGCACGCGGCGCGCGACCAGCTGAGTGTACTGAGAACCGAAGTCCAGGATGAGAATGCGATGTTTGTGAATGTTTTCCGTCATTGACGCTAATTCCGAGGCAAGTGAAACAAAACAAAGCGCCCGGCAGAAGCCGGGCGCGGAAACTTATCAGGAGCCCAGACGGTAGTTCGGGGACTCTTTGGTGATCGTCACGTCGTGAACGTGGCTCTCCTGGATACCCGCACCGCTGATGCGTACGAATTCCGCTTTGGTACGCAGCAGGTCAATGGTACCACAGCCGGTCAGACCCATACAGGAACGCAGGCCGCCCATCTGCTGGTGAATGATCTCTTTCAGACGGCCTTTATAGGCCACGCGGCCTTCGATACCTTCCGGTACCAGTTTGTCAGCAGCGTTATCGGTCTGGAAGTAACGGTCAGAGGAACCTTTGGACATCGCGCCCAGGGAGCCCATCCCACGGTAAGATTTGTAAGAACGGCCCTGGTAGAGTTCGATTTCGCCCGGGGATTCTTCGGTACCAGCGAGCATGGAGCCTACCATTACGGCAGCAGCGCCCGCGGCGATGGCTTTCGCGATATCGCCAGAGAAGCGGATACCGCCGTCAGCGATAACCGGAATACCGGTGCCTTCCAGCGCTTCAACCGCGTCAGAAACCGCGGTGATCTGTGGAACGCCCACGCCGGTCACGATACGGGTGGTACAGATAGAGCCAGGGCCGATACCCACTTTCACCGCGCTGCAACCCGCTTCCGCCAGTGCGCGAGCGCCTGCGCCCGTCGCCACGTTGCCGCCGATGATCTGCAGGTCAGGATATTTCGCACGGGTGTCGCGAATACGCTGCAGCACGCCTTCGGAGTGGCCGTGAGAGGAGTCAATCAGCAGGACGTCAACGCCCGCCGCCACCAGCGCGTCAACGCGCTCTTCGTTACCTGCCCCCGCGCCTACGGCAGCGCCGACGCGCAGACGGCCATGCTCGTCTTTACAGGCGTTCGGTTTACGTTCTGCTTTCTGGAAATCTTTAACGGTGATCATGCCGCGCAGGTGGAAGTTCGCATCCACAACCAGCGCTTTCTCAACGCGTTTTTCGTGCATTTTCGCCAGTACCACGTCGCGAGTTTCGCCTTCGCGGACGGTCACCAGACGCTCTTTTGGCGTCATGTAGACGCTGACAGGCTGGTTCAGGTCAGTCACGAAGCGCACGTCACGACCGGTGATGATGCCCACCAGTTCATTGTCTTCGGTCACTACCGGGTAGCCGGCAAAGCCGTTACGTTCGGTCAGGGCTTTCACTTCGTGCAGGGTAGTGGTTGGCAGAACAGTCTGAGGATCGGACACGATGCCGGACTCATGCTTCTTCACGCGGCGAACTTCTTCCGCCTGACGCTCGATAGACATGTTTTTGTGGATAAAGCCAATGCCGCCTTCCTGTGCCAGGGCGATAGCCAGGCGCGCTTCAGTCACGGTGTCCATTGCCGCGGAGAGCATAGGAATGTTCAGACGAATGGTTTTCGTCAACTGCGTGCTGAGGTCGGCAGTATTCGGCAGAACGGTGGAATGAGCGGGAACGAGGAGGACGTCGTCAAACGTCAGTGCTTCTTTAGCGATACGTAGCATGGGCAATATCTCTGACCTGGGTGGTTAAATATTGCCGTGGCATTATACAGAGCGTAACCGATTGCATCTACACTTTTTTGAAAAAATGCTTGCGAATGCCTCTCAGCAGGTTACTATCGACTGAATAACTTGCTGATTTAGAATTTGATCCCGCTCACATGTTATCCTCTCAATCCCCCTCAATTTATACTGTCAGCCGCCTTAATCAGACGGTGCGTTTGCTGCTTGAGCAGGAAATGGGGCAGGTCTGGATCAGCGGTGAAATCTCTAACTTCACGCAGCCCTCCTCCGGACACTGGTACTTTACCTTAAAAGACGACACCGCCCAGGTGCGCTGCGCGATGTTCCGCAACAGCAACCGTCGCGTGACGTTCCGTCCGCAGCACGGCCAGCAGGTTCTGGTTCGCGCCAATATCACCCTGTATGAGCCGCGCGGCGATTATCAAATCATCGTTGAGATCATGCAGCCCGCGGGCGAAGGCCTGCTGCAGCAAAAGTATGAGCAGTTAAAGGCGAAGCTCTCCGAAGAGGGACTTTTCGACCAACAGTTCAAAAAGCCGCTGCCCTCGCCTGCCCACTGCGTGGGTGTCATCACCTCGAAAACCGGTGCCGCCCTGCACGACATTTTGCACGTACTGAAGCGTCGCGATCCTTCCCTGCCCGTCATTATCTACCCGACCGCCGTTCAGGGTGACGATGCGCCAGGTCAGATTGTACGCGCCATTAAACTGGCAAATGCGCGTAAGGAGTGTGACGTGTTGATCGTCGGGCGCGGCGGCGGCTCGCTGGAAGACCTGTGGAGCTTTAACGACGAGCGCGTGGCGCGGGCAATCTTTGCAAGCGAGATCGCCGTGGTGAGCGCCGTCGGGCATGAAACGGACGTGACAATTGCGGATTTTGTTGCGGATCTGCGTGCGCCTACGCCGTCCGCGGCGGCGGAAGTGGTGAGCCGTAACCAGCTGGAGCTGCTGCGTCAGCTTCAGAACGGCCAGCAGCGTCTTGAGATGGCGATGGACTACTTCCTTGCCAACCGTACCCGCCGCTTTACCCAGCTTCATCATCGTCTTCAGCAGCAGCACCCGCAGCTTCGTCTGGCGCGCCAGCAGACCGTGCTGGAACGCCTGCGTCAGCGCATGAACTTTGCGCTTGATAATCAGCTTAAGCGCGCGGTGACG
Source organism: Enterobacter cloacae complex sp. I3 (assembly GCF_014896175.1). NCBI lineage: Bacteria > Pseudomonadati > Pseudomonadota > Gammaproteobacteria > Enterobacterales > Enterobacteriaceae > Enterobacter > Enterobacter cloacae complex sp. I3. The sequence continues at coordinate 118,637 of NZ_JADBQZ010000007.1, forward strand.
CGCCAGCAGCGTGTGACCCAGCGCCTGAACCAGCAGAATCCGCAGCCGAAAATCTATCGTGCGCAAACGCGCATTCAGCAGCTGGAATATCGTCTGGCGGAGACTCTCCGGGCGCGCCTGAGCACCACACGTGAGCGTTTTGGCAACGCGGTGACCCATCTGGAAGCCGTCAGCCCCCTCTCCACGCTGGCGCGCGGCTATAGCGTAACGACAGCAGCGGACGGCAAAGTGCTGAAGCAAACCAAGCAGGTGAACACCGGTGACGTTCTTACCACCCGCCTGTCTGACGGCTGGGTGGAAAGCGAAGTGAAATCAATTAAACCGGTGAAAAAGACGCGTCAGCGCAAAACCGGATAATTCTTCGCCGGTTACTTACTATACTGCTGCTATTCCCTTTTTTAATAAGGAGAGCAGCATGTCCCATCTTCGTAGCGTTATTCCCCCTTATATTCTTCGTCGTATTATCGAAAGCGGTTCCGAACCGCAGCAGCGCTATGCCCGTCAGACCTTAACCCACGTCCAGACGCTGATGGCGCATATGCCGGGCAAACCCGCCGCGCCGCACGTGAATAAAGCCGGTCAGCTTGAGCGCGATATCTACGATGCGAAACAGACCCAGGAGCTGCCGGGTACCCAGGTGCGTTACGAGGGCCAGCCGTCGAATGGCGATGTGGCAGTGGACGAGGCGTACGATTATTTGGGTATCACCCATGATTTCTTCTGGAAAGAATATCAGCGCGATTCGCTCGATAATAAAGGGCTTATTTTGACCGGCACAGTGCATTACGGTCGGGAATATCAGAACGCCTTCTGGAACGGTCAGCAGATGGTATTTGGCGACGGTGACGGGGAGATCTTTAACCGCTTTACGATTGCCATCGAGGTGGTGGCGCACGAGCTGAGCCACGGCGTCACCGAGACCGAAGCCGGGCTAATCTATTTCGAACAGTCAGGCGCGCTGAATGAGTCCCTGTCAGACGTGTTTGGTTCGCTGGTGAAACAGTACCATCTCAAGCAAACCGCCGATAAAGCAGACTGGTTGATTGGTGAAGGGCTGCTGGCTGCGGGCATTAACGGCAAAGGGCTGCGCTCCATGTCTGAACCCGGCACCGCCTACGACGATCCCCTGCTCGGCAAAGACCCGCAGCCCGCGCACATGAAAGATTTCATCAAAACGCGCGAGGATAACGGCGGCGTCCATCTTAACTCCGGCATCCCCAACCGGGCGTTTTACCTGGCCGCGACGTCGATCGGCGGTTACGCCTGGGAAAAAGCTGGTTACGCCTGGTACGACACGGTTTGCGATCGCAATCTGGCGCAGGATGCGGATTTTGATGCCTTCGCAAAACTGACGATAGCGCACGGAGAGAAACGCTCCGGTAGCGACGTTGGGGCGGCGATAAAACAGGCCTGGGAACAGGTGGGAGTGCTGTAAATGCAGGTTCCGGAACTGACGGATGACGCCGTGGTTGAGCTGGCCCGGGAAGGCGGCGTCGCTTTTATTCCTAAGCTGAGCGGCCAGCGTACCATCGCGCTCTCCTCGCTTAATGAGGCCCAGCGCCAGCGCCTGGTGAGCATCCTGGAGCAGGCCTTTCCACGCGGTCAGCCGCCGGGTCAGACGTCGTCACCCGGCAGCGGTGACCAGCGCTATTTCCGCATCCAGATTATCTGGACCGGCCAAAATCAGGCGCACTACGCCGATATCATCGTGCTGGTACCTGAGCAGGAAGCGCCCGAGTCGCTGGTCGAGCTGTGGAAAAAAGGCGAAGACTGCGTGTGCGATTAATCTTCGGCCGGAACAAACTCCACGCGCTTTTTAGAAATTAAGCCGTGGCCGTTCTGGCAGAAATAGTCCACCGCCCCGCAGGCCTTTAAGACCTGGAGTGGCTGATGGCACTCCGGGCAGCGGGCTTCGAGCGCAATATCTTTATTACAGCTGTCGCAGTGCGCCGCCCCGTTCAGGGGTTCAAGCTGTGCCTGGCAATCCGGGCAGGTAATGGTCATGGTGTCTCCTTCAGGGCGTTCAGGTCTGCGATAATTTTACCACGTCTTCAGTGCGGGCCACGCAACTGTTGCTGCAAGGTCAGCAGCAGCGCCACCTCATCGATCCTGCGGCGCGTTGTGCGGCTCACCTCCTGCGGATCGCGCTCAAACAGACTGTTTGCGCCAAGAATATGACCGGCAAGACAGCGTTCGTAGATCGTGCCGGGGATATGCCAGCGCTGAATATTCTTACCTTTAACTAGCTCCAGCACATCTTCCGCGCCGCGTCGGTCGTAGTTGATAATGCGCCCGTCGCGTAAATAGAGACGCAGGCCCTTTTGCCCGCCCGCGGGTCCCGCGTATTTATTAAGCCAGATATCCACCGGCACGCCGCTGATGGTTCCCTGCAAGTGCGCCTCGCCTTCCGCGGTGGTCTGGTCACCCTTTGCGATATCGTGGCCCAGGCGGTCTTTAGCCGTTACCACCTGCAGCGTCATATCGTCCTGACCGCCCAGATAGCGCAGCGTTTCACGCAGCATCGCCAGCACGTGCGTTCCGATATCCAGAATCACGCCGTCCGGGTGGCGAAGCGTTCTGGTATCCGGCTCTCCGGTCGCGAAATTGAGCGCGATGGGTTCCCCTGCGGCGTTATATCCGCTCGGCTCCTGCAAAAAACCTTCGATTCTGGCAATGTCAGATACATGGCCGACCAGCGACCGCTTCACCGTTTCGATGCGCGCCATCCAGTGGTCGAGCGCCAGCACGCGGGACGCCACGCCGGGCGTTGCCAGCAGCGCGTTGAGTTTTTCGATTTGAGAAAGCGTGGCGACAATCGGTTTTTCAATCACAATCCGCGGAACCGGCGAGGCAATCGCCAGCTCAAGCACCTCAAGGTGGTGCAGCGATGCGGTGGTAATAAAAAGGGTATCCAACGGGGTGGCTAAAAGCGCAGCAAGCGAGGCGCAGCGCGTAACGCCTTCAGGGTGCTTTGCGGGGAGAACATCAAAGCCGAAACAACGAACAGCGCCATCGAACAGATTACGTAGTGCGGGCAGATAGGCTGTTTCCACTACCGCACCAAGACCAACAAATCCTAACTGCATGGTTTCACCTCAGGAAGTACAGTGCCGGGGCATAACGCCTGCCCCGGCACACTGAGGTTTATGAGGCGCTAGCTGCCGGTTTAGTTTGTGCATTTTCCAGCATGCGGCGCACCGGAACAATGAGGACGATCAGCACTGCGGCACAAATCAGCAGCGCGATGGAGCAGCGCGCGAAGAGATCCGGCAGCATATCCAGCTGGTCGGCCTTCACGTGACCGCCAATCAGGCCCGCCGCCAGGTTACCCAGCGCGCTGGCGCAGAACCACAGCCCCATCATCTGGCCGCGCATTCTCTCCGGCGCCAGCAGGGTCATGGTCGCCAGACCGATCGGGCTCAGGCACAGCTCCCCCAGCGTCAGCATTAAGATACTGCCCACCAGCCAGAACGGCGACACGCCCGCCCCGCCGTTGCTCAGCACGTTCTGTGCCGCCAGCATCATCAGGCCAAAGCCCGCTGCCGCACACAGAATACCGATAACAAACTTGGTGATGCTGCTCGGGCGAATGTTCATGCTCGCGAGCTTTGGCCATGCCCAGCTGAACACCGGGGCCAGCAGGATGATGAACAGGGCGTTGATCGACTGGAACCATACCGCCGGAATTTCAAAATCACCGATCATGCGGTTAGTGTAGTCGTTGGCAAACAGGTTGAACGAGGTTGGCTTCTGCTCAAACGCGGACCAGAAGAACGCGGCTGAGACCAGCAGAATAAAGCAGACCAGCAGCCTGGCGCGCTCTTTGCGGTTCAGGCCCGCGAAGATGAACAGGTAGATGAAGTAGAGGGCAACGGACGCCGCAATTACGTAGACCAGCACGCTGGCTACCGCGACCGGGTTAATGACAATCACGCCCTGCGCGATCAGCGTCACGAGCGTTGCCACGCCTGCCGCCAGCGCCAGCAGCCAGACGCCCACGCCGTTGCGCTTCACCACCGGGCTGTTCCATGTGGAGTCCAGACCGACTTCGCTGTCGTAGCGCTTCATCGCCGGAACCGCAAATACGCGGAAGATAATCAGCGCCACCAGCATCCCGATGCCGCCAATACCAAAGCCCCAGTGCCAGCCGTGGGTTTTTATCAGCCAGCCGGAAATCAGCGGGGCGATGAACGAGCCCATATTAATGCCCATGTAGAACAGCGAGAAACCGCCGTCACGACGCGCATCGCCTTTTTTATACAGGGTGCCGACCATCACCGAGATACAGGTTTTGAACAGGCCAGAGCCGAGCACGATGAACATCAGGCCGATAAAGAACAGGTTGTTGCCCATGATAGCCGACAGCGCAATCGACAGGTGGCCGAGCGCGATCAGAATCGAACCGTACCAGACGGCTCTCTGCTGGCCGAGCCAGTTATCCGCCAGCCAGCCGCCCGGCAGCGCGGCCAGGTACATGGTACCGGCAAAAATACCGACAATCGCCGAGGCGTTTTCACGCGCCAGGCCCATCCCGCCGTCATAGACGGTGGCGGCCATAAAAAGGATCAGCAGCGGGCGAATGCCGTAGAACGAGAAACGCTCCCACATCTCGGTAAAGAACAGCGAACCGAGCGGATAAGGATGGCCGAAGAAGGTTCGGCTCTCTTTTTGATTAACAGAGGATTGCATAATTCTCCCGAAAGGTATGTGTCGTGCTTGTAAACACCAGCAGGTACGCCGGCCAGTTACGTATCTGACCGATTTTTTACATGCGGCGAAAAGTTAGTTAACCATTTGATAACCAGTCGCTAGTTTTGTCTAGTACCGGATCAGGGACTTTAAGATGAAAATTCGACGATTGTCTACTTTTCTGGATTTAAAGATGGTTGGGAGTGAATAGTGATTGACTTCACACAGAGAGAACCGACGGTATGATTGGGCCAAAAAAAAAGCCCGCGATAAACGCGGGCCTTTGTGAGATCGGCAATGATTATTTGCTTTTCTTAATGTGCTTAATCAAACGCTTACGCTTACGCATCTGGTTCGGCGTCAGGGTGTTGCGCTTGTTGGCGAACGGGTTTTCCCCTTCCTTGAACTGGATACGAATAGGCGTGCCCATCACGTCCAGCGATTTACGGAAGTAGTTCATCAGGTAGCGCTTGTAGGAATCCGGCAGGTCTTTCACCTGGTTGCCGTGAATCACCACGATTGGCGGGTTATAGCCACCGGCGTGGGCATATTTCAGCTTCACGCGACGACCGCGCACCAGCGGCGGTTGGTGATCTTCTGCAGCCATATTCATGATACGGGTCAGCATGGCGGTGCTCTGACGACGGGTGGAGCTGTCGTAGGCTTCACGCACGGATTCGAACAGGTTACCGACGCCGCTGCCGTGCAGCGCAGAGATAAAGTGCACGCGGGCAAAGTCGATAAAGCCCAGACGGAAGTCCAGGGTCTCTTTCACCTGCTCGCGCACTTCATTGCTCAGGCCGTCCCACTTGTTGACGACGATGACCAGTGAGCGCCCACTATTGAGGATAAAGCCGAGCAGAGAGAGATCCTGATCGGAGATACCTTCGCGCGCGTCGATGACCAGCAGCACCACGTTGGCATCTTCAATCGCCTGCAGGGTTTTGATAACGGAGAATTTTTCCACCACGTCGGTGATTTTTCCGCGCTTACGTACACCGGCGGTGTCGATGAGGACATACTCACGTTCATCGCGCTGCATTGGGATGTAGATGCTGTCACGCGTAGTGCCCGGCATGTCGTAAACCACCACACGCTCTTCACCCAGAATACGGTTAGTAAGCGTAGACTTACCTACGTTTGGACGACCGACGATAGCCAGCTTGATCGGCAGATCCTGCGGGTTGAAGTCATCTTCAGGCTCTTCTTCTTCGCCCTCTTCACCGTCTTCGAACTGCGCCCAGTATGCGGCGTCTTCGTCCACCTCTTCCGGCGGGTTCACTTCGTCCACCCACGGCAGCAGAACGGTTTCCAGCAGGCTGGTCACACCGCGGCCATGCGATGCCGCAATCGGGTGGATATCCCCCATGCCCAGAGACCAGAAGTCCGCGATAGCCTGATCGGCATCGATGCCGTCAGTTTTGTTCGCCACCAGGAAAGTTGGCTTTTCGCGAGAACGCAGGTGCTTAGCAATTGCGGAGTCCGCCGGCATCAGGCCAGCGCGCGCATCCACCATGAACAGCACAACATCCGCTTCTTCGATCGCCAGCAAGGACTGTTCCGCCATGCGGGTTTCAACGCCGTCTTCTGTGCCATCAATACCGCCGGTATCAATACAGATGAACTCGCGTCCTTCCACCTCTGCACGACCGTACTTACGGTCACGCGTCAGCCCCGGGAAATCCGCAACCAGCGCATCACGGGTGCGTGTTAAACGGTTAAAAAGAGTGGATTTTCCAACGTTAGGGCGCCCGACAAGCGCGACCACAGGTACCATGTTTGAAGCCTCATAAAATTCAAATAAACGTCGCATTCGCGGCGTTTTTAAAAATGTCAAAACGGCTCCTGAGTGAACAGGAGCCGTTTAGTATACTACAACCGCCGGGTAATTAACGCGTGATCGCGTACAGCGTGCCGTCTTTTGCCTGAATCAGCAGTTTGCCGTCAGCCACAACCGGGTCGGTCAGGAAGCCTGAACCGTCCACTTTCTGCTGCGCCACGAAGCGGCCATTCTCTGGATCAACCCAGTGCATATAGCCTTCGCTGTCGCCAACCACCAGGCTACCGTTGTACAGCACTGGCGCGGTCAGCAGACGGTGCAGCAGATCGCTTTGCGTCCACAGCGTCACGCCGCCTTCGGTGCTCAGCGCCAGCAGGCGATCGTTCTGGTCAACCATATAGATGCGGTTACCGTCCACGATGAAATCATTCACAGAGCCCAGCTCACGTTTCCACATGATCTGGCCGCTGCGCAGGTCCAGCGCGGTCAGGTTGCCGTTATAGGCCAGGGCGTAAACCACACCGTCAACGATAACCGGAGTAGTGTCTACGTCGCTCAGGCGGTCGATTTCCGTTGAGCCAGTGGCCTGCGAGATACGCTGCTGCCAGATCATCTGGCCCTGCTGCATCAGCACGGCACTCACGCGACCGTTGTCACCGCCCACAATGGCAGCGCCAAATGCGGTTGCCGGCGCGGATTCACCGCGCAGAGAGAGCGCAGGCATATCCAGGTTAACGGTCCATTTCACCAGACCGTCCGCTTCGTTCAGCGCCTGCAGCTGGCCGTTGCTGGTATGGATCAGCACCAGCCCGTCGCTCACGACCGGACGTGACAAGGATTCACCGGCTACGGCGGTCTGCCATGCAACAGAACCATCGCTGGCATTCAGCGCGTAAACCTGCGCTTTTTCGCTGCCCACGTAGACATGCCCACCGGAAACGGTCAGGCCGCCAGACAGCAGTGCAGGTTTACGGGAGAACCAGCCGTCTTTTTCCGCCAGGTTAACGGACCAGACCTCTTTCCCGTCATCGGCGTTCACCGCTTTCACGGTACCTTTGCGGTCAGCGGCATAGACAACGCTGTCTGCATACGCAGGATGAAGGTTGGAATAGAAATCACCAATCCCACTGCCCACGGAGACATCCCACGCGGTGGATGGGGTAAACTGGTTTTCAACCGTCGGCAGTGGGGACATTTTCACAACGTCTTCTTCGCCACTGAACAGTGAACAACCACTTAATAACGTAACAGAAAGCAGTCCTGGCAGAAGTAATTTACGCAATTGCATCGGGTCCCTCTCAGACGGACAAATTATTTATTTTCATCTGCATCATTTCGCTCAGCGCAGGTGACGCTTTGCTCTCTACGCCAGCTTGCCACGCTTTACGCGCGCCCGCTTTGTCACCTTTGCTCAGCAGTGCTTCACCGCGCAGATCGGCAACGATGGCAGCAAAACCTTCGCCTTTGATGGTATCGAGCGTTTTCAGCGCGTCGTCAGCTTTTTTCTGCTGAACCTGAATACGTGCCAGGCGCAGATTGATCACCGCTTTCAGGTTTTCATCGCTGGCAGCAGCAAGGCCCTGAGACAGCTGAGCAGCGGCTTTATCCAGTTCGTTTTTATCAACGTACTGCTGAGCCACTTCCAGCGCTGCCAGTGCACCGTAGGTGTTTTTGTTGTCAGCGGCAAATTTCTCTGCCGCAGCCAGCGTTTGCGGCTGGTCGGCACGAATCGCGCTAACGGTATTTTCATAGGACAGGGACGCGCCGCGCGCGGAATCCGCCTGATGGTTGTTCCAGTAACGCCAGCCCACCAGCGCACCCACACCTAAAATAACCCCAACAACCAGCGCTTTGCCGTTTTCAGCAAAGAAGCGTTTAATCGCGTCGACCTGATCGTGTTCGTTCTCGTACATTTCCACGCCGTCTTTCTCCTTAGCCCAATAGAGTGCGCAAGTGCGCCGCAACGCCGTCCTGCGTTACCGTTGTCTGCTCACCAGAGCGCAGGTCTTTTACTACCACTTCGCCGTTAGCTACTTCGGACTCGCCCAGCACCAGTGCAATACTTGCGCCCCACTTATCGGCACGAGCAAACTGTTTTTTGAAGTTGCCGCCGCCATGGTTGGTCATCAGCTTAACGCCCGGCAGCGCATCGCGCACGCGTTCGGCAAGCTGCATCGCCGCAGACTGCGTTTCCGCGCCTGAAGCCACCAGGTATATATCGACAACGGAATCTGCTTTAAATTCCGGATTAACTGCCTGAACCAGCAAAACAAGTCGCTCAAGACCCATCGCGAAGCCAACCGCAGGCGCCGCACGACCACCCAGTTGCTCAACCAGACCGTCATAACGGCCGCCGGCACACACGGTGCCCTGAGAACCGAGGCTGGTGGTTACCCACTCAAACACGGTGCGGTTGTAGTAGTCCAGACCGCGCACCAGACGCTGGTTCACGGTGTAGGCAATGCCCGCCGCTTCGAGCAGCTTGCACAGGCCGGTAAAGTGTTCGCGAGACTCGTCGTCCAGGTAGTCACCCAGCGCAGGGGCATCGTTCAGCAGCGCCTGAACATCAGGGTTTTTGGAATCCAGCACGCGCAGCGGGTTGCTGTACATGCGACGTTTGCAGTCTTCGTCCAGCTTCTCTTTATGCTGCTCCAGGAACGCCACCAGCGCATCGCGGTAGTTAGCGCGCGCTTCAAGAGAACCGATTGAGTTCAGTTCCAGCGAAACGTGCTCAGAGATACCGAGGGCGCGCCACCAGCGGGCGGTCAGCATAATCAGTTCGGCATCGATGTCCGGGCCCTGCAGGCCAAAGACTTCCACACCCAGTTGGTTAAACTGGCGATAACGACCTTTCTGCGGACGTTCGTGGCGGAACATCGGGCCGATATACCACAGGCGCTGCTCCTGATTGTACAGAAGACCATGTTCGATGCCGGCGCGTACGCAGCCCGCCGTACCTTCCGGACGCAGGGTCAGGCTGTCGCCGTTGCGGTCCTCAAAGGTGTACATCTCTTTTTCAACCACGTCGGTCACTTCACCGATCGCGCGTTTGAATAACGGGGTCTGCTCTACAATCGGCAAACGGATTTCGCTGTAACCGTAGCTGCCGAGCACCTGCTTCAGCGTGCCTTCAATGCGCTGCCAGATGGCGGTTTCGCCAGGCAGGTAATCGTTCATGCCGCGGATGGCTTGAATGTTTTTTGCCACGTTTATTCTCTTTCTATATACAAAAAAAACCCAAAGAATGGGTTCAATCATACATGGGAAGCGGCACGCTTCCCATCACGTTATTTTTCAACCTGCTGAACGCTGATACGCTGTGTCTCGTCCATCATCGCGGCTTTGGCGCGGATGCGGGCTTCAAGCTGGTCAATCATGTCGCTATTATCCAGACGATCTTTACGAACGCCATCTTCATAGAGACCACTTTTCTTGTTACCGCCGGTTACGCCCAGGGTTGAGACCAGCGCTTCACCCGGACCGTTCACGACACAGCCGATGATGGAGACGTCCATCGGGGTGATGATGTCTTCCAGACGCTGCTCCAGGGCATTCACCGTGCCGATTACGTCAAATTCCTGACGCGAACAGGTTGGGCAGGCAATGAAGTTGATCCCACGCGAGCGGATACGCAGCGATTTCAGAATATCGAAACCGACCTTGATCTCTTCTACCGGATCCGCCGCCAGCGAGACGCGCAGGGTGTCGCCGATCCCTTCGGAGAGCAGCAGGCCCAGGCCGATCGCAGACTTCACCGAACCGCTACGCAGGCCGCCCGCTTCGGTGATCCCGAGATGCAGAGGCTGGTCGATCTGTTTTGCCAGCAGGCGATACGATTCAACGGCCAGGAAAACGTCAGAGGCTTTTACGCTGACCTTGAACTGATCGAAGTTAAGACGATCCAGATGATCGACGTGACGCATGGCGGATTCGAGCAGAGCCTGCGGCGTTGGCTCGCCATATTTTTCCTGCAGATCTTTTTCCAGAGAGCCGGCGTTCACGCCGATACGGATTGGAATGTTTTTGTCGCGGGCGCAGTCAACCACCATGCGAATGCGTTCTTCATTGCCGATGTTGCCCGGGTTAATACGCAGGCAATCAACGCCGTATTCAGCAACTTTCAGCGCGATACGGTAGTCGAAGTGGATATCTGCAACCAGCGGCACGCTGACCTGCTGTTTGATCAGCTTGAACGCCTCAGCGGCATCCATCGTGGGCACTGAGACGCGAACAATGTCCGCGCCTACACGCTCTAATGCTTTGATTTGGTTGACCGTTGCTTCCACATCCGTGGTGCGCGTATTGGTCATCGACTGGACGGCGATAGGTGCCCCATCGCCGACTGGCACATTCCCAACGTAAATCCGTTTCGATTTTCTACGTTGAATCGGAGCCTGGTTATGCATGAAAAATCTCCCGCGTTGCCCGTCTGTTACTGTGCTGCTGATTGTTCGGCATTAACGGTAAGACGTGCAACCTGGTTAGTTCTGATAAAGCGGCTCAGGTCGACAGGTTTTCCTTGATACTGGATCTGTACCGCTGCCGGAGCGCCGATTTTAAGTTTGTAAGGTGCCTGACCCGTTAGGTTTAACGTGCCATCTTTCCGCTGCAGGCCGCTGAACAGTTTTTTACCTGTCGCGTCAGTCACTTCCAGCCAACAGTCAGCCGTGAAGTTCATCACCAGCGCGTTTGGATCGGCGGCTGGCGCGGCGGTTGCCGCCGGGTCGGTCGGCAGGGACGCTGCGGCGTTGTTCGCCGGCTGAGTCGCTGCAGGGACGTTCGCCGCAGTATCGACATTTGCCTGAGAAGGGGCGACGACCGCGTTTTGATCCTGAGCCTGAGGCGCAGCGGTGTTCGCCGTTGCGGCCGGAGCCTGTGCTGCATCGGTTGCCGGAGCCGTTGTTTGCGGCTCGCTTGAGGCCGCCGTACCGTCGGTGTTCAGCGGAACGCTCTGGGCACCACCATTGCTCGCCTGATTGAGTTCAGCGGAGGATTGATCGGCCATAGTGGTGATCTCTTCCTGCTGCGCCTTGTGGTTTTGCCACCACCATGCGCCAGTCAGGCCGACAACAACAAACAGCACCAGCCAGGTAAAGCTCATCAGCCAGCCATCACGTTTTTTACGACGTTTCCCCAGGGAGAAAGTTTGCATCGGGGCAACTTTTGCTGCACGAACCGGTGCCTGCTTCTCCATCATTGGCAGTAATTCGTTTTCGGGGATGTGCACCAGTTTTGCGTAAGAGCGGATATAGCCGCGCAGAAATGTTGAAGCCAGATCGGCAGGCGCCTTATCTTCTTCAATATCGCGAACCGTGGAAACTTTCAGGCACAAGCGTTCTGCAACAGCTTGCTGGCTGAGTCCGAGTTGTTCACGGGCGTTGCGAAGACGAACGCCAGTGGAGAGTGCTTCATGTTGGTCGTGAGTGGCTTCAGTATTCATTCGCTACAACTACTGGTACGTGAAAAAAAGGGTTCAGGTGCCGGTGAGTCACAATGCCGCCCGCACCGCGAAACTTCAGGTCAGTTAACCTTGAACAGACAGTATAAGACTGTCAGCCGGTAGATGACAGTGCAGCTCTGCCCGCGTGGCTAAACTGTTGTTACGTCGTTACATACTGCCCGAAACTCATATGAAACGCACCGTAATTATTAATCAAACGTCACGAATCTGACTGATTATTCAGTCAGATTATGCATCACAGCGTAGATAATGCGCCGTGATGCATAATAATCAAACAGCTTTAACCGCAATGCTCTCGCCCTGCATGCGTTTACGCAGGGTACGTTTGGTACGGTCAATGACGTCACCGGCCAACTGTCCGCATGCAGCATCAATATCATCACCGCGGGTTTTACGCACGATGGTGGTGAAACCATACTCCATCAGCACCTTGGAGAAACGGTCGATACGGCTGTTCGAGCTACGGCCATACGGCGCGCCCGGGAACGGGTTCCATGGGATCAGGTTGATTTTGCATGGCGTATCCTTCAGCAGTTCAGCCAGCTGATGCGCGTGCTCAGTACCGTCGTTGACGTGGTCCAGCATCACGTACTCAATGGTGACACGGCCCTGGTTTGCGTTGGATTTCTCCAGGTAGCGACGCACGGCAGCGAGGAAGGTTTCGATATTGTACTTTTTGTTAATCGGTACAATTTCGTCACGAATTTCATCGTTTGGCGCGTGCAGGGAGATAGCCAGCGCAACGTCAATCATGTCGCCGAGCTTATCCAGCGCAGGCACAACGCCTGAGGTAGACAGCGTCACGCGGCGCTTGGACAGGCCAAAACCGAAGTCATCCAGCATGATTTCCATCGCCGGCACCACGTTGGTCAGGTTCAGCAGCGGTTCGCCCATCCCCATCATTACCACGTTGGTGATCGGACGCGTGCCGGTCACTTTTGCTGCACCCACGATTTTCGCGGCGCGCCAGACCTGACCGATGATTTCAGACACGCGAAGGTTACGGTTAAAACCTTGCTGAGCCGTAGAGCAGAATTTGCACTCCAGCGCACAGCCCACCTGAGAAGAGACGCACAGCGTGGCACGATCGTCTTCCGGGATGTAGACGGTTTCAACGCGCTGATCGCCTACGGCAATCGCCCATTTGATGGTGCCGTCTGCCGAGCGCTGCTCTTCCACCACTTCCGGCGCGCGGATTTCAGCCACTTCTTTGAGCTTGTTGCGCAGCACTTTGTTGATGTCGGTCATCTCATCAAAGTTGTCGCTGCAGTAGTGGTACATCCATTTCATTACCTGATCGGCACGAAACGGCTTCTCACCCATATCTTTAAAGAACTCGCGCATCTGCTGACGGTTCAGGTCCAGCAGGTTAATTTTTCCATTTTTATTGGGAACCGCAGGAATGGCGACTTCGGAGGTATTCACTAGTTCAGACATAATTTTTTCCGGCCTCGTTGTTACACGTTGTGGCCCTTGGTGGGTTGAAAAGAAACGCCCCGGAAAGCGGTCTGCTCGTCCGGGGCGTTGCATTGTACAAAGTCTGGCGCAGGGATGCCACGTTTGCACGCGGCATTTACGAAATTATTAGCGAGTGCGCGGGCACACTTCGCCTTCAGCGAAGAAGAACGCGATTTCGCGCGCGGCAGACTCAACGGAGTCGGAACCGTGAGTGCCGTTCTCGGTGAAGCTGTCCGCGTAGTCAGCGCGCAGGGTACCTGCCAGCGCGTTGTCCGGGTTGGTTGCACCCAGCAGATCGCGGTGACGCTGTACCGCGTTTTCGCCTTCCAGCACGGAGACCACGATTGGACCGGAGGTCATGAACTCCACCAGGCCGTCAAAGAATGGACGACCTTCGTGCTCAGCGTAGAAGCCGCGAGCCTGCTCAACGGTCAGGTGCAGCATTTTGGTGCCAACGATCTTAAACCCTGCTGATTCAAAGCGAGCGAAGATGCTGCCAATAACGTTTTTTGCCACCGCGTTTGGTTTGATGATGGAAAAAGTACGTTCAATAGCCATTGATAACCTCTGTAAAATGTTCTGTTGTTTTGCATACCTGAGTATGGTGTGGCGCGGATTATAAAGAGCAATAGCGCCATTGCCTATGGTTCTGCATAACATTTTTTTAAAATGAGACGAAGATTAGCAACAGGCCGGATTTCGCATACCGTGTTGATGGCGTAAACAGAGCGGGCATTGCTTTTCATCAGGCGTAAATGACCAGAACTGGCGCTGGCACGTCAGGCAAACTGCTTTATATGCGGGAGTGGCCACGTTTTTTGCCGGTCCATCTGTTTCTGCGACGTTTATCGCCTCGTGCTGACATACTGCTTCACAGCCACCGCAGCCGGTACAGCGCCCGGTCTCCACCACCAGCGCGGCGTTCTCAAACCGAATCGCGTTTTCCGGGCAGCTTCGCCAGCACGCACCGCACAGCACGCACTTATTAATATCGAGTGCGATATCTGACTCGCTAAACGTCGAGAATGCCCTGCGCAGCTCCCGCGGCCCCGGGGAAACGCGACAGGCTTTTACATCCTCGCGGGGAACGTGCATCAGCGCACGACGAGCGATATTCACCTCGCCGATCGGTATGAGCTTAAACCCCCACTCCGCTTCACCACGGCGACGAAGCGCAAGATTAAGCCGGGCAAGCGCCAGCAGCCAGTCAGGGTATTGCTCTGCGTCGATACTGATAAAACGAACCTGGCGTTGCGCGTGCCACAGCAGCAGCTCATTCACCCCAGGTGCGCGTTCAGTAAAAGGCCCAACAAGGGTATCTCCACGCAGAAATCGCTTTCGCGGCGCGATGCCGGTAATGGCCCCGGAGGGGCAGACGAACAGGCAGTCACCGCATTCAATACAGCGATTTTCATCAACCGAGACGCCGGTTTCCGTAAAAGAAAAAGCCTGCGCTGGACAAACGTCCGCGCAGGCGCAGCAAGAAGCGTGGCGAAAACGGCGACGGACGCACACATGCGTCACGTCCATCGCCGGGGCAAACGTCAATCTGCCCATCAGCCAATACTGAAGAAAACGAAGCGCAGCATCAGCTCACCCACAATCAGCAAGGCGCTGCCCAGCAGCAGCGTGCCGCGCGCCGCTTTCAGGCCGCCCGCAGCAAAGCAGAGCATACCTGCAACGGACACGCACCAGCTCAGCAGATGTACCGCGCGCAGCTGTTCGAGCATCCGTAGCGGAGCGTGAGGGAACGTCACCACGGTATTGTCCATGGCAGTGATGTCTGCCAGCCAGACGGGCTGCATCACCATACGCACAAGCACCACCAGCGTGATAATGACAACCGCCGCACGCAAGGTGGTCTGGGAACGCATCCCAACTGCCATGCAGGCTGAACCGATGATACCCACCGAGCCGATAAACAGTACCAGCGTGTTAATGTGCTGCCAGGTCACCACGGACGCGTGCATGTAGATTTGTGCCATGCAGAACACGTCCACCAGCCCGACAAGACCCGCCACGGCCAAAAGCAGCTTCCAGCCTGGCTTATTGGAAAACATCAGCAGCACGGCGAGGCCAAGCGCCGCCAGGTAAAGGCTGGCAAAGATAATCTCACGGCTCAGCCACGAGCTGGAGACGTGGCGTAGCGCGTTCAGGGCGTTGAGCGGATAGCCCATATGCAGCGCTGAGGCGAGCAGCCCCAGGCTCGCCAGCACAAACGCCCCAGCGGCAAGCAGCAGCGCGCTACGCGGTGTAGTATGCGCTTTCCCGAACGCCAGCCAGAGCGTCACGCCAACCGATCCCTGCAGGAACAGCGTAAAAATCAGCAGCGGTAACTCATGCATGACGTTTCCCCTCTTTCTCTGCGCCCTGATGCGCTTTGATCACCAGGTTCGGTTTTGTAATCGAGGAATCAGGCAAGCCCTTCACATCGCATACCGCACCATATTTCGCCCGAAGTTCATCAATAGGCCCAAATTTGATCGCCTCAAGCGGACAGGTTGCCACGCAGACGGGCTGCTCGCCCTTCGCCTGCAGATCCACGCAAAAATCGCATTTGGACATCTGCCCGGTCTGCTCGTTGAGCTGTGGCGCGCCGTAAGGGCAAGACCACGCGCAGTAGCCGCAGCCAACGCACTTGTCCGTATCAACGCGCACGATGCCGTCGCCCGGACGCTTGTGCATTGCGGTGGTCGGACAGTTTTTGGTGCAGATCGGGTCCGCACAGTGGTTACAGGAAATAGAGAGCGTGTAGGCAAAAACGTTGTTGCTAACGCCGCCCTGCCCGGTTGGGATGAAATTCCCGCCGTTGACTTCGTATACGCGACGGAAACGACGTCCGACCTCAAGGTTGTTTTTGTCTTTGCACGCCACCTGGCATGCCTTGCAGCCCGAGCAGCGGGAAGAGTCAATATAGAAACCCAGCTGTTTATCGCTCACCGGCGCGTAGTGTTTAAACTGACTCATGCTTTAGCTACCTCCACCAGCATGGTTTGATGGGAATTCCCTTTCGCAAGCGCGGTAATACGGGCAGAGCTGAGCACGTTCGCGCAGCCGCCTTTATCGACGCCCTGTTCGTCCGGCTGCCACCAGGCGCCTGCCTGCATGGCAACAACGCCCGGAATGATGCGCGGCGTGACTTCAGCCGGAATTTCACAAATGCCGCGCGCGTTATGAATGCGCACGGTATCCCCCTGGGAAATGCCGCGCTTTTGCGCGTCCTGCGGGTTGATCCACAGCTTTTGCTGCTGCGCCTCAATCAGCCACGGGTTGGCGTACTGGGTTGAGTTAGCACGGTTTTTCCCTTTCCAGGTGATCAGCTGCAGCGGGAAGGTTTTCGCCAGTTCGTCTTCCGGCCCTTCGTGGGCGGGCACGTAGTGCGACAGCGCCGGAATCTCCGGATGGTGCATGTCGTACAGACGCTTCGAGAAGATCTCAATTTTCCCGGACGGCGTCGGGAACGGATGATTTTGCGGATCGCGAATATTGTCTTCAAAAGCGACGAACGGCGCGCTTTTGAAAAGATGCTGGCGCGTCTTTTGTAACGTCGCGAAGTCCGGCAGGTTTTCATCTGGCATGGAGAGCCGCGTCTGCTCCCAGATGTGCTCAATCCACGCTTTTTCGTCACGGCCCTCGCTGAATGCAGGTTCGACGCCAAGCTTAGCAGCAACTTCCCGCAGCCAGTCGTAGTCTGAACGGCGTTCGAATTCAGGTTCAATCAGCTTTTCCGACAGGATCAGATAGCTTGCCGTGCCCCAGGTTTCGCCAATATTCCAGCGTTCCATAAAGCTGGTTTCCGGCAGGAGAAGATCGGCGTATCGGGCGCTCGGCGTCATAAACAGATCGCTTGCGACGATAAACTCGATTTTCGACTCGTCTTCCAGCACGCGCGTCGCCTGATGCAGATCCGGGTTCTGGTTAGCCAGATAATTTCCCGCCAGCGAGAAGAGGATGCGGATATTACTGTCCAGCTTCTCTGCATCCTTCAGGCCGTCTTCCGCCGTTACCTTAGAAGCATCATCGGCGGCCTGCACCCAGTTCATCACCGATATTTTGGCTTTTACCGGGTTATCCGGCATCTCCGGCCCAGCAGCAAATTTACGATTAGCGCAGCCGCCATAGCCTGCCGCCCAGCCGCCCTTCACCCCAACGTTACCCGTCAGCGTTGCCAGTAACGTCGAGCCGCGCGCGGTGCGCTCGCCGCAGTTATGGCGCTGCGGTCCCCAGCCCTGGATCAGCGCGGCGGGTTTGGTGGTTGCGTAGTCGCGCGCCAGCTGACGAATGGTCTGCGCAGGCACGTGGGTGATTTTCTCTGCCCACTCAGGCGTTTTCGCCACGCCATCTTTTGCGCCGCTCAGATAAGCCATCAGGGATTCATTGGCCGGAACGCCTTCCGGCATGGATGCTTCGTCAAAGCCCAGGGTATAGCGCTGGATGAAGTCGCGATCGTGCAGGTTCTCCGTGACGATCGTGTACATCATGGCGTCCATCAGGGCGTTGTCTGTTGTGGGAAGCAGCGGGATCCACTGGTCGGCAAGAGAGGAAACCGTATCGGAATAGCGCGGATCGACAACGATAAAGCGCGTGCCGTTTTGCTTCATCTTCTGATAGAAGTAGTTGCTGTGACCAAAGATCGTTTCCGTCGGGTTATGTCCCCAGAGAATGACCAGTTTGGTATCCAGCAGCGTGTCCAGAGAGCTGCCGCTGGCGGCGGTGCCGTAGGTATACGGCGTGGCTGCCGCCGTGTTGCCCATACTGACCGAGTGATAGCTTTCAAGATAGCCGCCGGTTAAGTTGAGCAGACGACGAACCATTTTATCGCCGGAAAACGTTCCGCCGGATACCGCAGTGCCCACATGCACATAGCGTGAGGCAGCGCCGTATTTTTGTGTAATCGTTTTTAATTGATTCGCAATAAGCGTGGTGGCTTCATCCCAGGTAATACGCTCGAATTTTCCTTCGCCACGTTTACCCACGCGTTTCATTGGATATTTAAGCCGATCGGGATGATAAACAAATTTCCGATAAGCGCGGCCACGAACGCAGGCGCGCATTATCGGCATCTGCGGATCTAACGCATTGTCCGGACGCGTTGAAATTCGGGTAACAACGCCCTCACTAACGTGAGCGCGAATATCACATTTACCGCCGCAGTCAAACGTGCTGCAGGTTTGCACCACTTTTTCTTCAGGCGTCGCGTGTGTTGCCGCCGCACTCTGTGCCTGTGCTTTACCTGTTGTCGCTACAAAAGGAAGGGCGGCGAGCGCCGACCCTGCCTGAATAAAATGACGTCGGGATAGCGCGGGAATAAGCCCCTCTCCCTGATTTTTATTTTTCTTCATTGCTCGTTCCTTAAAATAAAAACGCATTCTCGTTTTTTTTCAGGAACGAATATTGATAATTATCAAACTAACTCTTCGGGGGTAACACTTAACGGTCTAATTGAAAATTCACCGTCGCCGTTTGTCCTGAGTCATCCATTACAAGTAATTGATATTCGCCAGGCAAATATAATTTTAATGAATGAGTATTATTGCGGCCTTCTAACGGTTCTCCATTTAAAAACCACCAACGCCCACCTTCTCCTCCAGTCGTAATAACAGATAGCGTCACGTTCCCTTCACCAGGGAGTCGCTTAATAACAGCCCCCTCTCTGATACCCGAAATCATAAGCGGTGCCGCATTGTTATTATCCAGCGGCGGGCAGAGCGTCGATCTCGCTGGAAGACGCGCAGCCCTTTTTTCCGCTGCGGGCAGCCACGGCTCCAGCGGCAGTGGCCAGACGTCGAGAACTTTTTCTGTGGCATCAGGGCAATCTGCCGCCACACGCTTGCCCGTTTTATCCAGCCAGACCGGGAAACGAATGCCGCGAATGCCTTCCTGTTCCGGCAGCAGCAGCGTGGGCGGTTCACTCCCTTCCAGCAGCCAGGTCGAAAGACGACGCCGACAGTTTTCACTGCCTTCCGGCAGCGACTGGCCGCCCGGCCAGCAGATCACGCCCCGCCCAACGCTTTCCGGGCGCGGATCGCGCGGCAGGCGGGCCTCGTCTATTGTCGAGCGTGACTGAAGCAGGTTATTCACCTGGTTTAATAGCGGAACCGCGCTGGCAAAACCAAACTGCCCCGCTACCGGCGTGCCGTCAGGTCGTCCGGTCCATATGCCGATGACGTAACGGGCATTCAGACCGATGGCCCAGGCATCGCGGTAGCCATAGCTGGTGCCCGTTTTCCACGCCAGCGGCGCAATTTGCGGCAGCGCACTGTCCGGCAGAGGCTGCGCTTCATTCGCCAGAATACGGCGAATAATCCACGCCGAACCTGGCGATAACAGCGGGCGTTCAGTTAGCGGGTCGCCCGGCTGTAAGCGCAGCCGGCCCGCCTTGCCATGCCTTGCAAAGGCGCTGTACGCGGCGGCGATATCTGCCAGCCTCGCGCCTGCGCCACCCAGGATCAGCGACAGATTCGGCTGCGCTCCGGCAGGCAGGATCAGCGGCAGGCCTGCGTTACTCAGCATCCCGGCAAACCGTTTGGGACCGTAGGCTTCCAGCACCTGGACGGCTGGCAGGTTGAGCGAGCGCACCAGCGCTTCACTCATGCTGACCGGCCCGTGGAACCCGCTGTCAAAATTTCCCGGGCGATAATCACCGGTTTTTCTGGGCACATCCTGAAGCAGCGAGGCGGGATGGATCAGGCCATCATCCAGCGCCATACCGTAGATAAACGGTTTCAATACCGAGCCCGGGGATCGGATCGCGTTAACCATATCCACATGGCTGAAACGCGTGTCATCATTGATATCCACCGAGCCGACCCAGCCGCGCACCTTCATGTCGGTATGATCGACCACGATCATCGCCAGCGAACTGCGTGCCGGCAGGCGGGATTTCCAGTTCATCGCCAGCTCTTCCAGCTGCCGTTGCAGTCCGGCATCCAGCGTAGTGACAATCTTTGTGTCGCGGCTTTTGCCGAGCATCATGCGTGCAAAGAGCGGCGCCAGCTGCGGCATCTGCCGGGGAGCCAGCCATACCGGCTCTTCACGGGACTCTTTCACCTGCTTTGCTGACCAGACGCCCTGAATCATCATGCGATCGAGCACTTTGTTGCGTGCCGCTTCGGCCCGCTCGGGCCAGCGATCCGGGCGCAGACGACTGGGTGCCTGCGGCAGTACCGCCAGCAACGCCGCGTCGGAGTAGCTCAGCTGCGACGGGGGTTTCCCAAGGTAGGTCCAGCTTGCTGCTCCCACGCCCTGCAGCGTGCCGCCAAACGGAGCACGATTGAGATAGAGCGTAAGAATGTCACGCTTAGAGAGGTGCCATTCCAGCTGCATCGCCCGCCAGAGCTGGCGAATTTTGCCGCCAAAGGTGCGCGGATGCGGATCCAACAGGCGTGCCACCTGCATGGTAAGCGTGCTTCCTCCCGAAACCACTCTTCCGGAGCTGAGATCCTGCCAGGCGGCGCGCAGGACAGAGAGCGGGTTTACGCCCGGATGCTCCCAGAACCAGCGATCTTCGTACTGGATCAGAGCCTCAAGATAACGGGGAGAAACCTCTTCAATGGTCACCGGGTAGCGCCAGATGCCTTCGCTGTCGGCAAAACGCCAGAGCGGCGCGCCCTTCTCGTCTACCACAACTCGTGCGGGGTTAACCTCTTTCAGAGGCAGCGGCCACAGGCGGTCGGCGGCGACAATCAGCCCCCCTAAAACGAGAAGCGCTCCCGCCAGCCAAAGCCAGCGGGAGCGTGTCAGACGCGCTATCAACATATTACGGAACAACAATCAGCGGGCCGCTGGCCGCACCCGTTGCCCGCCACTGCGGAAAGTACATAGACTCCACCATCGGAACCGGCACCTGGTAGGTGCCCGGCGTTACGGCACGGGCCAGATAAACCAGCGTAACCGGCTGACCTCTGTTTACCGGCACGGCGGCCACAAAACGGTCGTCGCGGAACTCCATGTGCTGAATGTCCGCCTGCTGCATCTGGCTGAGCAGGTTCTGCACTTCGCTGCCGCTGTCCTGCAGGCTTGCGCTGCTGCTCGCCAGGTTCTGGTTTTCCAGCTCCAGACCAGCAGGGAGGAGATCCACAACCAGCGCATCCGGAACGTTCTGGCTGGCTTTCACTTCAAGCCAGACCAGCACCAGTTCACCGCTCTTCAGCGAAGAGAGCGATTTGCTGCTGCCATCGGTTGCCAGGA
Source organism: Enterobacter cloacae complex sp. I3 (assembly GCF_014896175.1). Taxonomy (NCBI): domain Bacteria; kingdom Pseudomonadati; phylum Pseudomonadota; class Gammaproteobacteria; order Enterobacterales; family Enterobacteriaceae; genus Enterobacter; species Enterobacter cloacae complex sp. I3. Next base: position 140,215 of record NZ_JADBQZ010000007.1, read on the forward strand.
TATGACGTTCAACCTGCAGCACGTTGGAACTCGGCTGAGGCGCATATTCCGGATAGCCGGTGCTGTCCAGACGTACCCACAGCGGTGCCGTGCCGGTATTGGTTACCTGAAGCGCACCAAGCTGGTCGCCGCTTACGTTTTGTACCTGCGCCTTATCGCCGCCTGATGCGGTATCAGACAACGTGGTTTTCGCCTGCCATGCGCCTGACAGGGTTTGCAGCGAACGTCCGGCCAGGAACAGCGCATTGCTCTCCTGGGTGGATAGCCAGCGCTGGCTGAATGCCTGTTCAGAAAGAGCATTCAGCAGCGTATTTTGCGCATCCGGCAGCAATTTATACTCCTCCAGAAGGGAGAGCATCAGCGCGTTATCGCGAAGCGGGCTGCCGTAATCGGCCATCCATGTTTTTCTGTCGTTACGCGGCGTTTTGAGCGCCAGATCCAGCGCCTGCTGGCTGCGCGGCGCATCGCCCATCAGTTTGAGCGCCATGCCCAGCTGCATCAGCGGCAGCCCGGAAGCCGCCTGCCCGTGGCGCTCCCAGATTTCACGCAGCGCGCCCAGCGGGGCTTTTTGCTGACGCGCCAGCACCAGCGAGGCATACGCCTGCACGGCAAATTTGCTGGCCTTGGCGTCGTCGCTGTAGCGGATAGACATCATGCCCGGATCCTGCAGGTAGCGCAGCAGACGGTTGTTGGCGTTGTTCACCGCATCGGCAGGTACGCTATAACCCTGCTCGCCCGCGCGCACCAGGAAGTCAGTCACATAGGCGGTCAGCCAGTACTCTTCAGGGCCATTTTTATCCCACAAGGCAAAACCGCCATCATCACGCTGCATCTGCAGCAGACGGGAGATCCCAATATCAATGGCAGCACGGCGCTGGTCATCGGTATCTCCTTTTATACCAAGCGCGGTAAGCTGCGCGGCGTTGGTATAGAGTGACGGGAACAGGCCGCTGGTGGTCTGCTCCAGGCAGCCATACGGATACGCCTGCAGTTCACGAATATAGCGCGCCAGGTTGAGCGGTGGTTTGCCGCTCAGCAGCAGTTGCCCCTGCAGGGTGGCAGGAGAGAAACCGTTGCTGTGCTGCGCCGGTGCGGTCCAGGACTCGCCGGGGTTCAGCATGGCACCGGTATTGACCGTCTGCGCCGGGAATGCCGGACGTACGCCAATTTTCCAGCTCTTCTGCTGCGGGGCAAAGGTTTCGCCCGGAAGCTCCAGGCCGGTAACCTGCGCCGTCACCTCACCGTCGCCATAACCCTCCAGCGCACGCACCGGAATAAACAGGGTACTGCGCGCGCCCGGCGGCAACTGAACCGGCTGCGGCTGTGCACCTTCCAGCGACACTTTGCCTGTCGCGCTCAGGGCGACGTTCAGCGATTGCGGTTTGTCGGTCAGGTTAGTGAGATCCAACGTCAGCCGTGAGGTATCTCCACTTGCCAGGAAGCGCGGAGTATTAAGCTCGGTAATAACCGGCGCGGCCACCACAACCTTGCTTTCGCTGCTGCCGAAATCATCTTCCGTCCACGCCTGCGCCATCAGACGCAGTTCGCCGTTGAAATCACCAATAGGCAGCGTAACGGTGCCTTCTCCGTTGGCATCCAGCGTAACCGGCTGAGCCTGCTGGGCAATAATGGTGACGTGGTTCACCGGCGGTTTACCGCCGCGCTTGAGTTCATCGCCGTCACCACCGAAACGCAGCGCGGCCATGCGGCCCTGCCCTTCAATGACCTGGCCGTAGATATCATAGATATCAGCGCCGTAACGCTTCTGGCCGAAGAAGGCCTGCCATGGATCTGGCGTAACGTAATCGGTAATGTTCAGCACGCCGCTGTCCACCGCCGAGACCAGCACGTTCACTTTCTGCGGAACCGCCCCCTCTTTTACGCTGGCTTTCACTTTCACAGAGAGCGTCTGGTTTGGACGCATTTTCAGCGGGTTATCCAGCGCAATGTTCAGGCGGCGATTTTCGTCGCCCATCGGCAGATGCAGCAGACCAACCGCGCGCTTCGGCGTGGCGGATTTGGATTTATCGCCAGGACGCACCACCAGCGTACTGAGATAGAGATCGTGACGTTTCCAGGCTTTATCCACCGGAATGGAAAGATCGAGCCCGTTTGCCGGTACGTCGATCTCTTTCCACCACAGCGGCCCTTCGCTGGACTCGATCATGGCATAGCCCTTGCCTGCGGCTGGCGCTGCAATGTGCAGCTGGATGGTATCGCCTGGCTGATAGGCCGGTTTATCCAGTTTCAGGGTCACGCGGTCAGGGCGCGCCGCACCCGTGCCGTCGCTGTTATCCTGCCAGCTGTAACCTGCCCAGAAGCGCACGCTGCTGACCACATCATCAGGCGCTTTCACTTCCAGACGGTATGAGCCCCACTCCACCGGGAAGGTGACTTTGCCGGTTTCATCGGCCTTAAGGCTAAGCTCCTGCTCGCCCTCAATCAGCTCTTTTTGATCAAACTGAGACTGCCAGCCTTCGCTCTCGGACCAGTTCCAGAAATAGTCACGGCGTTCACGGATCAGGCGTACCTGTAAGCCGGATACCGCTTTTTTCGCGCCGCTGGCATCGGCATAGACGATGTCAAAGCTGGCGTTGCCGTTCTCGTCGACGATCGGTTGGTTGACGGTGGTATCGGTACGGTAGTCGTAGACCGCCTTACTGGCGAACTGCGGACGGATACCCGGCAGTTGCGCCGCCGGCCAGATAGCCTGCTCCGCGCGGCGCGTCACCGGACGACCGCCTGATTCCAGCAGGCTCGCCTGCAGGATCAGCTGCAGAGGCGAGTGTACCTCTTTCCACTGGCTTTCGATGGTGACCTGCCCGTGACCCTGCTCATCCAGCGTAAGCTGCACTTCATCCAGACTGCGGCTCAGATTTTCTTCCGCAATATCACCAAACTGGAAGCCGGGCAGCGCAGCAACGGCCTCACGCAGCGGACGCAGGAAAAGCTGGCCCTGAAGAGAATTGCCGTTGGCCGGAGCGCCATACAGGTAATAGCCCACGATGTTGAAGTCCACCTCATCCTGTGGGGAAACCGGTGCTTTTTGTCCCGTCAGATTGAGCGCCATACGCTCGGGCATAAAATCTTCGACGTGGAAATCCCACAGGCGCTGCTGGTTATCACCGATATTCGCGAGAATATGCCACATGCCTGTCTGGGCACCGCTATCCAGCGCGTAATTGAAGCGGTAGAGGCCGTTCTCAGGCTGAACAACGATCGTGCGTGCCACCTGCCCGTCCGGGCGCAGCACGTCAAGCTTCACGGGCTGATCGGGAAGCGGTTTTCCGTCGCTGTCGCGCAGCAGGCCGTTAAGGATCACCGTTTCACCCGGACGATAGAGATCGCGTGGGCCAAACATAAAGAATTGCTTGCTGAAGCCGGGGCTACCGGCGATGTCGAACTCTGCCAGGTCGAGCGCTGGGAGCTTGAGATCGAGCAGCGTAGTCTGGCCGTCTTTGCTGGCGAGGATCAGCGCGGCTTCTTTGTCTGTTTCAAGCTTCGCATGGCCGTCGGCGTCGCTGCTGGCTTCGGCGAGCGTCTGACCTTTGTCATTCAGCAGCGTGACGGTGACGCCGGACTGCGCCGCACCGTTTTCCAGGCTCTGGGTGAAAATGTCCAGCCGGTTATGATAGCGGTGAGCAGACAAACCGATATCGCTCAGGGTAAAGAGCGTGGCGGCATTGCTGTAGTTGTAGTGCCCTGCCTGGTTCATGACGGCGATATAAACGCCGGACTGCTGAAGCGGCTTGATATCTTTAAGCGGCAGGAGCAGTTTTTCACGCGTGTTGCGCTCCGGGTTGAGGTCAAAACGACCGGTATAGACCAGTTCCGCCATCTTCAGCAGATTGTCAGATTCCCAGTTGGTCAGCGAGTTGCGGTACTCCCACTGGCTGACAAACGAGGCCAGCGATTCCGGCTTCACGCGGTAGAAATTGACGTCCACATTGTTGACGTTAAGCGCCATCACCGGCAGCCCTTCCACCACTTTGCCCGGCAGCAGCGAGCCGCGGCTGGCAAAACCGACCGACGGCTCTATATCTCGCGTGGTCAGGGCTTTTTCATAATCAATGCCAAAGGTCGCTTTATTCAGCGCCACCAGGCCACGATCCACGGTGATGACCAGGTTTCGGTTAGGCTCCAGATGGCGCAGGCGAAGCTCTTTCAGGTTAGGCGCAAGTTCCCATGCCCCGTCAACTTTGCCGCTTTTCTTATCCACGACATGAACCGTCTTCGCGAAATCCTGTTCCGGATCCAGCGGGACAGAGAAGGTCAGCACCAGCGTAGCGGCGCCGTCCAGTTGCACTTCAGACGCATCAAGCAGAGTCAGCGCTTTTCCCTGACTCTGGGCGGCCATTTTAGCCAGCTTTTCAGCGTCGGGCTTTTCCGCGGCTTTCGGTGTTGATGCGGTGGATGCTGCGGGAGCCGCAGCCTGAGGTTTATCGTCGCTGTTATCACAGCCGACAAGCGTAAAGGTGGTGAGCAGCGCGAGAGAGATCGCGGCTAAGCGAAACGGTTTCATCCTGTGTCCCTGGCCTGAGGGGGCCTGTTGGTCGTCGTCCGGATAAGTATTATCCGCAAGTTTCGTTAATACAAAAAGTCCAATTTAAGAATCTGGAAAGCGCCTCGCAGAATGGCATCATGCCGCTACACCGGGATGGAACCGCGATCACAGCGCATAACGTCATATGTTACCTTTTACGTCATTTGTTTTTAAAACAAGAAGATAGCTGGATATGTTCGCTCAGAGCCTGCTAGTTTTATGACCATGACGCACCCCGAGTGCGCGGTTCAAAAAGAGAGAAAGCCATGAAACGAGCCGTGAACGCCCTACAAAATTTCGGAAAATCATTATACGGACCGGTACTTATCTTACCGATTGTCGGTCTGTTTATCGCCTTTGGCAATGTGCTGGGCAACGGTAACCTGGCCGAATACCTGCCGTTCCTTGGCCATCCGCTTATCCAGAGTATCGGCCAGCTGATCGCCAAATCTGCCGTGTCGGTGCTGGTCAACCTGGCGCTGGTGTTTGCCGTCGGGATCCCGATTGGTCTGGCGACGCGCGATAAAGGCTACGCGGCGCTGATTGGTCTGGTGACTTTCGTGGTGTTTATCAACGCCATGAACGTGACGCTGCAGCTGCAGGGCGAGCTGGCCCCTGCTGAGCAGATGAAAGCCGCCGGACAAAGCATGGTGCTGGGCGTCCAGGTGCTGGAGATGGGCGTTTTCGCCGGGATCCTGACCGGGGCGCTCTCCGGTTATCTGTACAACAAATACTCCGGCGTACAGTTTAACGGCGCGATGGCGATTTACTCCGGCCACTGTTTTGTCGCCATTGTCATGTTGCCCGTCTCTATGCTGCTCGGCGTGGTAATGAGCGAACTCTGGCCGTACGCGCAGCATGGGATTAGCGCCCTGGCGCTGGCAATTAAAGGCTCCGGCCCGTTCGGGGTGGCGATCTACGGTTTCCTTGAGCGCATTCTGGTGCCGACCGGCCTGCACCATCTGGTTTATACGCCGTTCCTGTATACCGAACTGGGGGGCACGCAGGAGGTGTGCGGCACGGCTTACCAGGGGGCGCGCAATATCTACTTCGCCGAGATGGCCTGCCCAAACGTGAAGCAGCTCAGCAGCACGGTAGTGTGGGACGCACGCGGCATCAGCAAGATGTTCGGCCTGCCCGCCGCCGCGCTGGCGATGTACATGACCGCGAAGCCGGAGCGTAAAGCCGTTGCGAAAGCCATTCTGATCCCGGCGGCGCTAACCTCGCTGCTGGTCGGCGTAACCGAACCGATTGAATTCTCCTTCCTGTTCGTCGCCCCGCTACTGTTCGTGGTGCATGCGGTCCTGACCGGTATTGGCATGATGCTGTTCTCGCTGCTGGGCGTTCATGCCATCGGCGCCAACGGGATTATCGATTTCATTCTCTACAACCTGCCGCTCGGCACCGAGAAATCCAACTGGCCGATGTACATCGTGGTTGGGCTGATCATGTTTGCCCTCTACTTCGTGGTGTTCCGCTTCCTTATCCTGCGTTTCAACATGAAAACGCCGGGCCGTGAGGATGAAGATCAGGAGACACGCCTCTACAGCAAGCAGGAGTACCAGGCGAAAGGCAATAACGACGGGCTGGGCGAGTCCATCGTGGTGGGCCTGGGCGGCCGGGAAAATATTGAGGTTGTGGATAACTGCTACACCCGCTTACGCGTCACGGTGAAGGATGTCGCCATCATCGACGAGCCGCGCCTGAAGGCGACCGGCGCGAAAGGGGTTATCAAACAAGGTAACAACGTTCAGGTGGTCTACGGGCTGCACGTCAAAAAAATGCGAGAAGCCGTTGAGACGTTTCTCTGAAAGGAGCTAAAGATGTTTACACCCCCATTCATTCTGTCGATTGCCGGCGGCGGCAGCACTTACACGCCGGGTATTGTGAAAAGCCTGATGGTGCGCCTGCAGGATTTTCCGCTGGCCGAAATCCGCCTCTATGACATCGACGAGGCACGTCAGAACACCATTGCGCCGGTGGTTGAGAAAGTGATTCGCGACCACAGCCAAAGCATCAAATTTACCGTCACCAGTGACCCGGAAGTGGCCTTCAGCGGCGCGCATTTCGTTTTCGCCCAGATGCGCGTCGGCCAGTACAAAATGCGCGAGCAGGATGAGAAGATCCCGCTGCGTCACGGCGTGGTCGGCCAGGAGACCTGCGGCCCCGGCGGGCTGGCCTACGGACTGCGCACGATCCTGCCGATGGTCGAGCTTATCGATCTGGTGGATCGCTACGCGCATGAGAAAGCCTGGATCGTGAACTACTCCAACCCGGCGGCGATCGTCGCGGAGGGCGTGCGACGCCTGCGACCAAATGCTCGCGTGCTGAACATCTGCGATATGCCGGTCGCGGCGATGCGTAATATGGGGGCCATTCTGGGTGTCGATCGTCGCAAACTGGAGGTGGACTACTTTGGCCTGAACCACTTCGGCTGGTTTACCCGCGTGCTGGTGGACGGCGAGGATAAATTACCGGAGCTGCGTAAACATATCGCGAAGTTTGGCCTGTTGACGGAAGATGCGGCCAAAACCGATCCGCAGCACTCGGATCCTTCGTGGGTTAAAACCTGGCGCAACATCAAGCCGATTATGGATAACTTCCCGGAGTACCTGCCGAACCCGTACCTGCAGTACTACCTGATGCCGAACCAGATTGTGGAGCATCAGAACCCGGACTATACCCGCGCCAACGAAGTGATGAACGGGCGTGAGAAAAAGCTGTTCGCCGCCGCCGAAGAGTACAAGCACACCGGGATTTTACCGGATGCCTTCCACGTGGGCGTTCACGGCGAGTTTATCGTCGATGTCGCCTGCTCGCTGGCCTTTAACCTGCGCCAGCGCCATCTGGTAATGGTTGAGAACCGCGGGGCGATTACTAATCTGCCATACGATGCGGTGGTGGAAGTACCCGCCTATATCACCTCCGAAGGGCCGGAGCCTGTGCGCGTGGGGCTGGTACCGCTGTTCCACCAGACCCTGCTGCAACAGCAGCTGGCGTCTGAACAGCTGCTGGTAGAGGCGACCATCGAAGGCAGCTATGAGAAAGCGCTTCAGGCGTTCACCCTCAACCGCACCGTGCCCACCATGGAGCACGCAAAAGCGATTCTGGATGAGATGATAGAAGCCAACCGCGACTACTGGCCTGCGCTGCAAAAAGCCTGGCAGGACGGCGAAACGGTGAAAAAATAGGGGCTTGCTCGCGAGTTGAACGTGGTTTGCTTGTCGGTGTCAGAAAAAACACCGACAATCCTTTTTTACGGAAAAGAATGGAGGCAACCCATGTCCACCTCATATTTTGTCGCCGCCGACTGGCTGATTGAGCACGGCGACGATCCGGAAGTCCAGATTATTGACGCGCGTATGGCCCCGCCGGGTCAGGAACATCGTGACGTTCCCGGTGAATACCGCGCAGGGCATCTGCCTGGCGCGGTATTTTTTGATATCGAAGCCCTCTCCGATCATACCTCTCCCCTGCCGCACATGCTGCCGCGCCCGGAAGCGTTTTCCGTGGCGATGCGCGAGCTGGGCGTCAGCAAAGACAAACATCTTGTTGTTTACGATGAAGGCAATCTGTTCTCCGCGCCGCGCGCATGGTGGATGCTGAAACAGTTTGGCGTGGAAAAAGTCTCGATTCTGGCGGGCGGTCTGGCGGGCTGGAAGCGTGACGAGCTGCCGCTCCAGCAGGGCGACGTGACGCTGCCGGAGGGCGAGTTCGACGCGACGTTCGACGCTAACGTGGTGAAGCGCCTGACCGACGTACTGGTCGCGAGCCATGAAAAGACGGCGCAAATCGTCGATGCGCGCCCTGCACCACGCTTTAACGCTGAAGCGGATGAACCACGTCCAGGGCTGAGACGAGGCCATATTCCAGGTGCGCTGAACGTGCCGTGGGGCGACCTGGTGTTTGAGGGCGAGCTGAAAACTACCGACGAGCTGCGTGCCATTTTTGACCGCGCGGGCGTGGATTTACATCGCCCGATTATTGCCAGCTGCGGCTCCGGCGTGACGGCCTGCGTGGTGATCCTGGCGCTCGCCACCCTCGGCGTCAACGACGTTACGCTCTACGACGGCGCCTGGAGCGAATGGGGGGCGCGTGACGATCTGCCAGTTGAACCGGCGAAATAATGGATAACCGCCTGGCCACGCTGTTAACGCGCGGGGCGTCCCTGACCCGCGCGGAGTATCGCGTCCTCGCCCACCTGACGGAGCATCCGCTGCTGGTGGGCAACATCACGGTGCGCGAACTGGCGCAGGCGACGTTTGTTTCTACCGCCACCATTATGCGGCTATGTCAGAAGCTGGGGTTTAGCGGCTTTAGCGAGTTTATCTGGCACTGCAAGCAGCTGCTCTCCGACACGCCGCATATTGCCGCTCAGGCGCAATCCCTTCCTGAGCTCCCGGCGCTGTTTAATCAGTTTATCGCTAACTATCAGCACACCTTCCAGTGGATCACGCAGGAGAAGCGCCAGCAGTTCGCCGACCTGCTGCGGCAGAAAGAGAGCTTTTTTCTCTACGGGGCCGGGTTTTCCTATCTCTTTGCCGAATACCTGACCAAGAAGCTGCAGGTGCTGGGCAAAACGGCGTTCATCTCCGGGCCGGGGGACAGCCGAAACATTTTTCTCAGCAACGCTGCGCGTTATCAGGTATTTATTGCCGTCTCCCGCAGCGGCGAAACGGAACAGGTGCTGGATAAGGCGCGGATTGCCAAAAACGTCGGCATGACGGTCGTCGCCTTTACCCGCGCCTCGGCCAATACGCTGGCGGGCATGGCGGACGTGCACTTTGCGCTGTATGACGAAGCGGTGCACTTCGCTGCCGAAGCCGCGGGCGTGACGTCGTTTGAGTCGAATCTGGTGCTGCTGATGGATTTACTGCTGCTGGAGGCAACGGGGTGACATTCACCCCGCCGTAATCAGATGATGCGGTTGGTCTTGAGATCGCGCAGGAAGCCGCCCCAGCGACGCTCATAGAATGGCGTAATGTGCTCGGTAATAAAATGGCTGATGCCCTTCTCACCTTTCGTCACCTGACAGATATCGATCGGCTCATCGCCCGGCAGCGTGTCGGTGGCCACGCTTCCCGCCGCCTGAATGATGTCGTCGATATCGCCGTCGGCTTCAATCCCAATCAGCAGAACAGGCTTTTCGTCAGCGCTCTCTTTGATAGAACAGAGGAACGCGCGTCTTACCGGTTTCAGAGTTTTGAACAGCGTGGTCAGCGAATCGATCATCTGCGCAGGCGGCTCGGCCACCTCAGACAGCAGCAGCGTTTCGCCCCCTTCCAGCACCTCCTGGGTGCTAAGCGGATTGCCCTCTTCACCAATCAGGTGGCTGATCTCGCGCGGGGTGAATTCTTTCCCGGTTGGCAGCTTAGCGTTGAGGAACAGCGTCTGGCCCAGCGTCATTTCGAACAGCGTGCGCACCGGCATTACCACGAACGCCTGTTCATCTTCTACCGCTTCCTGCAACGCTTCCAATGAAGTGAAGAACGGGATAACCGACGTGCCGTCATCTTTCTCCCAGTGCAGCAGATCCAGCGCGCTGTCTTCCACTACCTGCTCACCTTCCGCCGCGGTGCCCGGCACCCAGACGGTGGATTCCAGTAGCGTGCGGAAAAATGCCGGACGATGGGCGGGCTCGGTCGCCGCCTGTTCCAGCAGGGTTTCTAATTCGTTTTTGGTATCTGACATAGTTTGGCTACTTCAATAAACGCCGGGTGGCGCTTTGCTTACCCGGCCTACAAAACCACAGGCCCGTGCAAGCGCAGCGCCGCCGGGCAAAAAAGATCACTCAGCCGTCAGCAGGTTCGCCACGGTACGCACGCCCAGACCGGTCGCCCCCGCGGACCACTGCTCAACTGCCGCTTTACGGTAGGTTGCGGAGCAGTCGATGTGCAGCCAGCCTTCGTGATAGTTCTCAACGAAGTGCGACAGGAAGCCTGCTGCGGTACTTGCCCCCGCCGGGTACGCCGCGCTCGCGGTGTTATTCAGCTCGGCAAAGTTAGACGGCAGCTGGCTGCGGTGGAACTCGGCCAGCGGCAGACGCCAGAACGGTTCGTTTTCCGCAGCCGCGCTTGCCAGCAGGCGAGCGGCCAGCTTGTCGTCAAAGCTGAACAGCGCGTGGTAGTCGTTGCCCAGGGCGGTTTTCGCCGCGCCGGTCAGGGTCGCCATGTCGATAATCAGCTCTGGCTTCTGGGCAGAGGCGTCGATGAGGCCATCGGCCAGCACCAGACGGCCTTCGGCATCGGTGTTCATCACTTCGACATTTTTACCGTTGCGGTAGCGAATGATGTCGCCCAGCTTGAAGGCGTTGCCGCTCACCATGTTGTCCGCGCAGCACAGGTAGAGCTTCACGCGCTTGTTCAGACCGCGGGTGATGGCGAATGCCAGCGCGCCGGTGATGGTTGCCGCGCCGCCCATGTCGGACTTCATGGAATCCATGAACGCGCTCTGCTTCAGGCTGTAGCCGCCGGTGTCGAAGGTGATACCTTTACCGACCAGGCAGGCAAAGACAGGCGCTTCTTTATCGCCGGTTGGGTTGTAATCCAGCGCCAGCAGGACCGGAGGACGTTCGGAGCCGCGGCCCACGGTATGAATGCCCATGTAGTTCTGCTCGCGCAGATCTTCACCTTTGGTGATGCGGTAGGACATCTTATCCCCCGCCACGCCGCACAGCAGGTCAACCGCACGCTGCGCCAGTTGCTCAGGGCCTAACTCCTCCGCCGGGGCATTGATGGTGTCGCGCACCCAGTCGATAATTTTCAGGCGGCTTTCCAGCTCTTTCTGACCGGCTTCGTCGAGGTTCGCCCACTCAATTTTACGGGTGCCTTTCGGGCCTTTGTAGCCCGCCCAGAACGCCCAGCTGCGGTCAGTATCCCAACCTTCGCCTTCCAGCGAGACATGCTTAATGCCCAGGCCGTCAATTTTACGCGCGGCGCGCTGGATCAGACCTAAATCATCTTTGCCCGTCAGGTGCAGGGTGATACCGTCGTTGTTGATGCTGTAGCTGGCTTTCTCGCCCCAGCGCGCGTCGGCGGGCTGCGTAGAGAGCGTAATCTTCATCGCTTCGGTCATTTTATTTATCCTTATTAGCAAACGGGCCGCCTGAAGGCAGCCCGTTAAGTGATTTACTCTGCTTCATCTAACCAGACTAACAGAATCGCCTCCAGAATTTTTTCATTGGATGCGTTTGGATCGTCGTCGAAATCCTCTAAATCGCAGATCCACTGGTGCATGTCGGTGAATCGTACGGTTTTGGGATCGAGATCCGGGTTCGCGTCGTAGAGCGCTTCGCCGATTTCACGGCTGTCTGTCCACTTCAGTCCCATATTAATGCTCGCGTGCGTGGTTGATGGTGTAGCGTGGGAATTCCACGACCAGATCTTCATCGGTCACCGCGGCCTGGCAGCTCAGGCGGCTGTCTGGCTCCAGACCCCATGCTTTATCCAGCATGTCGTCTTCGTCTTCGGTGCTCTCGGCGAGAGAGTCAAAACCTTCACGCACGATGCAGTGGCAGGTGGTGCAGGCACAGGATTTTTCACAGGCGTGTTCCACTTCGATACCTGCACGCAGGGCAACATCGAGAATGGTTTCACCGGTCTTCGCTTCCAGAACAGCGCCATCCGGACAGAGGTCCGCATGAGGCAAAATAACAATCTTTGGCATATTAAACCTCGTCCACGGACTGGCCTTTCAGCGCGACGCGGACAGATTTGTCCATGCGGCGAGCAGCGAAGTCCTGGGTTTGTTTATCAACGTTTTTAATGGCTTCTTCTATTGCGTCAGCGTCATTGCCTTCGGCGACTGCGCGTAAGCGCGCGGCAGCCTCGTCAATCACCTGACGCTCGGCGGCGCTTAACAGCGCGGCATCGGCAGCGAGCGCCCCGTTCAGACTTTCCAGCACGCGTGCGGCTTCAACTTTCTGTTCAGCCAGCATACGCGCCTTCACATCCTGCTCGGCGTAGCTCATTGAATCCTGGATCATGGAGGCGATTTCGCCATCGGTCAGGCCGTAGGACGGCTTCACCTGGATGGACGACTCCACGCCGGTCGATTTTTCCATCGCCGTGACGCTCAGCAGGCCGTCCGCATCTACCTGGAAGGTCACGCGGATATGCGCCCCGCCCGCAGGCAGCGCCGGGATGCCGCGCAGCGCAAAGCGCGCCAGAGAGCGGCAGTCCTGCACCAGTTCGCGCTCGCCCTGCATCACGTGGATGGACATCGCGGTCTGGCCGTCTTTGAAGGTGGTGAACTCCTGCGCACGCGCCACCGGAATGGTGGTGTTACGCGGGATCACTTTCTCCACCAGGCCGCCCATAGTTTCTAAACCGAGAGACAGCGGGATGACGTCCAGCAGCAGCATTTCGCTGTCCGGCTTGTTGCCAACCAGAATATCGGCCTGGATAGCGGCGCCGACGGCAACCACTTTGTCCGGGTCGATGGAGGTCAGCGGCGTGCGGCCAAAGAATTCGCCCACGCGCTCGCGCACCAGCGGCACGCGCGTTGAGCCGCCCACCATGACCACTTCCAGCACCTCGTCAGCCTCCACGCCCGCATCCTTCAATGCGCGACGGCAGGCCAGCAGGGTGCGTTTAACCAGAGGCGCAATCAGCTCGCTGAACTGGTCGCGGGTGATTTCACCCTGCCAGCCTGCGACATTAACGCTGACCGACTGCGCATCGCTCAGCGCAATTTTGGCGTCGATGGCCGCATCCAGCAGTTCGCGCTGAACGCGCGCATCGCTGCGATCGCTGATGCCCGCCTGATTGCGGATGTAGTCCGCCAGCAGATGGTCGAAATCATCGCCGCCGAGCGCGGAATCCCCGCCGGTCGCCAGCACTTCAAATACCCCGCGGCTCAGGCGCAGGATAGAAATATCAAAGGTACCGCCGCCGAGGTCGTAAACCGCAATCACCCCTTCCTGACCGGAGTCGAGGCCGTAGGCAATCGCCGCCGCCGTCGGTTCGTTCAGCAGGCGCAGCACGTGCAGGCCCGCCAGACGCGCGGCGTCTTTGGTGCCCTGACGCTGTGCGTCGTCAAAATAGGCCGGAACGGTGATCACTACGCCGTCCAGATCGCCGCCGAGCGTCGCCGTCGCGCGCGCCGCCAGCGCTTTGAGGATGTCAGCAGACACGCGAATTGGGTTCAGCAAACCGGCCGCCGTGGCAATCATCGGCAGACCGTTTTCACTGGCCTGCAGCTGATACGGCAGGTGCGGGTAGCGGGTCTGGATATCAGCCAGCGAGCGGCCCATCATGCGCTTTACGGAGCTGATGGTGTTGGCCGGATCGCGCGCGGCGTTGGCGCGGGCGTCATAGCCGACCGCGTGACCCTGCTGCTGGTAGTGGACCACGGAAGGCAGCAGATGGCGGCCCTGCTCGTCGGCCAGCGTTTCCGCCTGGCCGCTGCGCACGGTCGCCACGAGGGAATTGGTGGTGCCCAGGTCAATACCGACCGCCAGACGACGCTGGTGCGGTGAGGCGCTTAAGCCAGGCTCACTAATTTGTAATAAGGCCATAATTGCTTCCGAAATTAAAAATCGAGCAGCTTTTCTTCGAGTTGTTCAGCGCTGCTTCGCAGTTTATCGAGAAAACGGAGTTTGCGCACAGTGTCTGCCGCCACGTCCCAGGTCTCGTTGTTCAGTTGCTCCATCATCTGCTGATGGCGGGTATCGAACATGCCCTCCACGCGCGTGATAAAACGTTCCAGACGCGCTTCGTCTTTGGCCTGTTCAATCTCATCCAGCTCTTCGCGCAGCTCCAGCTGTTCCATCAGAAACGCGGTGTCGCGCACGGTGTGCTGTTCGCTCGCCAGATCAAAGCCGTGGAGCGAGAGCAGATATTCTGCACGCGCCAGCGGATGGCGCAGCGTCTGCCAGGCCTGGTTGATGGTCGCGGAGTGCGATACCGCAGCCAGCTGCTCTGCCTGCGTCCCGCTGGCGAATTTATCCGGATGATACTGACGCTGCAGATCCTGAAAACGGACCGTCAGTGCCTGAAGATCGATCGGGTATTGAGCGGGTAGTCCGAAGAGAGTGAAGTAATCCATAACAATCTCAGGGGTAGCCTGTTAGAACAAACCCCACGCGCAGCAAAGCCACGGTGGGGTTTCGGATGACGCGCGGTTAAACGTGGAAGCTTTCGCCGCAACCACACTCGTCTTTGACGTTCGGGTTCGTGAATTTGAACCCTTCGTTCAGGCCTTCTTTTACGAAGTCCAGCTGAGTGCCGTTGAGAAATTGCAGGCTTTTGCCATCGACCACCACCTTCACGCCCTTGTCTTCAAACACGGTGTCATCAGACGCCGGCTCGTCAACAAACTCCAGTACGTAAGCCATACCAGAACAGCCGGAGGTACGTACGCCCAGTCGCAGGCCAAAGCCTTTACCACGGTTCGCCAGAAAAGAGCTTACTCGCGCGGCAGCGCTGTCGCTAAGGGTAATCGACATACTCAAACCTCAATTATTTTGCTTCACGTTTGCTTTTGTAATCCGCAATGGCGGCTTTGATCGCGTCTTCTGCCAGAATTGAACAGTGAATTTTCACCGGCGGCAGTTCGAGTTCTTCAGCAATATCCGTGTTCTTGATTGCCTGTGCTTCGTCCAGAGACTTGCCCTTCACCCACTCGGTGACCAGGGAGCTGGACGCAATTGCAGAACCGCAGCCGTAGGTCTTGAAGCGCGCGTCTTCAATGATACCTTCATTGTTGACTTTAATCTGCAACTTCATTACGTCGCCACACGCTGGCGCGCCAACCATGCCGCTACCGACAGATTCATCGCTGTTGTCAAAAGAGCCAACGTTGCGCGGGTTCTCGTAATGATCGATAACTTTTTCGCTGTATGCCATGATTGAATTCTCCTTATATACCGATTAGTGATGTGACCATTCAATGCTGTTCAGATCCACGCCCTGCTTGAACATTTCCCACAGTGGAGAAAGGTCGCGCAGACGGCCAATGGAGTTACGAACCAGCTTGATGGTGTAGTCAATCTCTTCTTCGGTAGTGAAACGACCTAAAGAGAAACGGATAGAGCTGTGTGCCAGCTCGTCAGTCATACCCAGCGCGCGCAGCACGTAGGATGGCTCCAGGCTTGCAGACGTACAGGCAGAACCGGAAGAAACGGCCAGGTCTTTCAGCGCCATGATCAGCGATTCGCCTTCAACATAGTTGAAGCTGACGTTGAGGATGTTCGGCGCGCCCTGCTCGAGATCGCCGTTCAGATACACTTCTTCCATATCTTTCACGCCGTCCCACAGACGGTTACGCAGCGTGCGCAGGCGCGCCATCTCGGTTTCCATCTCTTCTTTCGCAATGCGGTACGCTTCGCCCATGCCCACGATCTGGTGAACAGGCAGCGTACCGGAACGCATGCCGCGCTCGTGACCGCCGCCGTGCATCTGTGCTTCGATGCGGATACGTGGCTTACGACGAACGTACAGCGCGCCGATCCCTTTCGGGCCATAGATTTTGTGGCCGGAGAAGGACATCAGGTCTACTTTCAGCTGGCTCAGGTCGATAGGCAGTTTGCCCACGCTCTGGGTCGCATCCACGTGGTAGATGATACCGCGCGCGCGGCACATTTCGCCGATGGTGGCGATGTCCTGAACGACGCCGATTTCGTTGTTAACGTGCATGATGGAGACCAGGATGGTGTCGTCACGCATCGCCGCTTCGAGCTCTTTCAGGTCAATAATACCGTTGCTCTGCGGCGCCAGATAGGTCACTTCGAACCCTTCACGCTCCAGCTGGCGGCAGGTGTCCAGCACGGCTTTGTGTTCGGTTTTGCTGGTGATGATGTGCTTGCCTTTTTTCTGATAAAAGTTGGCTGCACCTTTGATCGCCAGGTTGTCGGATTCGGTCGCACCGGAGGTGAAAACAATCTCACGCGGGTCGGCACCCACCAGGTCAGCAATCTGATTACGGGCGATATCCACCGCCTCTTCAGCATGCCAGCCAAAACGGTGTGAACGGGAAGCTGGGTTACCAAAGTTTCCGTCCAGGGTCAGACACTGCATCATTTTCTCGGCAACACGCGGGTCCACCGGCGTGGTTGCGGAGTAGTCGAGATAAATCGGTAATTTCATTGCTCTATAAACTCCGTACATCGCTTCAATGCAAGGAATCAGGCAACCGGCTGGATGTACGACCGAGTACGCGGGGTGTGACCACCCCGGCCTGATTCTGAAATACTTATCGTTTTATTACGCGCGTAATTTGACGTCGATAGCGTCCTGCGCGCGGGTGCTGCGTTGTGAATCATGGCTGTGCTGACGACCTGATACGTCCAGAACTTCCTGGTTATTGACCAGTTCACCGAGGGTGATGTTGTTCAGGAAGCCGGTCAGACGGTCGCTCAGATCGCGCCACAGCGCGTGGGTCAGGCACTTATCGCCGCCCTGGCAGCCGCCTTTACCCTGGCAACGGGTTGCGTCAACGGATTCATCCACCGCGCTAATCACTTCGCCAACCGCAATACTGCCCGCGTCTTTACCCAGCAGATAACCGCCGCCCGGGCCACGAACGCTGGACACCAGTCCATTTTTACGCAGTCTGGAGAACAGCTGTTCCAGGTAAGAGAGGGAGATCCCTTGTCGTTCAGAAATATCAGCCAACGGAACCGGGCCCGCTTCGGAGTTGAGCGCAACGTCCAGCATCGCGGTCACGGCATAACGCCCTTTAGATGTCAGTCTCATGTCTTACTTAACCTCAAACTCGCCCCTGCCCGGGGTTTTTTATTGTAAAATGGGGGTATTGCATAGCAGGGCCAAGTCTGACATTCCTGACTAAAATGGTCAACTATTTACTTGACTGTTTTAGTCAGGTATTTAACCTTCTGTGCCTTCATAATATAGGTGCGGCCTGATGCCCTCACCCCAACCCTCTCCCACGGGGAGAGGGGGAAATCGGCACTACTCTTTATTCTTCTGCTCAATCGACGCCAGAATTCCGCGCAGGATGTTCAGCTCCTGGCTTTCCGGGCGCGCGCGGGTAAACATGCGGCGCAGCTTATTCATCACCTGGCCAGGGTGGCCTTCACGGATGAAGCCGGTAGCGAGCAGCGTCTGCTCCAGGTGACCGTAGAAACGCTCAAGGTCGTCCACCAGCGGGTAGGCCGTCTCTTCTTTCGGTTCTGCCTGCTTCTCCTGCGTCGCCAGCCACGCCATACGCACCTCGTAGGCGATTACCTGCACCGCCATCGCCAGGTTCAGCGAGCTGTATTCCGGGTTGGCGGCAATCGCCACGTGGTAGTGGCACTTCTGCAGTTCGTCGTTGGTCAGGCCAACGCGCTCGCGGCCAAACACCAGAGCAACCGGCGCCTGCTCTGCTTCTGAGACGCTTTTCAGCCCGCATTCACGCGGATCCAGCATCGGCCACGGCAGCGTGCGGGAGCGCGCACTGGTGCCCACCACCAGGCTGCAGCCGGCCAGCGCTTCGTCGAGGGTATCAACGATCTGCGCATTACCGATAACGTCGCTGGCCCCTGCCGCCAGGGCGATAGCCTGAGAGTCTGGTTTCACCAGCGGATTAACCAGCCACAGGTTCGTTAAGCCCATGGTTTTCATAGCGCGGGCCACAGAGCCCATGTTGCCGGTGTGCGATGTTTCGACCAGCACGATTCGAATGTTTTGCAGCATAATTTTTAGATGTCTGGGTTCAGTGTCTGAAGAATATTCGGGCATATTATCATAAACGGGAGACATAATCCGATCCCGCTGCTATACTCTGCGCCGATTTTCCTGTTCTTTAACATCCAGTGAGAGAGACCGATGCATCCGATGCTGACCATCGCCGTGCGCGCAGCGCGCAAGGCGGGTAATGTAATTGCCAAACACTACGAAACGCCAGACTCCGTAGAAACCAGCCAGAAAGGCAGCAATGATTTCGTGACTAACGTCGATAAAGCCGCAGAAGCGATTATTATCGAAACGATCCGCAAATCTTACCCGCAGCACACCATCATCACCGAAGAAAGCGGTGAACATGAAGGTACCGATCAGGATGTTCAATGGGTTATCGATCCACTGGATGGCACCACCAACTTCGTTAAACGCCTGCCACACTTCTCTGTGTCAATCGCAGTACGCATTAAAGGCCGTACTGAAGTCGCCGTTGTTTACGATCCAATGCGTAACGAACTGTTCACCGCAACCCGTGGTCAGGGCGCACAGCTGAACGGCTACCGTCTGCGCTGCAGCAATGCACGCGATCTGGACGGCACCATCCTGGCGACCGGCTTCCCGTTCAAGGCGAAGCAGCACGCAACCACCTATATGAATATCCTGGGCAAGCTGTTCACCGAATGCGCAGACTTCCGTCGCACCGGCTCTGCTGCGTTGGATCTGGCCTACGTGGCAACCGGCCGCGTTGACGGTTACTTCGAACTGTCACTGAAGCCGTGGGACTTCGCTGCAGGCGAGCTGATCGCACGTGAAGCAGGCGCGATTGTTTGCGACTTCACCGGCGGCCACAACTACATGACCACCGGCAACATCGTTGCAGGTAACCCACGCGTTGTTAAAGCCATGCTGGCCAACATGCGTGACGAGCTGAGCGATGCGCTGAAGCGTTAATCTCCTCATCTCAGCCCTCTCCCCAAAGGGGAGAGGGTGCTAAACGGCGCCGCGCTCATCCACATCGTTACCGCCGCCACCAGCAGAATCACTCCCCCCGCCAGCGCGAGCGTTGTCCATCCTACCTGTCGCCACAGTACCGGCGTTTTATTGCCGCTGAGTTTTACCGCAAGCTGACGGAAGCTGTGAACCAGCAACGCCAAAGACGAAATGGTGAGAGAGGTTCCTGCCGCCATCGCCAGCGCCGAGAGCATGCCCCAGCCGAACACGCCAATCACTTTACTGAACAGCAGCACCATGATTGCCCCCGAGCACGGGCGCATCCCCATAGAGAGAACTATCATCAGCCGCGCGCGCCAGTCGTCACCGCTCTGTAATTGTTCCTGCGTCGGCAGATGCTGATGCCCGCAGCCGCAGTGTTCATCATGAACGTGGTGCGGCGTAAAGGTTTTGAATTTGGGCTTTTGCAGCAGCGCGCACAGCTTTTTCAGCGCCCGCCAGCAGAGGATCAGCCCCAGCACGCCGACCAGCGCATAGCTGCCCTTCTCCAGCCAGAAGCTGCTCAGGTGCAGCTGGCGCGCGGGAAGCTGTAATAGCGAAAGCACAACCACCACCAGCGCAATCGCCACGCCCCCCTGAAGCAGCGAAGAGGCCAGCGTCAGGCCAATGCTTGATTTCAGCTTCGACGGATGGGTGGCAAGCCAGGTGGTGATGACGATTTTGCCGTGCCCCGGCCCCAGCGCGTGCAGCACGCCATAGATAAAGCTGAACGCCAGCAGGGAACCACCCGCTTTGGTCGGGTTCTCCGCCACCGCCTTCAGCAGCCCGCTCATCTGCTGGTTGACCTCACGCTGCCAGATGATGCTTTTCATCATCACCTGCGGCCAGGCCTGCCACAGCCAGAGCGAACCGCAAACGGCGAGCAGTAGAAAAAGCGCCAGCGGCCAGAGGTGCAGCCAGCGGCGCGGCTTTCGTACCGGAGAGGAGATCACTGACATTGTAACGTTACCTTCTGCGCAAACTGTTTACCCAGTTCCATGTCCTCCGGTGGGGCATCCTCTTTATCAAGAGAGACAGCAAAATTCAGCGTCTCTTCGCTGGGCTTCGGGGTGTGAACCGTAATGTTGCAGGTTTTTTGCAACGACGCAGGAAGCTGCACGTCGCTGTCCTCGGCGTAGCTCATATCGACGTAGTACGTTGGGTCAAAGGTGGAAAACGTATAGGTTTGTCCTGCCAGCGGCTGCGGATGCGCCAGTGGAAGCACGAACGTCAGCACCGCCTGATGTCCGTCGCGGGACATGCCGTATTCTGTCGGGCGATTGAGGAACTTCACCTTTTGTCCGTTATGCCAGAACTCGGTGAAGTAGTGCTGCCCGAGCACGTTGGCCATCACTTCTGCCGCCAGCTTTTTCCAGATTTCGTCGCCGGGCTTCGCGTTACCCGCATCATAAAGCAGATCCGCCGAGGTGATTTCATCCATCGTCCAGCGCATTTTCAGGCCGCTCAGCTGCGTGCCGTCGGTGACCAGCTCGGTTTTCAGGCTGATAAAACTGTGAGGATGTGCGCTGGCGGTAAAGGTGATAACCGCCAAAAATAACGCCATCGCATTTTGTTTAACTGTCTGCATCAATTCCTCACGTCAAAAATTCTGTGATGTTCCCCAGCAATCCTGAGTGAAAGGCCTGCCGGCGCGCTTTTCAGCGCCCATCCTTTAGCTATTCTTATCAAACATTCACACTGGATACCCGACAGATGATGACGACGCTTGAAATTCCATCTGTGCTTTCCAGTTCGCAGCGCCGCTGCCAGGTGCTTTTGATGCTTTACCTGCCCGATGCTGCCGTCACCGCACAGAGCATAATCGCTGCCAATGGCGTGGACGAGGTCATGGCACGGCAAGATATAGCCGAGACGCGCGATGAAATCCAGCGCTATCACCGGCTGGATATCGTCACGCACCATGACGGCAGCTACCGAATTGAAGGCACTGCCCTGAATCAGCGTTTATGTCTGCTGCACTGGCTGCGCAGGGCGCTCCGCCTTTGTCCGCAGTTTGTCTCGCACCAGTTTACCCCAGCCTTAAAAACCGCGCTTAAACAGCACGGCATCGCGCGGCCGCTTTACGACGATGCTAACCTGCGGGCGCTGATCGGCTTCTGCTCACGCAAGCTGCAGCGTCAGTTTGAATGCCGGGACGTCCAGTTCTTACAGCTCTACTTGCAATACTGCCTCATCCAGCACCACTTAGGGAATACGCCGCAGTTTTCCCACGCGCAGCGCAGCTGGACCCAGTCGCGGGGAGAGTATTTTACGGCGCAGGAGATTGTTCGTCACTGGAAGCGGCGCGTGCCGCAGGGCGCGCACGTGGATGAGCAGCTGTTTCTGGCGCTGCTGTTTATGATGCTCCGCACGCCCGATCCGGTGCTTGATAAACACCAGCAGGATCAGCGCCTGCGCCGCGCCATTGTGCGCATGGTGGCCCGTTTCCGCTCCCAGACCGGGATGAACTTCAGCGATGAGCAGGGGCTGACCGATCAGCTGTATATCCATCTGGCTCAGGCGCTGGACCGCTCGCTGTTTGAGATCGGCATCGACAATAGCCTGCCCGAGGAAATTCATCGTCTCTATCCCCGGCTGTTACGCACCACCAAAGAGGCACTCTTTGAGCTGGAAGCCGAATTTGGGCTGCGGTTCTCCGATGAAGAGATGGCGCTGGTAGCGGTTATTTTCGGCGCCTGGCTGATGCAGGAGACCGATCTGCATGAAAAACAGGTAGTGCTGCTGACCGGAGAGGATAAATCCTGTGAGGAGGTGATTGAACAGCAGCTGCGCGAATTAACCCTGCTGCCGCTCAACATTCGCTATCTGACGCTGCAGGCGTTCCAGAAAGAGGGGGCACCGCGCGAAGCCGCGCTGGTTGTCACCCCCTATCCTACCGTGCTGCCGCTGTTCTCGCCGCCGCTGATCCACGCGGTTGAATCACTTAACACGCAGCAGCAGGAACATATTCGCGCCATGCTGGAATCGTAGCTACGCCCGTGCGGCCACTTTCGGTCGAACAAACATCGCCGGGAGCGCCACCAGCGCCATGACCCAGAACACGCCGTGTCCCAGATGCTGATACAGAAAGCCCGCAAAGACCGTCATCACCGCAATGCTGCCGCCCATCGCCACCGCAGAGTAGACCGCCTGCAGACGGATCACGTCCCCGCCCTCGCGCGCCGCGATATAGCGCATCGCCGCCAGGTGGCACACGGTGAAGGTGCCGCAGTGAAGGATCTGCGCCACAATCAACCACGGCAGTTCGGTCGTCCAGCCCATAATCCCCCAGCGCGCCACGCCGCAGACCGCGGAAAGCAGCAGCAGATCGCGAGCGCCGAAGCGGCGGAACAGCTTTTTGCTCAGGGCGAAAATAATGACTTCTGCCACCACCCCCAGCGACCACAGGTAACCGACCGCAGAGGCCGAGTAGCCCGCCCCCTGCCAGTAGATGGCGCTGAAGCCATAGTACGCCGCATGCGCCCCCTGAAGCAGACAGACGCACGCCAGAAAACGCCAGCTCTGGGCCACCAGGCTCCGCCAGGCGGGCCAGCCGGCGCTCTCCTGATGGCGACTCTCCCCTTGCGGCATCACCGACGGGCGCAGCAGCATTCCCAGCAGCATCGAGGCAATACCGATACTCAGCAGCGCCAGAATCGCGCGGTAGTCGTAAAGGCTGACCAGTTTCCCCACCAACGCCGAGCCGATCACGAAGGCAATCGATCCCCAGAGGCGCACGCGACCATAGTCCATGGTGATCTGCTTTTGCCAGGTGTTCGCCAGGGCATCCGTCAGGGGTACCAGCGGGGAGAAGAACAGATTAAAGCCAACCATCACCACCATCAGCCAGGCAAACTGGTGGCTGACCCAGAAGCAGGCCGCGAAGACCAGCGTCAGCAGGGCCAGAATGCGCACCGCTTTAATCAGTAAGGAGGGATCGCTGACGCGGGGGGCAATCAGCAGGCTTCCGAGGAAACGCGCCACCAGCCCCGCGCCCAGCAGGATGCCAATGGTTTCTGGCGTCAAACCAATTCCCTTGAGCCAGACGCTCCAGAAAGGCAGAAAAATACCGTAGCTAAAGAAGTAGGTGAAGTAGCTGAGCGCCAGCCAGCGCGTGGAATGCAAGACCATGAATCCCTCCCGAAATGGAGGCGATAGTCTGGCGTTTATCCTGCACTTTAGCAAGTCGTTAGCGCGCTATAAATTAACGATAAATTAACGTCCTGGACAGCCGGTCGGCGTATGGCGTGAGCGGCAAAATTGTATTACGTTTAAAAGACATCGCCTGAAGAGGTCGTTTGCCATGAACAGCTTACGTTATTTCGATTTCGGCTCCTCACGCTCCTTCCTGCTATTGATTGCCCGTATTGCCATCGTTGTCCTGTTTATTATTTTTGGCTATCCCAAGCTGACGGGGTTTAGCGGCACCGTTCAGTATATGACGTCGCTCGGTGCCCCCATGCCGATGCTGGCGGCCATTATCGCCGTAGTAATGGAGGTTCCCGCCGCTATCCTGATCGTGCTCGGCTTTTTCACCCGCCCCCTCGCGGTGCTCTTTGTCTTCTATACGCTGGGCACGGCGATTATCGGTCACCACTACTGGGATATGACCGGAGATGCGGTTGTGCCGAATATGATTAATTTCTACAAGAACGTCAGTATTGCTGGCGCGTTTATTTTGCTGGCGATTGTGGGACCGGGGGCCATTTCCCTGGACCGACGTTAAGCCATAAAAAAAGGCCGCAAGCGCGGCCTTTTTTATTTCTGCAAAGCAGAGGAATTATGCGTATACCGGGAAGCGTGCGCAGATATCCAGAACTTTACCTTTGACGCGCTCGATAACCGCTTCGTCATTGATGTTGTCCAGAACGTCACACATCCAGCCAGCCAGCTCTTTCACTTCCGCTTCTTTAAAGCCGCGACGCGTCACGGCCGGAGAACCGATACGGATACCGGAGGTCACGAACGGGCTCTTCGGATCGTTTGGCACGCTGTTTTTGTTCACGGTGATGTTGGCGCGGCCCAGGGCAGCGTCAGCTTCTTTACCGGTCAGGTTCTTATCAACCAGGTCCAGCAGGAACAGGTGGTTTTCAGTCCCGCCGGATACCACTTTGTAGCCACGGTTCAGGAACACTTCCACCATCGCTTTGGCGTTCTTAGCAACCTGCTGCTGATACACCTTGAACTCTGGCTCCATCGCTTCTTTCAGCGCGACCGCTTTTGCGGCGATAACGTGCATCAGCGGGCCGCCCTGCGCGCTTGGGAACACGGCAGAGTTCAGTTTTTTGTACAGCTCTTCGTCACCGCCTTTCGCCAGGATCAGGCCACCGCGTGGACCCGCCAGGGTTTTGTGAGTAGTGGTGGTCACAACGTGAGCGTGAGGAACCGGGTTCGGGTAAACGCCTGCGGCAATAAGGCCCGCAACGTGCGCCATGTCAACGAACAGGTACGCGCCGATGCTGTCTGCGATTTCACGCATTTTTGCCCAGTCAACGATACCGGAGTAAGCAGAGAAGCCACCGATGATCATCTTCGGCTTGTGCTCTTTAGCCTGCTTCGCCATGTCTTCGTAGTCAATTTTACCGGACTCATCAATACCGTAAGGAATGATGTTGTACAGTTTGCCGGAGAAGTTAACCGGGGAGCCGTGAGTCAGGTGGCCGCCCTGCGCCAGGTTCATACCCAGAACGGTATCGCCCGGCTGCAGCAGCGCGGTGTAAACAGCGAAGTTAGCCTGAGAGCCGGAGTGCGGCTGAACGTTCGCGTAGTCAGCGCCGAAGAGTGCTTTCGCACGGTCGATAGCCAGCTGCTCAACGATATCAACGTACTCGCAACCGCCGTAGTAGCGCTTGCCCGGGTAACCTTCAGCGTATTTGTTGGTCAGCTGAGAGCCCTGCGCCTGCATCACGCGCGGGCTGGTGTAGTTTTCGGAGGCGATCAGTTCGATGTGCTCTTCCTGACGTACTTTTTCCTGCTCCATAGCCTGCCACAGTTCGGCATCATAATCGGCAATGTTCATTTCACGCTTTAACATCCGCATCTCCTGACTCAGCTAACAAGTAAATTTTGGCCTGAAAAGGCAGTCCTGTTGGACGACGGGCAACAGTATAACTGAATAGTTCTGTGATAACAGGTCTTGACAAACGATTTTACGCAAACGTTTTCCTTCACGCCACGCAAGGGTTTGAGGAATAAAGATCTCACTATTTCCAGCGGATTTCTTTTCAGGTTTGTGATGCGTATTTTTCATCTTGCAAAGAACCATTTACAAAGCATGGGTATTTTTTATAAGATGCATTTAAAATACATCATTAGGTAATATCAGAAGGAAGCTGCCATGCTCGACGCTCAAACCATCGCTACCGTTAAAGCCACCATTCCCCTGCTGGTGGAAACCGGCCCTAAACTTACCGCCCATTTCTACGATCGCATGTTCACGCACAATCCGGAGCTCAAAGAGATTTTCAATATGAGCAACCAGCGTAACGGCGATCAGCGTGAAGCGCTTTTCAACGCCATCGCGGCCTACGCCAGCAATATCGAAAACCTGGCGGCGTTGCTGCCTGCGGTGGAAAAAATCGCGCAGAAGCACACCAGCTTCCAGATCCAACCCGAGCAGTACAACATCGTCGGCACTCACCTGCTGGCAACGCTGGACGAAATGTTCAGCCCGGGCCAGGAGGTGCTGGACGCCTGGGGTAAAGCCTACGGCGTGCTGGCAAACGTGTTTATCAACCGTGAAGCGCAGATCTACAGCGAAAACGCCAGCAAGAACGGCGGCTGGGAAGGAACGCGCGCCTTCCGTATCGTCGAGAAAACGCCGCGCAGCGCGCTTATCACCAGTTTTGAATTTGAGCCGGTTGACGGCCAGCCGGTGGCCGATTACCAGCCGGGCCAGTATCTGGGCATATGGCTGAAGCCTGAAGGCTTCCCGCACCAGGAGATCCGCCAGTACTCTCTGACCCGCAAACCAAACGGCAAAGGCTACCGCATTGCGGTGAAGCGCGAGGAAGGCGGTCAGGTATCCAACTGGCTGCATAACGAAGCGAGCGTGGGCTACGTGGTCCATCTGGCCGCGCCGGCGGGCGACTTCTTTATGGCCATTGAAACCAATACCCCGGTCACGCTGATCTCCGCGGGCGTGGGCCAAACGCCAATGCTGGCGATGCTGGATACGCTGGCGAAAGCAAACCACAGCGCGCAGGTTAACTGGTTCCACGCAGCGGAGAACGGCGACGTGCACGCCTTTGCGGATGAAGTGAAAGCGCTGGGAGCGACCCTGCCGCGTTTCACCGCGCATACCTGGTATCGCCTGCCGACGGAGGCAGACCGCACTGCCGCACGCTTTGACAGCGAAGGACTGATGAATTTAAGCCAGATGGAAGGGGCGTTTAGCGCGCCGGAAATGCAGTTCTACGTCTGTGGACCGGTGGCGTTTATGCAGTATGCCGCGAAGCAGCTGGTTGAGCTGGGCGTGAATAAAGACAACATTCATTACGAATGTTTCGGGCCGCATAAGGTGCTGTAACGCAAAAAGCCCCTCGTTCGAGGGGCTTTTTTTCGCCGGGTGGCGAATGGTTAAATCGCGGCGTCGTCTTCTTCGCCGGTACGGATACGGATCACGCGCGCCACGTCAAAGACGAAGATTTTCCCGTCGCCAATTTTGCCCGTCTGCGCCGTGCGGATAATGGTATCCACGCAGGTATCGACGATATCGTCGCTGACCACGATTTCAATTTTCACTTTCGGCAGAAAGTCGACCATGTACTCTGCGCCACGATAAAGCTCGGTGTGGCCCTTCTGACGACCAAAACCTTTCACTTCCGTCACGGTCATTCCGGTGATGCCTACTTCCGCCAGCGCTTCACGTACATCATCCAGTTTGAAAGGTTTAATAATCGCATCAATCTTTTTCATGGTGGGTCCTTAAACTCTTGCCTGTAAGCTGCCTCGTAATCGATTGCTCACAGTACCATACGGCATTACTCTTTAAAATCGTTTGCTTCCAGCTCGTGGCGTGAGAGCAGCTTATAGAACTCGGTGCGGTTGCGTCCGGCCATCCGCGCCGCGTGGGTCACGTTGCCTTTGGTGATCTGCAGCAGCTTGCGCAGATAGTTCAGCTCGAACTGGTTACGCGCTTCCGCAAACGTCGGCAAGGCCGTGTTCTCCCCTTCCAGCGCCTGTTCCACCAGCGCGTCGCTGATAACGGGCGAGGACGTTAGCGCCACGCACTGCTCAATCACGTTCACCAGCTGGCGCACGTTACCCGGCCAGCTGGCGGCCATCAGCCGTTTCATCGCATCAGTCGAAAAGGCGCGCACGAACGGTTTATGCCGATCTGCCGCCTGGCGCAGGAGGTGATTCGCCAGCAGCGGAATATCTTCCGCACGCTCCGCCAGCGCCGGGATCTTCAGGTTCACCACGTTCAGACGGTAGTAGAGATCTTCACGGAACTCGTTGCGGGCCATCACTTTGGGCAAGTCGCGGTGGGTAGCGGAAATGATTCGCACGTTAATATCAATATCGCGGTTGCTGCCCAACGGGCGCACTTTACGCTCCTGAAGTACGCGCAACAGTTTGACCTGCAGCGGCGCAGGCATGTCGCCAATTTCGTCGAGGAACAGCGTGCCGCCTTCCGCGGCCTGGAACAGCCCTTCCCGGCTGCTTACCGCGCCGGTAAATGCGCCGCGGGCATGGCCAAAAAGTTCAGACTCAAGAAGCTGCTCTGGGAGGGCACCGCAGTTAATGGCGATAAAGGCATTTTTACTGCGCGGGCTGGCGTTGTGGATCGCCTGCGCCAGGATCTCTTTCCCGGTTCCGCTCTGGCCGTTAATCAACACGCTGACGTCTGACTGTGCGACCATTCGCGCCTGCTCAAGCAGACGCAGCATTATCGGGCTGCGGGTGACGATAGATTCACGCCATGCGTCGTCTCCGGAGGGCGCGGCGTGCTCCAGCGCGCTGTCGATAGCTTTGTAGAGCGCGTCTTTATCTACCGGCTTGGTGAGGAAGCTGAACACGCCCTGCTGGGTTGCGGCGACGGCATCCGGGATTGACCCGTGCGCCGTCAGGATAATGACCGGCATGCCAGGCTGCTGCTTCTGGATTTCGGCGAACAGCTGCATGCCATCCATTTCGTCCATCCGCAGGTCGCTGATCACAAGGTCAATCTTTTCGCGGCTGAGGACTTTAAGCCCCTCCTGCCCGCTTTCCGCGGTCACCACGGTGTAGCCTTCACTCACCAGACGCATCCCCAGCAGCTTTAACAGGCCTGGATCGTCATCCACCAGTAAAAGATGGGCTGGTTTACGGCTCGTCATGCTTCACATCCTCTTGTTTCGGCATATCGCTGTCCGGTGCAGCAGATGAACTACCAGGCTGATATTTACGCGACGAGAGCTGTCTTTCGATATCGGTCAGGTTTTCCAGCTTTCGCGTCGTGGTATCCAGCTGAGTACGTAAATGCTGTTGCTGTTGGCGCAGCGTATCCAGCTCGCTGTCGGTTGACTGCTGTAGCTTGCTGTAGCGGGAGCGCTCTTCAGACAGCTGCAGCTGTAACGTCTGCCCATCCCGCCAGAGCTGGTATACCGGGCGCACCTGTGCGGGAAGATTGATCACAAACGTGTCCAGACGGGTCACGTTGGCCCGACGTTCAACGGGGGTAATTTTCGCATCGGCCAGTAAAATCCCACGCTTGAAAGCGTCCTGCCAGGTGTCTTCATCCAGCATCGCCGCCTTCATGCGGGCGTCTACCGGCGCAAGCCGCTGGGCGCAATCTATTCCGCGCAGCCAGAACAGCGGATTATTTTCGACATCATGCCCTGACAGATTCCAGATATCCTCACAGCGGGTAGAGAGGAAATCCGCCAGCTGGTTATCGGGCCATTTGTCTTCCTGTTTACCGCTTATCGCACTTTGCGGCGCATGGGAAACGCACCCCGCCAGAACTAAACAGGGCAGACTCAGGCGACCCGCTTTGCTGGAAAACACCGCGCGTATGGCGCGGAAAAAGACGTGTGACATACTCACCAGATATAGATTCATTTTATTAATTTTTCCGGCTCAGGGGCAGTTCAATACGGAAGCAAACATCTGAACGTTCGTCCGTGGCAATGTTTAGCTCACCCTGCATGCGTCGTATGCAGTCCCGAGCAATGCTTAATCCCAGACCGCTTCCTTTTACCGCGCCTTTCCGCTGATGACTCCCCTGGAAAAAGGGTTCGAAGATCATGGTTTTTTCGTCATCGGGGATCGGGGTGCCGGTGTTTGCGACGTCAATAAACACCCGGGAGCCCTTCGTATAACTTCGGATATAAATGTTACCGGATTCAGTACCATAGTGCACCGCATTGGAGTAAAGATTATCCAGAACGCTCATTAATAGCATGGGTTCAGCCAGGCATGTCGGCGCATTCAGCTCCACCCCGGTATGCATCATTTTAGCTCTTGCCGGCAAGCTATGGGCGGAGATCACCATATCCACCAGTGGCTCAATCTCCACCTCTTCCAGTACCACCGTCCCGTCAGCCAGCTTTCGGTTATAGTCCAGAAGCTGCTCGATCAGCTTTTGCAGGTTGCGGCTGCTGGCGTCCAGAATTTCGACAATCTCTTTCTGCTCCGGAGTAAGCGACCCTGCCACCTCGTCCGCCAGCAGCTCCGTTCCTTCACGCATGCTGGCCAGCGGGGTTTTCAGCTCATGGGAAATATGGCGCAGGAACTGATGACGCTGGGATTCCAGCCACGCCAGGCGCTCGGATAGCCAGATAATGCGCTGCCCGACGGATCGCAGCTCGCGCGGGCCTTTAAAGGCAACCGTATCCCCGAGCGATTTCCCCTCCCCCAGGCGGTTGATCATACGCTGAATACCCTTCACCGGGCCGATGATCATGCGGGTAAAGAGCAGCACCAGCCCGAGGCTCACCAGGAACAGCACCAGCGCCTGCCAGCCGAAGAACTGGCCGCGCTCGGCAATCTCCTGCTGCAGTTGCTGGCCGCGAGAGAAAATGACCGTGCGCGTTGACTGCACCATTTCGGTATTGGCGGCGGCGAATGCCTCAAGGCGCGCGGCGGCAGCCGCATCCGGGCCGCTGTTCTGGCACTGCAGCTGCGCGAGATCGTTCAGATCCTGACGTAACGCCTGATACAGCCTGTCGTCCGGCAGCACGCCCGCGTGGGCATCCAGCATTTCGCTGTAGCGCTTGCGCTGGCTCTGGTACACCTTCTCCAGCGTCCGATCGTCGAGCACGCAGTACTGACGATAGCTACGCTCCATCTCCAGCGCGGCGTTGGTCATCGCTTCACTGCGTCTGGCATCGATAAGCGTGGTGCGGTTCGTCAGCGCCGCCTGGGCACTCAGCGCGTTGAGGCTCTGCCATGCCTGCCAGGCGAGGATCAGCAGCGGCAGAAGGATCAGCAGAAAGGCCATCATCACGAGCTGTCGCAGGGAGCGGGGAAAAACGGGCCAGCGTTTCAACGCATTACTCTCTTCATGGGGGTTTACGGAGAGCGTAACTGAGTCTGCCCTTCAGATACAACAAAGCCGGGTAAAAACCCGGCTTTGTTATGGAATAAGGCGGTGCCTAACTCGACGTTTCGCCCTGGCCTGATAAAGCATCGCTATGATCAGTAGTTGGACGGCAGGCACCTTTTTGTGCGTCATTCGAAGTTTATGTAGCACGTCCCGAAGGGGCTGACATAAGAAGGTGAATGAGCCACTGGTTAATATTATGCAACACCCATGCCAGAATGCAAAACAAAATATTAACACATTGAAATATATATCTTTTATTCGTTTGATCTATTTGTTGTGCGCTGAATGATTTTCAGGCTAAGTGTCGCTATTAAGCAACACCTTAACGGGAACCTGTCCTGCCATATATAAATCAATGAGTTAAGTGTCTCCATTTGGAGACACCCCTATACCATCTTTGTCGCAATTTTGCGACACGCATAAAAAAACCCGGTGGCGCTACGCTCACCGGGCCTACAAAGTACCTGCTTTACATCTTAACCCAGCTGTTTACGCGCGTTGCGGAAGATACGCATCCACGGGCTGTCCTCGCCCCAGTTTTCCGGGTGCCAGGAGTTGCTCACGGTACGGAACACGCGTTCAGGGTGCGGCATCATGATGGTCGCGCGACCGCTTTCGCTGGTCACCGCCGTAATACCATTGACGGAGCCGTTCGGGTTCGCCGGATAGGTTTCCGTGACCTTGCCGAAGTTATCGACAAAGCGCAGCGCCACCAGACCTTTGCTCTCGAGCTGCGCCAGATGGGCCGCATCGCGCACTTCTACCTGACCTTCGCCGTGGGAAACGGCGATTGGCATCTGAGAGCCAACCATCCCCTGCAGCAGCAGAGACGGGCTCTGAGTCACTTCAACCAGACTGAAGCGCGCTTCGAAGCGGTCGGACTGGTTGCGCACAAAGCGTGGCCAGGCTTCGCTGCCCGGGATCAGCTCGCGCAGGTTAGACATCATCTGGCAGCCGTTGCACACGCCCAGCGCCAGGGTTTGCGGACGATGGAAGAAGGTCTCGAACTCGTCGCGCACGCGGCTATTAAACAGAATGGACTTCGCCCAGCCTTCGCCTGCGCCCAGCACGTCACCGTAGGAGAAACCGCCGCACGCCACCAGCGCATGGAAATCTTCCAGACCGGTACGCCCGGCCAGCAGGTCGCTCATATGGACGTCGATAGCGTCAAAGCCCGCGCGGTGGAAGGCCGCAGCCATCTCAACGTGGGAGTTAACGCCCTGCTCGCGCAGCACGGCCACTTTCGGACGCGCGCCGGTCGCAATGTACGGCGCAGCGATGTCTTCGTTGATGTCGAAGGAGAGCTTCACGTTCAGGCCAGGATCCTG
This sequence comes from Enterobacter cloacae complex sp. I3, assembly GCF_014896175.1. Taxonomy (NCBI): domain Bacteria; kingdom Pseudomonadati; phylum Pseudomonadota; class Gammaproteobacteria; order Enterobacterales; family Enterobacteriaceae; genus Enterobacter; species Enterobacter cloacae complex sp. I3. The sequence goes on from NZ_JADBQZ010000007.1 coordinate 172,228, forward strand.
GTCATTCGCTTTTGCGTTATGCTCCTGATCGGCGCATTCCGGGTTATCGCGCAGGCGCTGCATCTGCCATGTAGTTTCTGCCCACCACATGCGCAGCGTGGTGCGGCTTTCGCTGAACACGGCGTGACCGTCGGCCTCAATGACGAAGCGGTCGCCCTGAACGGCTTTCCCCAGATAGTGGACGCAGTCTGCCAGACCGTGCTTCGCCAGAATCGCTTCCACCGCCTCGCGGTCTGCGGCGCGAACCTGAATCACCGCACCCAGCTCTTCGTTAAACAGCGCCGCCAGGCGGTCTTCGCCAAGCGTTGCAATGTTCGCTTCCACGCCGCAGTGGCCGGTAAAGGCCATCTCTGCCAGGGTCACCAGCAGGCCGCCGTCGGAACGGTCGTGGTAGGCCAGCAGCTTGCGCTGCGCCACCATCGCCTGAATTGCGTCGTAGAAGCCTTTTAGCTGCGCCACGTCGCGCACGTCGGCTGGCTTGTCGCCAAGTTGACGATAAACCTGCGCCAGTGCGGTGGCGCCCAGCGCGTTGTGGCCTTTACCCAGGTCAATCAACAGCAGGGCGTTATCTTCGGTCGCCAGCTGCGGCGTAACGGTATGGCGCACGTCTTCCACGCGGGCAAACGCGGTGATCACCAGCGACAGCGGAGACGTCATCTCGCGCTGCTCGTTACCCTCCTGCCAGCGGGTTTTCATCGACATGGAGTCTTTACCCACCGGAATGGTCAGGCCGAGGGCTGGACACAGCTCCTCACCCACCGCTTTCACGGCTTCATACAGGCCGGCGTCTTCCCCCGGGTGACCGGCTGCCGCCATCCAGTTCGCGGAAAGTTTGATACGTTTGATGTCGCCAATCTGCGTCGCCGCGATGTTGGTCAGCGCTTCACCAACCGCCAGTCGTGCAGAGGCGGCGAAGTCCAGCAGCGCGACCGGGGTGCGTTCACCCAGCGCCATCGCTTCGCCGTAGTAGCTGTCGAGGCTCGCGGTGGTCACGGCGCAGTTCGCCACCGGGATCTGCCACGGGCCAACCATCTGATCGCGCGACACCATACCGGTCACGGTACGATCGCCGATGGTCACCAGGAAGGTTTTCTCAGCGACAGCCGGCAGGTGCAGCACGCGATTAACGGCTTCTGCCACGGTGATGCCCTGGCGATCCAGCGCTTTGCCCGCCGCTTTACGGGTCTGCACATCGCGGGTCATCTTCGGCGTTTTGCCGAGCAGCACGTCCAGCGGCAGATCGATAGGCTGGTTGTCGAAATGGGTGTCGCTCAGAGTCAGGTGCTGCTCTTCGGTCGCTTCACCGATGACGGCATACGGCGCGCGCTCGCGGCGGCACAGCTCGTCAAACAGCGGCAGCTGGTCGGCCGCAACCGCCAGCACATAGCGCTCCTGGGATTCGTTACACCAGATTTCGAGCGGGCTCATGCCCGGCTCATCGCTCAGGATATCGCGCAGGTTGAAACGGCCACCGCGACCGCCGTCGCTCACCAGCTCCGGCATAGCGTTGGACAGACCGCCCGCGCCCACGTCGTGGATGAACAGAATCGGGTTAGCATCGCCCAGCTGCCAGCAGCGGTCGATCACTTCCTGGCAGCGACGCTCCATCTCAGGGTTGTCACGCTGCACGGACGCGAAGTCGAGATCCGCATCAGACTGGCCGGAGGCCATAGAGGAGGCCGCACCGCCGCCCAGACCGATGTTCATCGCCGGGCCGCCCAGCACGATCAGCTTCGCGCCGACGACGATCTCGCCTTTTTGCACGTGATCGGCACGGATGTTGCCGATCCCGCCCGCCAGCATGATCGGTTTGTGGTAGCCACGCAGCTCTTCGCCGTTGTGGCTGTCCACCTTCTCTTCGTAGGTACGGAAGTAACCGTTCAGCGCCGGACGGCCAAATTCGTTGTTAAACGCCGCGCCGCCCAGCGGACCTTCGGTCATGATATCCAGCGCGGTCACGATGCGCTCTGGCTTGCCGAAATCTTCTTCCCACGGCTGTTCAAAGCCAGGGATGCGCAGGTTAGAAACGGAAAAGCCGACCAGACCCGCTTTTGGTTTCGCCCCACGACCGGTCGCCCCTTCGTCACGGATTTCGCCGCCGGAGCCGGTCGCCGCACCCGGCCACGGAGAAATGGCCGTCGGGTGGTTGTGGGTTTCCACTTTCATCAGAATATGCGCAGGCTCCTGATGGAAGTCATAGCGCCCTGCTTCGCGATCGGCGAAGAAGCGGCCCACCTCGGAACCTTCCATCACCGCGGCGTTGTCTTTATAGGCAGACAGCACGTGGTCAGGGGTTTGTTCCATGGTGTTTTTGATCATTTTGAACAGCGACTTCGGCTGCTGTTCGCCGTCGATAATCCAGTCGGCATTGAAAATCTTATGGCGGCAGTGCTCAGAGTTGGCCTGCGCGAACATGTAGAGTTCGATGTCGTTCGGGTTGCGGTTGAGCTTAACGAACGCGTCCTGCAGGTAGTCAATTTCGTCTTCTGCCAGCGCCAGGCCGAGACGCAGGTTGGCGTCAATCAGCGCCTGGCGGCCCTGCCCCAGCAGGTCCACGCTCTGTACCGGCGCAGGCTGATGATGGGAGAAAAGCTTCTGTGCGTCATCAAGAGAGGCAAACACGCTCTCCATCATGCGGTCGTGCAATTCAGCCGCAACCGCCTGCCACTGCGCGTCGCTCAGGGTAGAGGCTTCGACGTAGTACGCTACGCCGCGCTCCAGACGGTTAATCTGGCTCAGGCCACAGTTGTGGGCAATGTCGGTGGCTTTGGAAGACCAGGGGGAGATGGTGCCCGGACGCGGCGTCGCAAGGATCAGTTTGCCGGTTGGCGTATGGCTGCTCAGATTTGGGCCATACTTGAGCAGGCGTTCCAGCTGTACGCGCTCCTCTGCATTCAGGGGGGCATTCAGGTCAGCAAAATGGACATACTCAGCGTAAATATTGCTTACCGGAAGGTCGGCCGCCTGAAAACGTGCCAGCAGTTTGGTAATACGGAAGGCAGACAGTGCAGGCGAACCACGCAGAATTTCCATCATAAGTCTCTCGTCTTCGAAGCGCCGGGGCGCTTACAGTGTGCGCAAGGGGGGAAAACGGGCGTCATTATAGAGAATCCTGAGCGCCGACGAAACCGTTTGCGTCGAAATAAAATCGACTTCAGCGTTTAACAATAGATGTGACCTGTCTCTCTAATTGGTTGCCAAGTGGCGCAAGTTTACGCAAAATGCCGCTCATTCAATGACAAACCTTATGATTAACATGGCTACAGCAGACTGAGGCAACCGGCGTCGCAGAGAATTAACTAATTGAAAAAATTAAAGATTAATTATCTGCTCATCGGCATTGTAACGTTGCTGCTGGCAGTGGCCCTCTGGCCTTCCATCCCCTGGTTCGGCAAAGCCGAAAATCGTATCGCCGCCATTCAGGAGCGGGGGGAACTGCGCGTCAGTACCCTCAACTCTCCGCTGATTTACAGCGACATCAACGGCAAAATTATTGGTCTGGATTATGAGCTGGCGCAGCAGTTTGCCGATTATCTGGGCGTGAAGCTTAAAATTACCGTCCGCCAGAACATCAACCAGCTGTTTGACGACCTGGACAACAACAACGCCGATATCCTCGCTGCCGGGCTGGTCTATAACAGCGAGCGCAGCAAGAACTACCAGCCGGGCCCGACCTACTACTCCGTTTCCCAGCAGCTGGTTTATCGCGTCGGGAGCCTGCGCCCGCGTACGCTTGCCTCGATCAACGCGCAACAGCTGACGATTGCTCCCGGCCACGTAGTGATTGACGACCTGCGTGAGTTAAAGGAGAAAAAATACCCGGATCTGAGCTGGACGGTTGACCCTAAACTCGGCACGACGGAGCTGCTGGAGCAGGTCAAAGATCAGAAACTGCCCTACACCATCGCCGATTCGGTGGCGATCAGCCTGTTCCAGCGGGTGCATCCTGAAATCGCCGTGGCGCTGGACGTGACGGACGAACAGCCGGTGACCTGGTTTACCCATCTGGATGATGACCAGACCCTCTCGGCGGCCATGCTGGATTTTTATAACACCATCAATGAAGACGGCACGCTGGCGCGACTTGAGGAGAAGTACCTCGGCCACGGGGATGACTTTGACTACGTTGACACCCGCAGCTTCCTGCGCGCGGTTGACAGCGTCCTGCCTGACCTGCAGCCGCTTTTCGAAAAATATGCCCAGGAGATTGACTGGAAACTGCTGGCGGCTATCTCGTACCAGGAGTCCCACTGGGACACCCAGGCCACGTCGCCAACGGGCGTACGCGGACTGATGATGTTAACCAAAAATACCGCGCTGAGCCTGGGCGTTAACGACCGCACCGATGCGGAACAGAGCATCAGCGGCGGGACGCGCTACCTGCAGGATATGATGGCTAAAGTCCCGGAAACCGTGCCGGAAGAAGAACGGATCTGGTTTGCGCTGGCGGCCTACAACATGGGCTACGCGCACATGCTTGACGCGCGGGCTCTGACGGCGAAAACGAAGGGAAACCCGGACAGCTGGTCAGACGTAAAACAGCGCCTGCCGCTGCTGAGCCAGAAGCCATGGTACAACAAGCTGACGTATGGCTACGCGCGCGGACATGAAGCCTACGCCTACGTGGAAAATATACGTAAGTATCAGATTAGCCTGGTCGGCTATCTGCTGGAGAAAGAGAAAGAGGCAACAGAGGCAAAACAGCTGGCGGAAAGTTATCCGGTTGTGGCGCCGGACGAGCTTAATCATCCGACAACTTCAATTCTGCCTTTTGTTGCTTTTTCTGCTGACGGCGCATTCGAAAGAAATCGCTTAATAGCCCCGAACACTCTGGTGCAAGTACCCCACCGATAGTCTGCACCTGATGATTCATTCCGGGATGACCCAGCACGTCCATCAGTGAACCGGCCGCACCGGTTTTTTCATCCCGCGCTCCAAACACCAGGGTACCGATTCGGCTGTGCACCATCGCCCCGGAGCACATCACGCAGGGTTCAAGGGTGACGTACAGGGTGGTATCGAGCAGACGATAGTTTTGCAGCACCAGCCCGCCCTGACGAAGCGCCATAATTTCGGCGTGCGCGGTAGGATCGTGGCGGCCAATAGGACGGTTCCACCCTTCCCCAATCACCCGGTTGTTATGAACCAGCACCGCGCCCACGGGCACTTCGCCCTCGTCCCAGGCCCGTTGAGCCAGCGCCAGCGCGTGGCGCATCCAGTATTCATGATTGTGTTCTGAGGTGGACAAGGATTGATACTCCAGTCGAAAAGCGGGCGGCATTATACACAGCCCTTACAGATAACACTATTCGAGTTGCTGAAGTTCACCGAGGGGAGTAACGCGCCAGCGGTGCTGGCAAAAATAGAGCAGCGGGTTGTCCTGCTTGCTGTCGCTGTAGCCGCTGTAAAGACGCAGCGGCGTGCCGATGCGTTTTTCCAGCTGGACAACTTTTTCATGCCCCAGACAGCGCATCGTCAGGACCCAGCCGCCGTAGCCGCGGGAGATTTGCGTGGCGATAAGATTTACGCGCGGCAGCCAGGGGGTATCAAAGTAGACCTGCTCCACCAGCGTCTGCGGGGAGCCGGTAATCAGCCAGATATCGGCATCGTTGGCGTCAAGATAGCTGGTCAGGCGCGCCTGCACCACGGGAAACGCGGCAACGTGGCCGCGGAACCAGAGAGCGAACTCCTTTTCGAGCTGTTTGAGCCGCGCTTCGCTGTGGCCAAACGTACATCCCCACAGCAGCAGGCTCATCGGCCAGCGCGCCGCCCGGCCTTTTACCAGCAGCGCGATGCCAATGAGGGGTAAGAGCGGTAAGACGAGCAGCGCGTTCAGAGGCTGACGCCGCAGCAGGTAGCGCATAAACGTACCAAACATATCCTGCTGATGCAGCGTTCCATCCAGATCGAAAAAGACAACGCGACGCTCGTGATTGGCCAAACCTTACTCCTCTGGGTCGTTGAATCCTAACAGCCAGGTAAACAGGAACCCGGCGATCACCGCTACTAAATAGCCTAACAGATAGAGCATGACTTTTCCGGTCACGATGGTTAATGCCAGCGGTAAACCGGAGAGACCAAAGGTGATAACGGTGGCGACTTTCCAGTAGCTAATGAGTGCCCCGCCTACAGCGCCCCCCAGACAGGCCGCAAGGAACGGTTTACCCAGCGGCAGCGTGACGCCGAATATCAGCGGCTCGCCAATGCCGAGCAGCCCGACCGGCAGCGCCCCTTTAATCACTTTTTTCAGGCGCGCGTTGCGGGTTTTCATCAGGACGGCAATCGCTGCCCCCACCTGCCCGACGCCCGCCATCGAGAGAATAGGCAGCAGCGCGTTATAGCCGTGCGCCTGCACCAGCTCGACGTGGATCGGCACCAGCCCCTGATGCAGGCCGGTCAGCACCAGCGGCAGGAAGGTACCTGACAGCACCGCCCCCACCAGCAGGCCGCCGCGGTCGATAGCCAGAGACGCGCCGTGGGCGATGGCGTCAGAGATCCACCCGCCTAGTGGCTGAAGGACCACAATCGCGACGCTACCGGTAATTAACGTGGTCAGCAGCGGGTTGAGGATCAGCTCAATCGAGCCAGGCAGAACCGCGCGTAGCTTTTTCTCGATCCAGCACATAAGAATAACCACCAGCAGCACGGCAATCACCCCGCCGCGACCAGGCTGGAGCGCCTCGCCAAACAGCGTGATTTGCGCTAGCTGCGGGCTGGACAAGATCCCTGCCATTACGCCGCCCATGGCCAGCGAGCCGCCAAACACCTTCGCGGTATTGACCCCGACCAGAATGTTCATAATGGCAAACACCGCGCTGCCGAAGATCCCGAGAATGCCCAGCAGGTTCGGATACTGCGTGGCAAAATCCCCGACGATATCTGGCCGCTTAAGGATGTTGATGATCCCGGTGATCAAGCCGGAAGCTATAAACGCCGGGATCAGCGGGATAAAGACGTTTGCCAGCTGTCGCAGCGCATCGCTCATGGGAGCTTTGTATTTGGCCTTCGCCTGCGCTTTGGTGCGTTCAGCGTCGTCAACCGTCACGCTCGCACCGCCGACCATCAGCGCGCGCATGGCGTCGACAACCTGCGCCGCCTTGCCCGGCCCGACGATCAGCTGGTGTTGCTGCCCCTGTTTTACGTAGCCGCTGACGCCGGACAGCTTCTTCAGGCCCGGCACGTCAAGCTGGTCGTCGTTATGCACCTCGACGCGCACGCGCGTCATGCAGTTTTCCAGACGCTGAATATTTTTCTCCCCGCCTATCCCCTGCAGGATATCGCTGGCGAGCGCTGCTGTTTTGTCCATAAACGCCTCTGCTAGTTTTCTAATGCCGCCCGTAAGAAGCCGTTATGCGCGTCGAGTTTGGCTCGCGCGGCCGCCGCGTCCAGCCCGCTTAAGATCATTAAAATGGCCGGTTTAACGTCGTGATCGGTCTGCCTGAGCACCGCTTCTGCCTCTTCACGGCCCGCGCCTGTCGCCTCCATCACCATGCGGCAGGCTCTGTCCACCAGCTTGACGTTGGTGGCCTGCATATCGACCATCAGGTTCTGGTAGACCTTGCCGAACTTCACCATCGCACCGGTGGAGATCATATTGAGCACCAGCTTTTGCGCGGTCCCGGATTTCAGGCGCGTGGAGCCGGTGAGCGCTTCCGGCCCAACGACCGGAGAGATGGCGATAGCGGCCACCTGCGCAATCGGCGAGCCGGGGTTGCAGGAGATGGCGACCGTCGTGCAGCCGGTCCGGTTGGCGTATTCCAGGCCGCCAATGACGTACGGCGTGCGCCCGGATGCCGCCAGGCCGACCACCAGATCGTTCGCCGTCAGGTTCAGATCCTTCAGGTCATCCTCACCCAGCTGTTTATTGTCCTCCGCCCCTTCAACGGCCTTCAGCAGCGCGCCGGGACCACCTGCAATCAGGCCAACCACCAGGCCGTGCGGAACGCCAAAGGTGGGCGGACATTCCGAGGCATCCAGCACCCCGAGACGCCCGCTGGTACCGGCCCCCATATAGATAATGCGACCACCGACCTTAAGAGCTTCCGCCGCCGCATCGACCGCTTTCGCCACCTCTGGCAATGTCTCTTTCACTGCCTGCGCTACCAGCGTATCCTGTTGATTAAAGCAGTTAACCAGCTCCAGGGTGGAGAGCGCATCCAGATCCATGGTTTGCGGGTTACGCGTTTCAGAAACAAGTGAGCCAAGATTCATTTTTTGTACCTCAAGAATTTTTAATTCATAATAATCACACTATAATGGAATATAAAATTCATTCAGGCGAGCAGAATTCGTTTTTGCGCAGACAATCACATTTCCGCCGGGAGTACTCATGAACTGTTTAATTCGCATTCGCCAGCGCTACGCCGGCTTTGCTCAAAGCGACAAAAAGCTGGCGGATTTTCTGCTTTCTCAGCCCGATCGCGCCCGCCACCTCAGCTCACAGCAGCTGGCAAGCGAAGCTGGAGTGAGCCAGTCAAGCGTGGTGAAATTTGCCCAGAAGATCGGGTTTAAGGGTTTTCCCGCTCTTAAGCTGGCAATCAGCGAAGCGCTGGTGAGTAACCCGAATCCGCAGTCCATGCCGGTGCATAACCAGATCCGCGGCGATGACCCGATGCGTCTGGTTGGGGAAAAGCTGATCAAGGAGAACGTGGCGGCCATGCACGCCACGCTGGACGTGAATACCGAAGAGAAATTACTGGAAAGCGTGGCGATGCTGCGGGCGGCGCGGCGTATTATTTTGACCGGTATTGGCGCGTCCGGTCTGGTGGCGCGTAATTTTGGCTGGAAGCTGACTAAAATCGGTTTTAACGCCATCGTCGAGCAGGATATGCACGCCCTGCTGGCGACCGTGCAGGCGATGGATCCTGACGATCTGCTGCTGGCCATCTCCTACTCCGGCGAGCGCCGCGAGATCAACATGGCGACCGACGAAGCCCTGCGCGTCGGCGGCAAAATTCTGGCGATCACCGGCTTTACGCCAAATGCGCTGCAGCAGCGGGCAACGCGCTGTTTGTATACCATTGCCGAAGAGCAGGCCACGCGCAGCGCGGCAATTTCGTCCACCAGCGCACAAATGATGCTGACGGACCTGCTGTTTATGGCGCTGGTACAGCAGGATCTGGAGCGCGCGCCTGAGCGCATTCGTCACAGCGAAGAACTGGTAAAGAAACTGGTTTGACGCGTATAATGCCCGCCCAGTTTGTGTTGTTTCTGAGAATTTCCTGATGGCGCTGTTAATTACCAAAAAATGCATCAATTGCGATATGTGCGAACCCGAATGCCCGAACCAGGCGATTTCGATGGGCGACAGCATTTACGAGATTAACAGCGACCGCTGCACGGAATGCGTCGGCCACTATGAGACGCCGACCTGTCAGAAGGTGTGCCCGATCCCCAACACTATTCTGAAGGATCCGACACACGTCGAGAGCGAAGAGCAACTGTGGGATAAATTTGTCCTGATGCACCACGCGGACAAAATTTAGCTTTCGATAATCACCGTCGCGCTGGCATAGTGACGTTCATCTGCGATCGTCACGTGCATATGATTCACCCCCAGCTTCTCCGCCAGCTTTTGCGCTTCACCCCACAGACGCAGGCTCGGTTTGCCCAGCTCATCATTAAAAACTTCGAACTGGTTAAATGCCAGGCCGTTACGAATGCCGGTCCCGAAGGCTTTGGCTGCCGCCTCTTTTACCGCAAAGCGCTTTGCCAGAAAACGCACCGGCTGCTGGTGCGCTTCCCAGATGGCCCATTCGTTATCGCTCAGCACGCGCCTTGCCAGGCGATCGCCGCTCCGGGCGATCACCGCTTCAATGCGGGCTATTTCGACGATATCGGTGCCTAAGCCCAGAATGGCCATTACTGACGCGCTTCCAGCATCAGGCGTTTCATCTCTGAAACCGCCTCTTTCAGGCCGCTCATCACCGCGCGGCCAATAATGGCGTGGCCGATGTTCAGCTCATGCATTTCCGGCAGAGCAGCAATGGCCTTCACGTTGTGGTAGGTCAGGCCGTGACCGGCATTAACCTTCAGTCCCAGGCTCGCGGCGTAGGTGGCCGCTTTGGCGATACGCTCCAGCTCTTTGGCCTGCTCGGCATCGTTTTTAGCATCGGCATAGCAGCCGGTGTGAATTTCGATATACGGCGCGCCCACGTCGGCTGCCGCTTTAATCTGCGCGAAATCGGCGTCGATAAACAGAGAAACCAGGATACCGGCATCCGCCAGGCGCTTGCAGGCATCGCGCATTTTGTCCTGCTGCCCCGCCACGTCCAGTCCACCTTCGGTGGTCACTTCCTGGCGTTTTTCCGGCACCAGGCAGCAGAAGTGCGGTTTGGTCTCGCAGGCAATGGTCAGCATCTCTTCGGTGACCGCCATCTCCAGATTCATACGGGTGTCCAGCGTCTGACGAAGAATGCGCACGTCGCGGTCGGTAATGTGGCGGCGGTCTTCACGCAGGTGAACGGTAATGCCGTCGGCACCAGCCTGTTCAGCGATAAACGCCGCCTGAACCGGATCGGGATACGCCGTGCCGCGCGCGTTACGCAGGGTGGCGATGTGGTCGATGTTGACGCCTAACAGTAATTCAGCCATGACAATCCTCGGTTTTCTTTCTGATGCTGTGGTCTAACGTTTGGGCATAAACTGCCTGAATAATTCGCGGCTCTTTAAGGGCTTGCCGCCAAGATACGGCTTGAGGGCAATCCGGGTAAAGCGTTTTGCTGCGCGCAGGGTATCGGCGTCCGGAAACTCGCGTTCATAAAGCGCTTTGAGCTGGCGTCCGGTAAAAGTACTGTTATCAACGACGACGCTGGCAATAAAGCCTTTTTCTTCGCGGTAGCGGTAGGTCATGGTGTCTTCCACCTCATCACCGCTGCCTGCGCAGTGCAGAAAATCCACGCCGTACCCGAGGTGGCCCAGCAGCGCCAGTTCGAAACGACGCAGGGCGGGTTCGGGCGTGCCGGTCGCACCCGCCAGTGCCTGGATACAGTGCAGATAATCGAAGAAAAGTTCCGAGAAGCGAGTCTCATGTTCAAGGACGCGGGAGATGAGCTCGTTGACATACAGACCGCTGTAGAGCGTGATGCCAGAAAGGGGAAGCGCCAGAGAGACGGCTTCAGCGCTGCGCAAGGTTTTGACTTCCCCTCGCCCGCCAAAGCGAACCAGCAGCGGCGTAAAAGGCTGTAGGGCACCCTTCAGATTAGAACGTTTGGATCGTGCGCCTTTCGCAACAAGGCGCACGCGGCCCGACTCTTCCGTGAAGACGTCCAGCATCAGGCTGGTTTCGCTCCAGGGACGACTATGGAGAACGAAGGCGCGCTGCCAACCTTCCATTATACTCGTCGTCTTGAGTTATTGATCTTCGCCGTAACCGAGGCTGCGCAGAGCACGCTCATCATCGGCCCAGCCAGATTTCACCTTCACCCACAGTTCCAGATGAACTGGCGCTTCGAACATCTCCTGCATGTCCTTACGGGCTTCGATACCGATGGTTTTGATCTTGGCGCCTTTGTTGCCGATCACCATCTTCTTCTGCCCTTCACGCTCGACGAGGATCAGGCCGTTAATGTCGTAGCCACCGCGCTCGTTGCTCTGGAAACGCTCGATCTCCACCGTCACAGAGTACGGCAGCTCGGCGCCCAGGAAACGCATCAGCTTTTCACGGATGATTTCAGACGCCATAAAGCGCTGAGAGCGATCGGTGATGTAATCTTCCGGGAAGTGGTGAATCGCTTCCGGCAAGTGCTTACGTACGATGCCCGCGATGGTATCGACGTTCAGGCCGGTCTCAGCAGACAGCGGAACGATATCGAGGAAGTTCATCTGGCTGCCCAGCCACTGCAGGTGCGGCAGCAGGTCAGCTTTTTCCTGCACGTTGTCAACTTTGTTGACCGCGAGGATCACCGGCGTTTTGCCGTCACGCAGCTTGTTCAGTACCATTTCGTCGTCCGGCGTCCAGCGGGTGCCCTCCACAACGAAAATCACCAGTTCTACGTCGCCGATGGAGCTGCTCGCCGCCTTGTTCATCAGACGGTTAATGGCACGCTTCTCTTCCATGTGCAGGCCAGGGGTATCGACGTAGATTGCCTGATATGCGCCTTCAGTATGGATGCCGACGATGCGGTGACGCGTGGTCTGCGCCTTACGCGAGGTGATGGAAATCTTCTGCCCAAGCAGATTATTCAGCAGGGTGGATTTGCCGACGTTCGGACGTCCGACGATGGCAATAAATCCGCAATAGGTTTTTTCTTCGCTCATTCCAGCTCCAGCATTTTTAACGCCTGTTCGGCGGCAGCCTGTTCAGCCTTACGGCGGCTCGAACCTGTGCCCACCACCGGTTCACTCAGGCCACTGACCTGGCAATGGATGGTAAATTCCTGATCGTGCGCTTCGCCACGAACCTGCACCACCAGATAGGATGGCAGCGGCAGATGACGGCCCTGCAAATATTCCTGCAGGCGCGTTTTCGGATCTTTTTGTTTATCGCCCGGGCTAATTTCGTCCAGACGGGTCTGATACCAGTTAAGGATCAGCTTTTCTACGGTCTGGATATCGCTGTCCAGGAACACGCCACCAATTAATGCTTCGACCGTATCGGCAAGAATAGATTCACGACGGAAGCCGCCGCTTTTCAGTTCACCCGGCCCAAGACGCAGACATTCGCCCAGTTCAAATTCGCGCGCGATTTCAGCGAGGGTGTTGCCGCGCACCAGCGTGGCGCGCATGCGGCTCATATCACCTTCGTCCACGCGCGGGAAACGATGATAAAGCGCATTCGCAATCACGAAACTTAAAATAGAGTCACCCAGAAACTCGAGACGCTCATTATGTTTGCTGCTGGCACTGCGATGGGTTAATGCCTGTTGCAACAACTCCTGATGATGAAAAGTGTAGCCCAGCTTCCGTTGAAGCCGATTAATTACGATGGGGTTCATGCGATACCAATAAATGAATGCGTCAAAAATGCAGCACACGAAACCGACCTGAGAAAACCAACGCGGTTTCGTGTGCCGTGGCACCCTTGCAGGGCCAACCTTAAACTTCGGGGGAATATTCTATACACAACGACAGGGGATGTCGTTAGTTCAAAGAGATTTATCGAGGAAATAATTCACGTAGCCGCGAAATAACGCGGCTACGTGTTCTTTTCCTGAGAATTAATGGATTCCGCCAATACGATTCAGGCGCACCCCGGTCGGCCACTCGCCTTCCTGCTTCTCAAAACTCATCCAGATCGCGGTTGCTTTACCCACCAGATTCGCTTCCGGCACAAAGCCCCAGTAACGGCTGTCCGCGGAGTTATCGCGGTTATCGCCCATCATGAAGTAGTGTCCCGGCGGTACGATCCAGCTGGCCAGCTGCTGACCCGGCTGTTTGTAATACATCCCCACTTGGTCCTGCGCGATTGGCACGGTCAGAATGCGGTGAGTGACATCGCCCAGCGTCTCTTTGCGCTCAACCAGACGAATGCCGTTCTCTTTGGTTTCACCTTTTGGCACCTGGAAGAACCCGCTGGTCGCTTCACCGCCGTTACGACGGGCGAAAGTCTGCACGAAATCACTTGGTTCAACGTTTGAGTAGGTGATTGGCAGCGCGTTTTCACACGCGGTACCGGAGCTGCAGCCCGGCTGAACGGTGACTTCCTTCGCAACCGGATCGTAGGTCACTTTATCACCCGGCAGACCCACCGCGCGCTTAATGTAATCCAGACGCGGATCGTCCGGATATTTAAACACCACGATGTCGCCACGTTTCGGATGCCCCGTTTCGATCAGCGTTTTCTGGTAAATCGGATCTTTAATGCCGTAGGCAAACTTCTCAACCAGAATAAAATCACCGATCAGCAGCGTTGGCATCATTGATCCCGATGGGATCTGGAACGGCTCATAAATAAACGAACGTACCACCAGCACAATCGCCAGCACCGGGAACACCGACGCGCCCGTTTCCAGCCAGCCCGGTTTCGGGCCAACTTTCTTCAGGGTTTTCGCGTCAAGCGCATCGCCAGTCGCTGCCTGCGCGGCAGCCTGACGTTCACGGCGTTTTGGGGCGAAGATAAACTTATCCAGGCACCACAGCAGGCCTGTCACCAGCGTAGCGATGACCAGGATCAGGGCAAACATGTTCGCCATGCCAACTCCTTAAAAGTTATTTGCCGTCTTTACCGACATGAAGAATGGCAAGGAATGCTTCCTGCGGCAGCTCAACGTTACCGACCTGCTTCATACGCTTCTTACCTTCTTTCTGCTTCTGCAGCAGCTTTTTCTTACGGCTGACGTCACCGCCATAGCACTTCGCCAGAACGTTTTTACGCAGCTGCTTCACGGTTGAGCGGGCAATGATGTGGTTACCGATGGCCGCCTGAATCGCAATGTCAAACTGCTGACGCGGGATCAGATCTTTCATCTTCTCAACCAGCTCGCGGCCACGGTACGGCGCATTGTCGTTGTGGGTGATGAGCGCCAGCGCATCCACACGCTCGCCGTTGATCAGCACGTCCACGCGCACCATGTTGGAGGCCTGGAAACGCTTGAAGTTGTAATCCAGTGACGCATAGCCACGGGAGGTAGACTTCAGACGGTCGAAGAAGTCGAGTACCACTTCCGCCATAGGGATTTCATAGGTCAGCGCCACCTGGTTACCGTGGTAAACCATGTTGGTCTGCACGCCACGCTTCTCAATACAGAGCGTAATAACGTTCCCCAGGAACTCCTGCGGCAGCAGCATGTGACATTCTGCAATAGGCTCGCGCAGCTCGTGAATGTTGTTCAGCGGCGGCAGCTTGGACGGGCTATCGACGTAGATCACTTCTTTCGAGGTGGTTTCTACTTCGTAGACTACCGTTGGTGCGGTGGTGATCAGATCCAGATCGTATTCACGCTCCAGACGCTCCTGAATAATCTCCATGTGCAGCAGGCCGAGGAAGCCGCAGCGGAAGCCGAAGCCCAGCGCCGTTGAACTTTCTGGCTCGTAGAACAGGGAGGCATCGTTCAGGCTCAGCTTGCCGAGCGCATCGCGGAAGTTTTCGTAGTCGTCAGAGCTGACCGGGAACAGACCCGCGTAAACCTGCGGTTTCACCTTTTTGAAGCCAGGCAGCGCTTTGTCTGCCGGGTTACGCGCGCCGGTCAGGGTATCGCCCACTGGCGCGCCGAGGATGTCTTTAATCGCGCAGACCAGCCAGCCAACCTCGCCGCATTTCAGCTCGGTACGGTCAACCTGTTTTGGCGTGAAGATACCCAGACGGTCTGCGTTGTAGACCTGTCCGGTACTCATAACCTTGATTTTGTCGCCTTTACGCATGGTGCCGTTTTTGATACGCACCAGTGAGACCACGCCCAGGTAGTTATCGAACCAGGAGTCGATGATCAGCGCCTGCAATGGACCATCCGGGTCGCCTTCCGGGGCCGGAATATCACGTACCAGGCGTTCCAGCACGTCGGTCACACCTACACCGGTTTTCGCGGAGCAGCGTACGGCGTCGGTCGCGTCAATGCCGACAATGTCTTCAATCTCTTCCGCCACGCGCTCAGGATCGGCGGCTGGCAGGTCGATTTTGTTCAGAACCGGCACAACCTCGAGATCCATTTCCATCGCGGTGTAACAGTTCGCCAGGGTCTGGGCTTCAACGCCCTGCCCGGCATCGACCACCAGCAGCGCACCTTCACAGGCCGCCAGCGAGCGTGATACTTCATAGGAGAAGTCAACGTGGCCTGGGGTGTCGATAAAGTTCAGTTGATAAGTTTCGCCATCAGAAGCTTTATAGTCGAGCGTCACGCTCTGCGCTTTGATGGTGATACCGCGTTCGCGTTCCAGGTCCATGGAGTCCAGTACCTGGGCTGCCATTTCACGATCAGACAGGCCACCGCAAATCTGGATAATACGGTCAGACAGCGTCGACTTACCGTGGTCAATGTGAGCAATGATCGAAAAGTTACGTATGTTCTTCATATAGTTAAATAATTATGCCTTACGAATTCCTGGAGGCCGCTGTTCTTAGCCTGACGTTTTTCAGTGCGAAAACGCAGCATTCTACACTACATACCCGCAACCTGGAAATGCACTTAGAGCCAAGCATAGCGCGAAGAAATGGCGTTTTCTTTTTTGAGATGTAAATAATGATAAAGCCCGGTGGATCACCGGGCCTCAGAAGAGAGCGTCTCGACGCGAAGTTGGTCAGGCGCCAGCGCAACGCTCAGAATAACGGGCTGCCACTCATCGCGCGCGGCGAGCTTCGGTGAGATGCCTTTGGCAAGCCAGAATCCCCCTACGCCACCCAAAGCTGCACCGCACATGGCGGCCACGTCGGTACCAAACAGCATCTGAAAAAGGCCGCCCATGACAAACAGCCCCACCAGCGGGGAGAGATAGACCAGCATCGCGGAACTCAGCAGACTGCCTTCCGTAATGCCCAGTTCCACCTTCTGACCCGCCACCAGCGGCTGTTCGCTCGGCACGGAGATCGTATGCGATGTCTGTGGCCCTAACTTATTCAGCACGCGACTGCCACAACCGGCTCGGGATGCGCAGCTATTGCATGAGGCTTTAACATCACAGCTGACCAGCGCAATACCATTCTGCCACGAGACGACGGTTGCCCACTCTTTAATCATTGTGCGGCCCTGAATTTAATGCTGTCTGAAATGCGCTTCGCCGTCTGCGGAGGTAATTCCCCCACAATCGTGATTTCTGCGTTATCGCGAACCATGGTGCTGACCGTACGACGCCCGGTACGAAGCATTTGTTCAGCGCTGTTTGCCGTTGCGCGGTTGATATTCACCGAGAAGCTGAACAAGCCATCGGAATAGAGGCGTGATTCAACCGGCGTATCAATGGTGGGCAACTGACGACGGCTGCTGGACACTTCGCTAAAGCCTTGCGGTATCCAGGAAGGAACCCAGTTGAAATTAGCGGAGTCCCCTGCAGGAACAGAAAGCAGCGGCGGCAGGCTGGCCTTCGCCAGATTCTGCATGCTGTTGCCAACCTGATTGTTCACGCTGAAGGAGATGACGCGGAACTGTTCAAGCGTCTCGCCGTCGCGGTCGAGCAGGTCCACGCGCATCGGCAGCTTGGTTTCCGCATCAATCCAGACGATATAGCTGTAGCGTGTGCCATCGCGCGCAACCACGCGGATCACTTCACACAGCCTGTCTGCAATACGGGTACGCCCTACCGAAATAAAATCATAGTAAGGGGCAAGTCGTTTGAAGTCGGTATAGATAAGCGACGGTAGAGAATCAACGATATAGTCGCCATTCAGCGTGAAAGGCTCCAGACCGGGCTCGAAATAGCTGATTTCGTTGCCACGCTGGACAACTTCCCGACGCGGGCCATCCATCTGTAAAAGCTGGGCGAGCGGCTGGTTATCAAGACGGGCATGGCGATAGCGTAACGACTCGACGCCCTGCTTGTTGATGCTGATAAATGCCAACTCGTAATTGAGTGACTGGCTGGCCAGATTCATTTGCTGCAACAACGCCCCGGATGAAACATCAGCCGAGGCGTTAGCAGAGAAGAACAGGCTACCCGCCATCAGAGACATGGCGAACCAAAGTTGCTTCATTACTGCGATTGCGTTCCTAAAGTTTGGTTTCCGGGCACCTGCACAGCAGCTTGCTGAGTTTGGGCCTGCTCAAACTGAAGCTGTTCAGAGTGCAGACGACGCTGCAACTCATAATCCTGCAACATCGCATTAATGCGACGGCGCTGCTCCTGAACCTGCTGTTGCTGACCGCCGCTGGCGGAGGCATCAGCCGGTACGCCCAGACTTACCGGGCTGGCTTTGCCCATCATCGGCAGTGTGTTAAACACTGGCGCTTCTGGCTGCTGATTAGTTTCAGACTGAGTATTATAGTGCTGGACGCCAACGATAACTGCAAGCGATACGCATGCAGCCACCCCCATTTGGGTGAGCTGGCTGGCCCACGGACGCACTTTTTTCCAGAACGGCATTTTCTGCCACTGGTGCGGTGCGGGTTGCGCTTCAGGAATCAGCGGAGTGGTCTGATGAACAGGCTCATTCTCGATGGCCGCCATCACGCGGGCTGAGATATCGAAATGGAGAACCTCTCCGGTATCACCGCGCAGCGTGTCACGGATGAGATGGTAACTCTCCCAGGTCTCTTGCATTTCGGGAGAATGAGACAGCTCGTTGAGCAGCTCACTATCCAGCGTCTCACCATCCATTAAAGCGGAAAGTTTTTCTTTCTGCATGCCTAATACCTTTTCCAGTATCCCGCTATCGTCAACGCCTGATAAGCGGTTGAACTTTATTATCAATAGCTTCTCGCGCACGGAAAATTCGTGAACGAACCGTGCCGACCGGACAATCCATGATAGCGGCTATCTCTTCATAGCTCAGACCATCAAGCTCCCGTAACGTAATTGCCATGCGTAAATCTTCCGGGAGTGACTCGATCGTGCGAAAAACAATTTGTCTCAGCTCTTCTGACAACATTAAGTTCTCAGGGTTCGAAATTTCTTTCAGCGCACCGCCACTTTCGAAGTTTTCGGCGTCGATAGCGTCTACATCACTGGACGGCGGGCGACGACCCTGAGCAACAAGGTAATTCTTTGCCGTATTGACAGCAATACGGTACAGCCAGGTATAAAAAGCACTATCTCCCCGGAAAGATTCCAGCGCGCGATAGGCCTTAATAAAAGACTCTTGCACCACATCAGGTACATCACCTGACGGTACATAGCGGGAAACCAGACTCGCCACCTTATGCTGGTAGCGCACCACCAGTAGGTTAAAGGCTTTCTGATCTCCCTTCTGGACCCGTTCAACCAGGACCTGGTCCGTTAACTGCTCGCTCATCCGAGGTAATGTCTCCCCAAACCTAAATTCCACGCGTTATCGAAACGCCACTCTATAACTACCGCACTTTGAGCAAGCACCAGCTTAGAGTGTCTGATCTTCAATAAGTTCCGTAACGCCTTTGTTTTTGTTCATCGCGCCGCAGACCGTTCATTTTCTCTCATTATAAGTCTGTTCACGATACGCACCACTTTCTGACAAGAAACATCTTTTTCCCGCCAGAAGAGTAACGCAACACAGGCTTTATTTCACCACAAAATCTGACGCTAACGATCTGCTTCGCAAAATAATTTCATTTATTTACCCTTCGTATACCCCTGCCTGTGCGTTTAGTCATTGCAACTTCTATTAAAAAAAACGTGCGATATCTCGCATTCAGGTGCTATTCTGCCCCAACACTGTTTAGTAAATTAAACAACAATCATGAACACAACACCTGAACTTCATTGTGATGTACTGATCATCGGCAGCGGCGCTGCCGGTCTCTCTCTGGCGCTGCGTCTGGCTGAACATCAGAACGTTATCGTTCTGAGCAAAGGCCCGATAAGTGAAGGCTCCACATTTTATGCTCAGGGCGGCATTGCCGCAGTATTTGACGAGACCGACAGCATTGCGTCACATGTGGAAGATACGCTGATTGCCGGGGCCGGGATCGTGGATGCGCACGCGGCAGAGTTTGTCGCCAGCAATGCCCGCCATTGCGTTCAGTGGCTTATCGATCAGGGTGTTTTATTCGATACTCAGGTTCAGCCCAACGGTGAAGAGAGCTACCACTTAACGCGTGAAGGCGGCCATAGCCACCGCCGCATCCTGCACGCCGCGGATGCTACCGGAAAAGAAGTGGAAACCACGCTGGTCAGCAAAGCGCTGAACCATCCTAACATCCGGGTCCTTGAGCGGAGCAACGCGGTTGATCTGATCGTTTCCGACAAGATAGGCCTGCCCGGTACGCGTCGCGTGGTGGGAGCGTGGGTCTGGAACCGTAATAAAGAGAAGGTGGAAACCTGTCAGGCGAAGGCTGTGGTGTTGGCTACAGGTGGCGCCTCTAAGGTGTATCAGTACACCACGAATCCGGATATCGCTTCCGGGGACGGTATCGCTATGGCCTGGCGCGCCGGCTGCCGCGTGGCGAATCTCGAATTTAATCAGTTTCACCCCACCGCCCTGTTCCACCCTCAGGCGCGAAATTTCCTGCTGACGGAAGCCCTGCGCGGCGAAGGGGCTTATCTGAAACGCCCTGACGGTACCCGCTTTATGCCGGACTTTGACGCCCGCGGTGAACTGGCGCCGCGTGATATTGTTGCCCGCGCCATCGACCACGAAATGAAGCGCCTTGGCGTGGACTGCATGTATCTCGATATCAGCCATAAGCCGGCAGAATTCATTCGCCAGCATTTCCCGATGATTTACGAAAAGCTGCTCAATCTTGGCATTGATTTAACCCGCGATCCGGTGCCCATTGTCCCGGCCGCCCACTATACCTGCGGCGGCGTGATGGTTGACGATCACGGACGCACTGATGTAAACGGTCTGTATGCTATTGGTGAGGTCAGCTATACCGGGCTACACGGCGCGAACCGAATGGCGTCTAACTCGCTGCTTGAATGTCTGGTGTACGGCTGGTCAGCGGCGGAGGACATCGCGAAGCGCATGCCTTACGCCCGTGAAACAGAGCGTTTACCGGCCTGGGATGAAAGCCGCGTGGAGAACCCGGACGAGCTGGTGGTGATCCAGCACAACTGGCACGAGCTGCGGCTGTTTATGTGGGACTACGTTGGGATTGTGCGCACCACGAAACGTCTGGAACGCGCGTTGCGCCGCATTACGATGCTGCAGCAGGAAATTGATGAATATTATGCCCATTTCCGCGTCTCCAACAATCTGCTGGAGCTGCGCAATCTGGTGCAGGTTGCCGAGCTGATTGTTCGCTGCGCGATGATGCGTAAAGAGAGCCGCGGTTTGCACTACACACTCGACTACCCGGATCGGCTTGCTGAGTCCGGCCCGTCGATACTCGCCCCGCAGGTTTACATAAATAAATAAAACGCCTGGGTCAGAGCCGTGTAATCTTCGGAATAACGCTGGTCTGGCCCACGGATCACCATACGGTCATTAAAACACTCACCCTCTTTTGGCGACAGCGCCAGCAGCACGCGGTGCGGCAATCGGCCTTCCGTATCAGAGATGTCAGTTCGCAAACGTAACGTCCAGCCGATCTCCTGCGCGGTAGCGATAAACGTGTTGCCCGTACTTTCTGGCAGCACCACGCAGAAAAAGCCCTCTTCTGAGATAAGTTCAGCCGCGTTGACGAGCAGCGCTTTGTGATCGAGTGAACCGGTATAGCGCGCCTGTTCACGCTCCGGTGTACCGCACTCCACGCCGGGCTCGTAGTAAGGGGGGTTGCTGACAATCAGATCGTAACGCGCCGTCTGCTCTGGCGCCCAGGCCAGCACGTCCGCGCACTTAACGGTTATCCGGTCAGCCCAGGGGGACTCGGCCGCGTTTTCACCCGCCTGCCCTGCGGCCTGCGCATCCAGCTCCACGGCATCAATAGTGACATGCTCTTCAGTACGCTGCGCCAGCATCAAGGCCACCAGCCCGCTGCCGGTACCGATATCAAGAATACGCTTAACACCTGCGACAGGTGCCCATGCTCCCAGTAAAATGCCGTCTGTACCGACTTTCATGGCACAGCGATCGTGAGCGACAAAAAATTGTTTAAACGTAAAACCATCGCGGCGCAGCTGCGCTTTGAGTTGAGACATGTCAGGGCAACCTTCTAAGTGAAACTGGAGTAGCATAGGGGAAAGCGAAGTGGCCGCAAAGCGATATCCATACAAACAGATGAAGATTACAGCCGTAACGTCTATAATCAGCGCCCCACACAGAGGTAGAACATGACTGTAACGACTTTTTCCGAACTTGAACTCGATGAAAGCCTGCTCAATGCTCTTGAGAGCAAAGGCTTTACACGCCCGACCGCCATTCAGGCAGCGGCCATTCCGCCTGCGCTTGAGGGCCGCGATGTGCTCGGTTCTGCGCCAACCGGCACGGGGAAGACAGCAGCCTATTTGCTGCCTGTGTTGCAGCACCTGCTCGACTTTCCACGTAAAAAATCTGGCCCGCCGCGTATTTTGATCCTGACGCCTACGCGCGAGCTGGCCATGCAGGTTGCCGATCACGCGCGTGAACTCGCGGCGAATACGCATCTGGATATCGCCACCATCACCGGCGGCGTTGCGTATATGAACCACGCCGAAGTGTTCAGCGAAAACCAGGACATCGTCGTCGCGACGACGGGCCGCCTGCTGCAATATATTAAAGAAGAGAACTTCGACTGCCGCGCGGTAGAAACGCTGATCCTCGACGAAGCGGACCGCATGCTGGACATGGGCTTTGCGCAGGATATCGAGCATATTGCAGGTGAAACGCGCTGGCGTAACCAGACGATGCTGTTCTCTGCCACCCTTGAAGGGGATGCGATTAAAGACTTCGCAGAGCGTCTGCTGGAAGATCCGGTGGAAGTCTCTGCGACGCCATCCACGCGAGAGCGTAAAAAGATCCACCAGTGGTATTACCGTGCGGACAACCTTGAGCATAAGGTTGAGCTGCTCAAGCACCTGCTGACGCAGGAAGACGCCACCCGCACTATCGTGTTTGTGCGTAAGCGCGAGCGCGTGCACGAGCTGGCTGAAATGCTGCGCAACGCCGGGATCAACAACTGCTATCTTGAAGGTGAGATGGCGCAGATCAAGCGTACCGAAGGCATTAAGCGCCTGACCGATGGCCGCGTTAACGTGCTGGTCGCAACAGACGTTGCCGCCCGCGGGATTGACATCCCTGACGTGAGCCACGTCATTAACTTCGATATGCCGCGCAGCGGAGATACCTACCTGCACCGCATTGGCCGTACCGGTCGCGCGGGCCGCAAAGGGATTGCAATTTCACTGGTTGAAGCGCATGACTACCTGCTGCTGCAGAAAATTGGCCGCTATGTTGACGAGCCGCTGAAAGCGCGCGTTATTGATGGCTTGCGCCCAACCACACGTGCGCCGAGTGAAAAAATGACGGGTAAACCGTCCAAAAAAGCGCTCGCGAAACGTGCTGAGAGAAAAGAGAAAGAAAAAGAGAAGCCGCGCGTGAAGCAGCGCCACCGCGATACCAAAAACATTGGTAAGCGTCGTAAGCCAAGCGCTGCCGCGCAGGAAACGAAGACTGAAGAGTAAGAAAAAGCCGGGGTAATCCCCGGCTTTTTTGTTCCACCCCCGTGGCTGAAGCCTTACAGGCTTTCAGTAAAGGTACGGGCGATAACGTCGCGCTGCTGTTCTGGAGTCAGTGAGTTAAAGCGAACCGCATAACCAGACACGCGGATAGTCAGCTGTGGGTATTTTTCCGGGTGCTCAACGGCATCCATCAGCGTTTCGCGGCGCAGCACGTTAACGTTCAGGTGCTGACCCCCTTCAACGCGCACTTCCGGCTGCACTTCCATTGGGATTTCACGGTATTCGATTTCGCCCAGTTTATTCACCGGTACGATTTCATCTTCAGCAAAACCCGCTTTCGCAACCACACAGCGCGCTTCATTTTTCTCGCTGTCCAGCAGCCAGAAAGAGTTGAGCAGATCGTCATTTGCCGCTTTGGTAATCTGGATACCTGTAATCATGTGTTGCCTCCCTTAGGCTACATTAACTGATGCTGGCCTTACGCGGCCAATTGGTAAAACCATTGTTTCTTGTGTGTATATATATCATTCACACCACGGCGATTTATTGATTTAAATCAACAAAAACACCAACCACATAAAGAGTGTGGTTTGAATTTATTGCTTTAGATCAATTTCACACCCCCATCAACTCAACTTAACCTGCATCATTTCAAAATAAATTTAACGACTTAGCACGCATTTCAGCGCGTAATTTTGCTCACAAGCGTTAAACAGGTAAGCTAGTGACAGATTGAGATTCGCAGGAGAGCGACATGACGACACCTTTAACCTGGCATGACGTGCTGGCAGAAGAAAAGCAGCAGCCTTATTTTATCAATACGCTCAGTACCGTTGCCGCTGAGCGTCAGTCCGGGCAAACGATTTATCCGCCGCAAAAAGATGTATTCAACGCGTTTCGCTATACCGAGTTGAGCGATGTGAAAGTCGTCATTCTGGGCCAGGATCCCTATCACGGCCCTGGGCAGGCGCACGGGCTGGCATTTTCCGTACGCCCAGGCGTGGCGATCCCCCCTTCTCTGCTCAACATGTATAAAGAGCTTGAGGGAACCGTGCCCGGGTTTACCCGCCCCAACCACGGTTATCTGGAAAGCTGGGCGCGCCAGGGCGTGCTGTTATTGAACACGGTGCTCACCGTACGGGCGGGCCAGGCGCACTCGCACGCCAGCCTTGGGTGGGAAACCTTTACCGATAAAGTTATCAGCCTTATCAACGAGCATCGTGAAGGGGTCGTGTTTTTACTCTGGGGTTCTCACGCGCAGAAGAAAGGGGCAATTATCGATCGTCAGCGTCATCACGTGTTGAAAGCACCGCACCCGTCACCGCTTTCTGCCCATCGCGGTTTCTTTGGCAGTAATCATTTTGTTCTGGCAAATGAATGGCTGGAAAAACGTGGCGAAACGCCAATTGACTGGATGCCTGTGTTACCGGCAGAGAGCGAGTAGGGTTTGAATGTGCCGGGTCAGGCCCGGCACAAAAGAGGCTTATGCCTTATTCTGACGCCACCACTCGGCCAGCAGCACGCCGGTCGCAACGGATACGTTCAGACTTTCCACATTGCCCGTCCCGTCGATGGAGACGCTCAGATCCGAACTGGAGAGCGCCGCATCAGACAGACCATCGCGTTCCTGACCCAACACCAGCACCATCTTGCGCGGCAGCGTCGCTTTAAACAGCGGCGTACCGGCATGGCTGGATGTGGTCACGATGGAATAGCCCGCTTTACGGAACTGCTCGAGGGCATCCAGAACGCTGTCGCCGGTGATCGGCTGTACGTGCTCGGCTCCGCCTTCCGCAGTACGGATCGCGGCGCCGGATTCCAGCAGCGCGGCATCCTGCAGCAGCACGCCCTTCACGCCAAAATGCGCGCAGCTGCGCATCATTGCGCCCAGGTTGTGCGGGTTGCCCACGTCTTCCAGCGCCAGCACGCAGTCATCGGCATCTGCCTGGCTGACCCACTGCTGAACTGTCGTGCCGTTACGTTTTTTAATCAGGAAGCAGACGCCGCCGTGGTGCTCGGTACCGGACGCTTTTGTCAGTTCAGCATCATCAACCACGTGGTAGGCTTTGCGGTTCGCGGCCATCCAGCGCAGCGCTTCTTTAAAGCGCGGGGTCACGCTCTGGATAAACCAGGCGCGGACGATACACTCAGGACGGCTCTGGAACAGCGCCTGGCAGGCGTTCTCGCCATATACACGGGTCTCTTCCGCGCGCTGACGACGCAGCACTTCCGGGTCGATAAAGCTTTTACCGCTGATACCGCCGTGATCGGCTTTTTCCGGCGTCTCATCGCCAGGGGCGCGAGAAACGGTGCGCCACGGAGAGGCGTTATCACGTGAGAAGTCATCACGCGGACGGTCATCGCGCTTGCGATCGTCACGCTTGCGGTCATCACCGCGGTTATTTCTGTCATCGCGGGCGGGGCGACGGCCACCGTCTGCACGAGAGGACGCTGGACGCCCGCCACCTTTTCCGGTACGCGGATTTTGGGTGCGTTTATCAGAGTCATCATCACTGCGGACATACATCACTTTGACCTTGCCGCTTTTGTTTTTCATTTCGTCGTTCATGCTTTTCTCCACCAGCGCTGCGCGAAGCGCGCAGATTACCCGATGTGCCAGCGCATAGCCATAATTTCGTACAAAAGCCTGTGACTATTGTTCCCATTGAATAAAACGCATTGTCGTTTCATACAGGCTCACTGATAATATGTAACATATCAGAAACATTATCGGCGTTCTGCCGCTGTCCCACGGCTCTATCAGAGGTTAGTTATGAATACCGTATGTGCCAACTGTCAGGCTTTAAACCGCATTCCGGACGATCGGATGGATGACGGTGCGAAATGCGGACGTTGTGGCCATGAATTGTTTGATGGCGATGTCATTAACGCGACGGGTGCTACGCTGGACAAACTCCTCAAGGACGATCTCCCTGTGGTGGTCGATTTCTGGGCGCCATGGTGCGGTCCGTGCCGCAGCTTCGCGCCAATCTTCGAAGATGTGGCCGAAGAGCGCAGCGGAAAAATGCGGTTCGTTAAGGTTAATACCGAGGCCGAACGCGAGTTAAGCGCACGTTTTCGTATTCGCAGTATCCCGACCATCATGATTTTCAAAAATGGTGAAGTGATCGATATGCTCAACGGTGCGGTTCCAAAAGCACCTTTTGATAGCTGGTTAAACGAATCGCTGTAACATTCCCGGGGCACACCTTGTGCCCCGTTCCCGCCTCTGCGAAAATAGGGTTTTTCCTCCATTTCGCCCATGACTGATAACGCTGTCCTTAAATTACGCGCCGAACGCCTTGCGCGCGCGACTCGCCCCTTTCTTGCACGTGGCAATCGCATACGTCGCTGTCAGCGCTGCCTGCTGCCGCTGAAGGTGTGTCTGTGCGAGACGCTGGCCCCAAGTACTGCGGAGAGCCGCTTTTGTCTGGTCATGTTCGATACCGAGCCGATGAAGCCCAGTAATACGGGGCGTCTTATTGCCGATATTCTGCCGGATACCGCCGCGTTTCAGTGGTCGCGCACTGAGCCACCTCAGGCTCTGCTCGACCTGGTGGCAAGCCCGGACTACCAGCCGATGGTGGTTTTCCCGGCATCTTATGCGGGAGAACAGCGTCAGGTCCTTACCGCGCCGCCATCAGGCAAACCACCGCTGTTTATTATGCTGGACGGTACCTGGACCGAAGCGCGGAAAATGTTTCGCAAAAGCCCTTACTTCGACGCTCTGCCGGTTATTTCTGTCGATCTTTCCCGCGTCTCGGCCTACCGCCTGCGCGAAGCGCATGCTGACGGGCAATACTGCACTGCCGAAGTAGCCATTGCGCTACTGGATTTAGCAGGAGATACCGCTGCAGCTGGCGCCCTGGGCAACCATTTCTCATGCTTCCGGGAGCGCTATCTGGCGGGAAAAACCGTTCATAAGGGCAGCATCACAGCAACGGAGACAGAAAGCGTTTAAAATCATCAGGTCGCTTGCATTCACAGGAGGCCTGCATGAGCCAGAGAGGGTTAGAAGCGCTACTCCGTCCTAAATCCATTGCCGTCATCGGCGCATCAATGAAACCGGATCGTGCAGGCTATCTGATGATGCGCAACCTGCTGGCCGGAGGATTTAACGGTCCCGTTATGCCCGTCACGCCGTCTTATAAGGCCGTTCAGGGCGTGCTTGCCTGGCCGGACGTGGAGAGCCTGCCTTACGTACCGGATCTCGCCGTTCTGTGTACAAACGCCAAACGCAATCCGGAACTGCTGGAGTCACTCGGCAAGAAAGGGTGTAAAACCTGCATTATTCTCTCGTCTCCGCCTGAACAGCAGCCCGAACTGCTGGCCTGCGCCAGCCGCTATCAGATGCGCATTCTCGGGCCGAACAGCCTGGGTCTGCTCGCGCCCTGGCAGGGGCTGAACGCCAGCTTCTCCCCGGTGCCGATCCGTAAAGGCAAGCTGGCGTTTATCTCGCAGTCGGCTGCGGTCTCAAACACCATCCTTGACTGGGCACAGCAGCGTGAAATGGGATTCTCCTACTTCATTGCTCTGGGCGACAGCCTGGATATTGACGTTGACGAACTGCTGGATTTCCTGGCGCGAGACAGCAAAACCAGCGCAATCCTTCTTTATCTTGAGCACCTGAGCGACGCCCGTCGTTTTGTTTCCGCTTCGCGTAGCGCATCGCGCAATAAACCGATCCTCGTTATCAAAAGCGGTCGCAGCCCTGCGGCGCAGCGTCTGCTGCAGTCTCATTCCGGTATGGATCCGGCCTGGGATGCTGCCATTCAGCGCGCGGGGTTGCTGCGGGTGCAGGATACACACGAGCTTTTTTCCGCCGTTGAGACGTTGAGCCACATGCGTCCGCTGCGCGGCGAGAAGTTAATGATTGTCAGCAATGGCGCGGCCCCTGCCGCGCTGGCGCTGGATGAGCTTTGGCTGCGTAACGGCAAGCTGGCCACGCTGGGTGAAGAGACGCTGCAACGCCTCAGAGAGGCGCTTCCGGCAAGCGTGACGCCCGGCAATCCGCTTGATTTGCGCGATGATGCCAGCAGCGATCGCTATATCAGGGCAATCTCCATTTTGCTGGACAGCCAGGATTTCGATGCGCTGATGATTATCCACTCCCCCAGCGCGGCCGCGCCGGGCAGTGAAAGCGCGCGGGCGCTGATTGAGGCGGTACGAAATCATCCGCGCGGCAAATATGTCACCCTGCTGACCAACTGGTGCGGTGAGTTTTCCTCTCAGGAGGCGCGACGCTTGTTCAGTGAAGCCGGACTGCCCACCTACCGCACGCCGGAAGGCACCATCACGGCATTTATGCATATGGTGGAATATCGCCGCAACCAGAAACAGCTGCGTGAGACACCGGCTTTGCCCGGAAACCTGACGGCGAACACCGTCGACGTTCATCGGCTGTTACAGCAGGCCATTGAAGAAGGCGCGACCTCGCTTGATACGCATGAAGTGCAGCCCATACTGGGCAGCTACGGGATGCAAACTCTGCCAACCTGGATCGCCAGCGACAGCGCTGAGGCCGTACATATAGCCGAACAGATTGGCTACCCGGTCGCCCTTAAGCTTCGTTCCCCCGATATCCCGCATAAGTCTGACGTTCAGGGGGTCATGTTGTACCTGCGTACGGCAACGGAGGTGCAGCAGGCAGCCGATGCCATTTTCGATCGCGTCAAAATGGCCTGGCCGCAGGCCCGGATCCACGGACTGCTGGTGCAAAGCATGGCTCACCGCGCGGGTGCCCAGGAACTGCGGGTGGTGGTTGAACACGATCCTGTCTTCGGCCCGCTCATTATGCTGGGGGAAGGCGGCGTTGAGTGGCGTCCAGAGGAACAGGCCGCGGTGGCGCTACCGCCGCTGAACATGAATCTGGCGCGCTATCTGATCATTCAGGCGATTAAAAGCAAAAAGATCCGTGGCCGCAGCGCCCTGCGTCCGCTCGATATTGCCGGGTTGAGTCAGTTCCTGGTGCAGGTGTCTAACCTGGTCGTAGATTGTGCGGAGATCCAGCGGCTGGATATCCATCCGCTGCTCGCCTCCGGCACTGAGTTTACGGCGCTGGACGTAACGCTGGATATCGCGCCATTTGAAGGGGACAGAGAGAGCCGCCTGGCGATCCGTCCGTATCCTCTGCAACTGGAGGAGTGGGTCGAGATGAAGAATGGGGAACGCGCCCTGTTCCGCCCTATTCTGCCGGAAGATGAACCGCAGCTGCGTGCCTTTATTTCTAAGGTTACGAAAGAAGATCTCTATTATCGCTACTTTAGCGAAATCAACGAATTTACCCACGATGATTTAGCCAATATGACCCAGATCGACTACGATCGAGAGATGGCGTTTGTCGCCGTTCGACGTTCCGATCGGGGCGATGAGATCCTCGGCGTGACGCGCGCAATTTCTGACCCGGATAACATTGACGCGGAATTTGCTGTGCTGGTGCGCTCCGATCTTAAAGGCCTGGGTCTGGGCAGACGACTGCTGGAAAAACTCATCAGTTATACGCGAGATCACGGATTGTTACGCCTGAATGGCATTACTATGCCGAACAATCGCGGTATGGTGACCCTGGCGCGAAAACTCGGATTTGAGGTTGATATTCAGCTGGACGAAGGTATTGTCGCCTTATCCCTCGGCCTGACACCGGCAGACAAACCCGAGTAAGCTACTGGAAATGTTACCCACTTTGGACGGGACTGGTGGTATCATTGTCCGCTTATGTTGTTTGCATGGTACAGACAACCCTTCAATGAACAGAGAAGAAACGCACTGTGATGTTGTCAAAATTTAAGCGTAATAAACATCAACAACACCTTGCTCAACTACCGAAGATTTCTCAGTCAGTTGATGATGTAGAGTTCTTTTACGCTCCCGCTCATTTTCGGGAGACGCTTCTGGAAAAGATTGCCAGTGCCACGCGACGCATTTGCATTGTGGCCCTGTATCTTGAACAAGATGAAGGCGGGCGCGCGATCCTAAACGCGCTCTATGAAGCCAAGCGTCAGCGTCCGGAGCTGGATGTTCGCGTGCTGGTTGACTGGCATCGCGCCCAGCGTGGCCGTATTGGCGCGGCCGCTTCAAACACCAATGCAGACTGGTATTGCCGCACGGCGCAGGAAAATCCTGGCGTCGATGTACCTGTTTATGGCGTCCCGGTGAATACCCGAGAAGCGCTCGGCGTCCTTCATTTTAAAGGGTTCATCATCGATGACAGCGTGCTTTACAGCGGCGCAAGCCTCAATGATGTCTACCTTCATCAGCTCGATAAATATCGCTATGACCGCTACCATCTGATCCGTAATCCTCAGATGGCCGATATCATGTTTAACTGGGTTGATAAAAACCTGGTACATGGCCGTGGCGTTAATCGCCTTGACGATCCCGAGCGCCCTAAGAGCCCGGAAATCAAAAACGATGTTCGCGCCTTCCGCCAGGAGCTGCGCGATGCTGTTTACCATTTTCAGGGCGACGCTAACAACGAAGAGTTATCCGTTACCCCACTGGTTGGGCTTGGCAAATCAAGCCTGCTGAATAAAACGATCTTCCATCTGATGCCGTGCGCGGAGCAAAAGCTCACCATCTGCACGCCGTACTTTAACCTTCCTGCCGTACTGGTGCGTAATATCATTCAGCTGCTGCGCGATGGTAAAAAAGTGGAAATTATCGTCGGGGATAAAACGGCGAACGACTTCTTCATACCTGAAGATCAGCCGTTCAAAATCATCGGTGCGCTGCCTTATCTTTATGAAATTAACCTGCGCCGCTTCCTGAGCCGTTTACAGTATTACGTAAATACTGACCAGCTGGTTGTGCGTCTGTGGAAAGATGAAGACAACAGTTACCATCTGAAAGGTATGTGGGTCGACGATGAGTGGATGCTGCTGACCGGTAACAACCTGAACCCGCGCGCGTGGAGACTGGATCTGGAAAACGCGATCCTGATCCATGACCCGCAGCATGAGTTAGCCGCACAGCGTGAGCGTGAACTGGAGTTGATTCGCACGCACACCACGGTGGTTAATCATTACCGCGAGCTGCAGAGCATTGCCGATTATCCGGTGAAAGTTCGCAAGCTGATTCGCCGCTTGCGTCGTATCCGTATTGACCGACTTATCAGCCGAATTCTGTAATGTCCAGGCCCTGTTACCCGCAGGGCTTTTTTATGGAGCCCGTTGATGCGTATTCCTCTGTTACTGAGCGCTTTCTTTCTGACTGGCTGCAGTCATATGGCCAATGATAGCTGGTCCGGTCAGGACAAAGCACAACACTTCCTCGCTTCCGCTATGCTGTCTGCAGCCGGTAATGAGTACGCGCAGCATCAGGGATACAGCCGGGACCGTAGCGCGGCGATAGGGTTGATGTTCTCAGTGGGCCTTGGGGCATCAAAAGAACTATGGGATAGCCGCCCCGCAGGGAGCGGCTGGAGCTGGAAAGATTTCGCCTGGGATGTCGCCGGCGCAACAACCGGCTACGCCGTCTGGCAGATGGCACATTATTAAAGGCGGATACCTTTTCCTTTGCGATGCAGCATCAGCGAGACAATAAACGCCAGCGCCCCCATTACGGTGACATACCAGAAGAAGGTCGTTTCACT
The DNA here is from genome assembly GCF_014896175.1 of Enterobacter cloacae complex sp. I3. Taxonomy (NCBI): domain Bacteria; kingdom Pseudomonadati; phylum Pseudomonadota; class Gammaproteobacteria; order Enterobacterales; family Enterobacteriaceae; genus Enterobacter; species Enterobacter cloacae complex sp. I3. Next base: position 203,858 of record NZ_JADBQZ010000007.1, read on the forward strand.
GCCCCACGACTTAAGCGATAGCGCGACATACTCCGCCGAACCGCCAAACAAGGCATTCGCTACCGCATAAGAGAGGCCAACACCCAGCGCCCTCACCTGTGCGGGAAACATTTCCGCTTTCAAAATGCCGCTGATTGCCGTGTAAAAACTGATAATAATGAGTGCCACCATGATCAGCGCGAAAGCGGCATACGGCGACGTTGTCTGCTGTAGCGCAGTCAAAAGCGGAACGGTACCCAGGGTGAGCATGCCGCCAAAGATCAGCATGGAGGTGCGGCGACCTATTTTGTCCGACAGCGCGCCGACAATCGGCTGGATAAGCATAAAGACGAGTAACGCCACCGTCATGACGACGCTCGCAACGTTTGCATGCATGCCCGTGGTGTTAACCAGATATTTTTGCATGTAGGTGGTAAAGGTATAGAAACTTAGCGAGCCCGCGGCGGTAAAACCTAACACCATCAAAAATGCTTTGCGGTTTCGCCAGAGCCCCTTCATCGAGCCCGCCTCTTTCAGCGCCCTGACCTCCTGTTGAGAGGTTTCATCAAGCTGACGGCGTAGCCACAGGGCGACAACCGCCAGGGCAGCGCCCATAGCAAACGGGATGCGCCAGCCCCAGGCGTGCAAATCTTCATCGCTAAGGATTTGTTGCAGGATCACCACAACCAGTAACGCCAGCAGCTGTCCGCCAATGAGGGTCACATACTGGAATGATGCATAGAAACCTTTTCGGCCTTCAACCGCCACTTCGCTCATGTATGTCGCACTGGTGCCGTATTCCCCACCGACCGACAGCCCCTGGAACAGACGTGCCAGCAGCAGCAACGCGGGTGCCCATGTTCCGATAGTGTCATATCCGGGCAGGCAGGCAATCACCAGCGAGCCGACGCACATCATGCATACGGAGATGAGCATGGAGGTCTTGCGCCCTTTTCTGTCTGCGATCCTGCCGAACAGCCATCCACCGATAGGGCGCATCAGGAACCCGGCGGCAAAAACGCCTGCGGTTTGCAGAAGCTGAGTGGTGGTATTCCCGGACGGGAAAAAGATATGCGCAAAGTAGAGTGAACAGAATGAATAGACGTAAAAGTCAAACCACTCTACGAGGTTCCCCGAGGAGGCCCCAACGATTGCCCAAACCCGACGACGGGTATCCTTACCTGCCAAATTGGTGTTATCCGTATCTGCACTGGCTACGGTTTCTGTCATTTTAAAATCCTCTGTCTCACATTGCGGGCCATTGCCCACAAACAGTAAAACCGGATTTAAAACGAATCGTTAGGTAAATAAAATGTTTCCAATATGTTTCATTACGTTTTGTGAACTCGATCAGGTATCGAATTATTAGCGGACGTAGTAATTATCCCCACTTCTGCTGATGCGCCTTTTTTCGCTGCAAATAATCTTCATCTGTACGAATTTTATCCCACCACTTTTTGAAGACCGCGGCGGCTTCGGCTTTTACGGGATCGCAATCCAGCGGTTTGACCTGGCGCTTCTCATCGTACTTTTTACCGCCTTTATGGTTGGCGTATCGTCTGGCGCGCGTATAGCCCATCTGAATGAATTTACGCGCCATATCCATACCCACAAAGTCGTTTTGCTGACGATATTCTTCAAACAGGGCGTAAATTTCTTTTGCCGATCGCGCTGCAACTTCAGCATCTTTGTATCGCCAGTGCGGAAGGATCTCGCTTTTGTAAGGTTCCACCATGAGCACACCCTGCTCTCCCCGTCCCACCTGATACAGTTCTGCATGGTCACGGAAATTAATGTTGGCAAAATCTTGTTGGTAATTAAAGGGACGTGTCAAAGCGGCACCATTGTTAAAATCGTTTTAACAATTGTAGGCACGGTCAGTCGGTGCCGCCACCTGGTATTTCCGGCGCACAAAGCAAAAAACCCCGCACCTTACGGTACGGGGTTCTTCTTAATTGATGCCTGGCAGTTCCCTACTCTCACATGGGGAGACCCCACACTACCATCGGCGCTACGGCGTTTCACTTCTGAGTTCGG
>NZ_JADBQZ010000008.1:0-192743 GCF_014896175.1 Enterobacter cloacae complex sp. I3
CTTACAGGATTAATTTATTAATATGATGAATTATTAATTTGAAATAATAAAATATTTGTATTTAGAAATTCTAATTTTATTTTGTTGTTATTTTAATGTCTGCGCAATTAAATTGATTTGCGCTTTGTGAGATATTAGCGCTGTTTTAGGCATTTCCTAAACTAAGAACATATCTCATCTTCTGCTTGTATTAATCTTTTTATACTCAGGGAAGAAAATATTTAAACCTTGGTGCGTTTTACTTGACGCACCGAAGGAAAATGGACACGGAGGGTCTATGTTGTCGTTGCCTGGTAAGCATGGCGTTGTCATTAGCCGGATACCCGTCATGCAGAATGGGTTAGGGGACGTGATGGCACGTCATTTCCCCGATTTTGAATTGACCTACTGCCGCTCACTGCAGGAGTTAACCCTGCTTCAGTTGCGCCGCGCAGATGTGATTATCGCCGACGTTTCAGGCGAATACAGGAACCCACGGGGTACGCTCGAAGAGTATTACCGCTTACTGAACCAGTACCGGGAAATCCACTGGATCTTTTTGGTCTCCCGGCCGTTTTACCCTATTGCCGTTGAACTGCTTATGCGGCCGGAAAGCACGCTGCTTTCTGATATGGAACCTATCGAAGGTGTCGTTAACGCTATCCGGGCAGGGAGCGAACGCGCAGAACGGATAAGCCAGACGTTATTAACCCCAGAACCTGAGCAAAGTGAGGATGACGACGAACACTTTATTGCGCTCACGCACTCAGAACGTAAGGTGCTTCGCCTGTTAGGCAAAGGGTGGGGGATTAACCAAATCGCTACGTTGCTTAAAAAGAGCAATAAAACGATCAGTGCGCAGAAAAACAGTGCGATGAGAAGGCTGTCATTACGGAGTAATGCCGATATGTACGCCTGGATCAACAGTACACAGGGAATGAGAGAGCTGAGTTTAATGTCAGCCTATGGAGAGTTCGAGGAATGGAAAAAACCGATTCAACAAGACATATCGCCATCATCGAAAATTGCTCGATGAGTGCGGTCGGGCTGCAGCATCTTTTTACGCAGCCTGAACTCAGCCAATATCAACTGCACCTGTTTAATGATTTTGATGGCTTTAAGAAAGCACTGCAACACGTGAATTTTTTCTCGCTGATCTATTCGCTTTCCGATGCGCGAGAAGAACGACGTAACTGCCTGGCGCATCTGCGGGATCTCGCGTTTACGCATAGCCATATTCAGCGCATTATCCTGGTCTCGGATGAGATGGAGGCGAGATTGATTAGCCATCTTTCGCCTTCACGTCTTCACGGTGTGGTCAGTAAATCGGTGACCCTTGAACACCTGCTGAAGGAGTTAGTGGTATTGTTGAGCGAAACGCTGCGCATTAATGACAATATGCTTAACCACTGGTACTGCAGTCAGAACCGGATGTTAAGCCCAACGGAAAGAGCAATTTTACGTTATATGTCATGCGGATATTCCATTCCCGAAATCGCGGCGCAGCTTGAACGCAATATCAAGACTATTCGCGCGCATAAGTTTAATGCGATGGTGAAGCTAGGGGTGAATTCTGACGTAGGATTGCTTGATGCAGCGGATATTCTTACCCATCTTCCGGTTAGAGAACCGCGAACTGTGGGGCTAAGCAAACCGACATTTTTGTAACCTGTACCTTTTGCGCGCCAGATGTGCTCTGGCGCGTCATTCAGATGCACACATCAACCCACTTTGCTGAAGTCAGCTCTGCCATTCTGTCCGGAGAAATACGTACGGCACTATGAATAGCGCCAGCGGCGGGGAGCACTTCAGCGTATTGTTTTAAAGAGATATCGCAGTAAACCGCAAGTGGGTTTTCAAGCCCAAACGGGCAGACGCCACCAACGGGATGACCCGTCACGGTAACCACTTCATCACTGCTGAGCATGCGTGCTTTCGCGCCAAACGTGTCTTTCAGTTTTTTGTTATCCAGACGCGCATCACCCTTCGCCACCACCAGAATCACCTCATTTTTAACCTTCAACGATAGGGTTTTGGCGATTTGTCCCGGCTCTACACGGTGGGCGGCAGCAGCCAGCGCAACGGTAGCCGTACTCTGGCTAAGTTCTATTACCTCTATTTCCGGCGCGTTGTCGGCAAAAAACTGCTGTACGGACTGCAAACTCATTGTTTCCTCCTGACAAATATCCTGCGTAATCTGTCATAAGAATTTATGCTCTGTAAATATCTCTTAAGTAACAAATATCCAGGATGGCTGATTTCTGGATCCTCTTCACAATCACAGAAACCGGTTACAGTAACCGGTTGCAGAGCGTGATGCGTAGATTAATACTGAGTATGTAACGTCCCCTGTATCCAATAATAAGAGCCAATTATGAAACCATTTCGTCTGAGCAGTACCGCTGGTACGCAAGCCAGCAAGGTTGTGAAGCTGATTTATGGAACAACGTGCGGCGCGAGCGCGCCTGTAATAAACGTCTGACAGGAGATCAATCATGTCTGCCAACCATGCTGCGTTTAATCTGATATTCCGTTTCGTTGAAAATTACGTGAGCCCGATTGCCGGGCGGATCTCGTCCCAGCGTCATGTCATGGCTATTCGTGATGGGTTCATCTCTGCGATGCCGTTCATGATTGTGGGTTCATTTTTATTAGTGTTTGCTTACCCACCGTTTTCGCCTGATACCACCTGGGGTTTCGCACGCGCCTGGCTGGATATGGCGAAGCAGTTTGAAGGCCAGATCCTGACGCCGTTTGATATGACGATGGGCATTATGTCCATTTATATCTGCGCGGCCATCGCCTATAACCTTGGCAAACATTATGTCAAAACGCACCAGCTGGATCCGTTCATGTGCGCCATGCTTTCGCTGATGGCGTTTCTGCTGGTTGCCGCCCCGAAAACCAAAGGCACGCTTCCCGTCGACAGCCTGGGTGGAACGGGTATTTTTACCGCCATTCTGGTGGCGATTTACTGCGTTGAAATGATGCGTTTCCTGAAGGCGCATAACATCGGTATTCGCCTGCCGGACCAGGTGCCGCCGATGATCAAAAACTCCTTTGACCTGCTGATCCCGGTGCTGGTGGTGGTGTTAACGCTTTATCCGCTGAGCCTGGTGATTCAGTCTCAGTTTGACATGCTGATCCCGCAGGCAATTATGTCCATCTTCAAGCCTCTGGTTTCCGCGGCGGATTCACTGCCCGCGATCCTGCTGGCGGTGTTGATTGGCCACCTGCTGTGGTTCGCCGGGATCCACGGGGCGGCTATTGTCTCCGGGATGCTGCAGATGTTCTGGCTGACTAACCTCGGAGCGAACCAGACCGCGCTGGCTGCCGGCCATCCTCTGCCACATATTTTTATGGAAGCCTTCTGGACGTTCTTCATCGTGATTGGCGGGTCGGGTGCGACGATGGGTCTGGTGATTTGCTATCTGCGCAGCCGTTCAGCGCATTTACGCTCTATTGGCCGATTGAGCGTGGTGCCCAGCTTCTTCAACATCAACGAACCCGTTATCTTCGGTACGCCGATTGTAATGAACCCGGTGTTCTTTATTCCGTTCCTGCTAGCCCCGATGGTTAACGCCGTGCTGGCCTGGGTGGCGATGACGTTTGATCTGATTGGTCGTGTTATTTCAGTGGTTCCCTGGACGGCACCGGCGCCGATAGGCGCAGCATGGGCCCTGGGCTGGGATTTCCGCGCGGCTATCCTGGTTGTGGTTCTGGCCTGCGTGTCGGCAATCATCTACTACCCGTTCTTCAAAGTGTACGAGAAGCAACTGCTGGAGCAGGAAGCGGAAGAAGCGCAGCGTAATGGGGAAGAGGACAATCAGCAGGTGGCTTAAAGACGTTGTGCCGGGTGGTGGCTGCGCCTTACCCGGCCTACGAGTCGAGGTTTTTGTAGGCCCGGTAAGCGAAGCGTCACCGGGCAATTCACTGCACTACTTCAGCGTGCAATCCCCGCACTGCTTAACGTCCGGCAGGCGATAGCGCTGGCAGCAGGTACGGCGTACCAGAAGCCCGTCACGGAGCACAACGGTACGGAATAACGGATTATCGCGACCATCGGAAAGCTGTTTGGCAAAGAAGCAGGACTGGCGCAGGGCCTCCACTTTCTCATCGCCAAGCAGCGGCTTCATTTCTGTTAAATACCAGTGAATTAAATACCCGGTATTACTCCAGATAAGCTTCCCGTTGATCTCGCCCGTTGCTTCAAGTGCCTCTACCACTGGGATCAGGGCCTGGATGACAAGCTGTTCCAGACGTTCCTGAGCAGAGAACTGCTCTGCGCCGCGATCTTCGTGCAGATCAATCCAGAAGCAGGCTGCTCGGCCAGTTTCGTGGAACTCGACGTGAAAATGATCCGGGGAGAGCGCCAGCATGCTCTTTTGGGTTAATACCGCCAGCATGAGTGGGGGAACCATCAGCCCGATATACCACTGTGCCCACAGGGAAAGCAGAGGTTTATTTTCCCGCGTTAGGGTCGGCTGATTGCGATAGATATGGTCGGAATAGGTTGCAAGCAGCGACTGCAGCGTAGAGGGCTGCTGCCACTCAGCGAGCGTCATGGTGTGGTGCGGGGGCGCTTCATCAAGCCTGATAAAGTCCAGCAGGTGGGCGCGCGTCTTAGCAATCTTGTCCCGTATGGCATCCGCAAGCGACGCATTCCCGCTGGTGAGGGGCGCTCGCCAGAGGAGTGGTTCAACGATGTGTGCGGTATGCGTAGCCATAGTTGAGATAGAAATCTAAATGATAATGATTGCCAATCCTAACTATTGCTCATACCAATGGCAAGACTTTTGTCCTGATTAACCGAAGACGCGCTTAAGCGGTTTGTAGCTCTTCACTCAGCAGAATGTTATTGCGACCTAAATGCTTTGCTTCATAGAGGGCTCTGTCCGCTCTCTCCAGAGCGCTTTCCACGTCCTCGTTTTCGAAAATGGCAATACCGATGCTGATGGTGACATTGGTGGCGACGCTTTCGTTGAACAGATGGGGGATTTTCAAATCATAGACTTTCTGACGGATCCGCTCTGCCGTATGGCGGGCGTGTTCAAGTGAAATATTCGTCAGCAGCACCATGAACTCTTCCCCACCGAAACGCGCCACAATATCGCGCGAGCGGACGGCATCACGAATTGCCGCAGAGACGCGCTTCAGCGCCTGGTCACCCATCATGTGGCCATAATGGTCGTTATAGGCTTTGAAGTGGTCGATATCCATCAAAAGAACAAAATGTTCGCCGTTTTCTACAGCCGGCAGGTTCTCCAGACGGCTCTGCAGGCCGCGACGATTATAGAGCCCGGTTAGCGGGTCCATCATACTGAGATCGGTCAGAGTTTCCCGTTCTTCCAGCAGGCGAGAGAGCAGCTCCTGGGCGAAGCGATCGTTGCGCCGTTGCAAAATGTTATGAATAGCAATAGCCACCACAGGAAGTGCGAAAGAATAGGACATTCTTAGCCATATATCCTGGTCACTTAACCACAGGCAGACAATAAAGGCGGGGAGCGAGTGCAGCGTAAATGCTTTGATATTACTGGCGAAGGCCAGCGTTCCGATAAAAAGCACCGTGAGTAAAGCTATTATCAAATACATCGCCTGGTCATGGGTAATTAGCGAAAATTTCGAATCTATTTGCCAGGCCCACAAAATACCAAAGATTGCTGAAACGGCAGGAATATTTATCTTCCGCGCGCGCTTTTTCCAGTGCCAGATGAACAGGCCAGTACTGATCGCGAAAATAGCAATCAGAGGGGCAGAAAACACGCGTACAGAATAGAGCGGGTTTGTTACCGAGAACACGGCTGACGTTGCGTTCAGAAATAAAAATAAACGTAACGATAATTGATATTTTCTTTGAACCAAAGACCGCCAGGATTGTGATGTCATAGTCGTGCGTTTTTATTAAAACTTAATTAAAACAGATGAATAGGTGTGGTTTCGCACTTAATTATGCAAAAAACTCAAAGCGTAATTATAAGAAAAAGTTTATGTGTAGTTAACAGGTGAGCAATTTATCACCTTAGGAAATTTCTGTCATTCTACATAAGGAGAAAGGGCGATTTTTTTTTGCTTCACTGCGCTGACAAATGATAATTTTTATCATATGATATTGTTTATCATTATCGTTATGAAAGGGCGATGTATGTTGAACAGGGCGCTGGGAAGTGCATGGGGAGTATTGCTGCCGGGCGTAATCCTTGGCGGTTTGATGTTTGCCGATCTCTCCATCGAAAGCTGGAAGGCCATCATTGTGGCAGGGCTGCTGATGACGTCAGGCATGATCTGGCATAAGCACCTACGCCATTATGTGTTACTGCCATCATGCGTCGCATTAGTCAGCGCAATTCTGGTGATAATGATGAGTTTGAAATAACAGGGAAAATAAGAGGTATTACAGAAGGGAGATAAGATAATTGGTGCGAGGGGGGGGACTCGAACCCCCACATCCGTAAGGACACTAACACCTGAAGCTAGCGCGTCTACCAATTCCGCCACCTTCGCATACCATCGATACTGTAAAAGTATCGTAACCACGGAGGCGCATTCTAGATGTTTTCAGCTTTACGTCAACAGAAAAGTGCGCGCCTTTTATTGATTGCTGCAAAAATGGACGGAATTGCGACGCCTGCTTGCCGGATGGCGCTGGCGCTTATCCGGCCTGCATTGTATGGCGAATTATTTTTTTGCCTGACGCGTCATCACGGTGCGGTAGACCTTAAAGCGGCCCGTCTGGGCGATCACTTCGTGGAAGCCGAAGGTTTCGTCCAGCACTTTCGGGTACGCCAGGAAGGCGTTCGCCACGATGCGCAGCTCGCCGCCGCTGTTGAGGTGACGAGTCGCGCCACGGATCAGGGTTTGCGCAGCTTCGAGGCTGGTTTCCATCCCGTCGTGGAACGGCGGGTTAGAGATGATCATGTCAAAGCGGCCGGTGACGTCAGAGAAGACGTTGCTGGCAATCACATCGCCTTCAATGCCGTTGGCCGCAAGCGTTGCGCGGCTTGCTTCAACCGCCGGGGCGCTCACGTCACACAGGGTTAAGCGCACTTTTGGTGAATGGCTGGCAAGCACCGTTGAAAGCACGCCCGCGCCGCAGCCCACGTCCAGCACTTTGCCTTTGGTGTGCGGCGTCAGGGTGGAGAGCAGCAGCTTGCTGCCCGTATCCAGCGCGTCACGGCTGAAGACACCCGGCAGGGTTTTGATGGTCAGGCCGTCAAGCTGGTACTCGTCCCAGTATGCCTGCGCATCAAACGTTGTCTGTTTTTCCAGACGGCCATGATACAGACCGCAGCGACGTGCGCTGTCGACTTTGGTCAGCGGCGCGTAGGCTTCCAGCATCTGCTCGGCGCTACGGACACCGCTGCGGTTTTCACCGACCACGAAAATATCGCAGCCAACCGGCAGCAGGGAGAGCAGGTTCATCAGCTGGAACTGGGCTTCTGGCTTGTTCTTCGGCCAGTAGTAGATCAGCGTATCGCAGTCGGCAATATCGCTCTGCTCCGCCACCAGGCTGAAGCGTGCGCGCTCGCCCATCTGGCGGCTCAGCACCTGCCAGTGGTGGTAGTATTGGGTGTGGGCACGGCTTTCAGCACAGTCGAAACGCGCGGGCAGGTCATCCTGCATATCTCCGGCAAACAGAATACGGCTTTCTTCGAAATCATCACTGTGACGCAGCAAGACTTCACTTGCCGGGGTAAATGCAGACATGAATTGTTCCTCAATAAACTCAGGCGGGGATTATAGTAGGTAGATGGCGCACTTTCGACACATTTGCTATATTTGCGCGCCTGAGAGACAGGAGTTATCCCTATGACATCCCGACGAGACTGGCAGTTGCAGCAGCTGGGCATCACCCAGTGGGCTTTGCGTCGCCCGACGGCGTTGCAGGGCGAAATCGCCATCTCCATCCCCGCGCACGTTCGGCTGGTGATGGTGGCGGAAGAACTGCCTGCCCTGAATGAGCCCCTGATCGGTGATGTCCTTCGCAGCCTGAAGCTGACGCCCGACCAGGTCTTACAGCTGACGCCGGAACGGGTTGCCATGCTTCCTCCTGATAGCCGCTGTAACAGCTGGCGCATCGGAGAGACAAACGACATCTCTCTTCAGGGGAGCCAAATCAGCTCACCAGCGCTGGACGAGCTGAAAGCCAATCCAAAGGCGCGCAGCGCGCTATGGCAACAAATCTGCGAATATGAACACGATTTCTTCCCTCACGACGCCTGACCTGACCGCAGCGTTCGCGATTGAAACACGCGCCCACGCTTTTCCGTGGAGCGAAAAAACGTTTGCCAGCAATCAGGGCGAGCGCTATCTGAACTACCGTCTGGACGTTGACGGCACCCTGGCCGCGTTTGCCATCACGCAGGTGGTTCTTGACGAGGCGACGCTGTTTAACATCGCCGTCGACCCGGCGTTTCAGCGCCGTGGGCTGGGCAGAGAACTGCTTGAGCATCTCATTCGTGAGCTCGAAACCCGCGACGTTTTCACCCTGTGGCTGGAGGTGCGCGCGTCGAATGTCGCCGCCATCGCGCTCTATGAAAGCTTAGGCTTTAACGAGGCGACAGTCCGACGTAACTACTACCCCACCGCAGAGGGACGTGAAGACGCCATTATCATGGCTCTGCCAATTGGATAACGAATATAAGGTTGTAACGATGAAATGGGACTGGATTTTCTTTGATGCCGACGAAACGCTGTTTACGTTTGACTCGTTCGGCGGCCTACAGCGGATGTTTCTCGACTATAGCGTGACCTTCACCGCCGAAGATTTTCAGGACTATCAGGCGGTGAACAAGCCGCTGTGGGTGGATTACCAGAACGGTGCCATCACTGCGTTACAACTTCAGCACCAGCGATTTGACGTCTGGGCGGAGCGCTTAAAGGTCAGTCCGGGGACGCTGAACGAGGCTTTCCTTAACGCCATGGCCGATATCTGTGCGCCCCTGCCGGGCGCGGTTTCCCTGCTGAATGCGTTGAAAGGCAAGGTGAAACTGGGGATCATCACCAACGGTTTTACCGCCCTGCAGCAGATCCGCCTTGAGCGCACCGGCCTGCGCGATCATTTCGATGCGCTGGTGATCTCGGAAGAGGTCGGCGTGCCGAAACCGGATCCGCGAATTTTCGATTATGCGCTGGCGCAGGCCGGTAATCCCGACCGCGATCGCGTGCTGATGGTGGGTGATACCGCAGAGTCTGATATTCTTGGCGGTATGAAGTCAGGTTTGTCGACCGTCTGGCTGAATGCGCATGGCCGCGTGAAGCCTGAAGGCATCGAGCCAACCTGGACCGTCACGTCATTGACCGAACTGGAGCAACTCCTGTGTAAACAATGATTGCCTGCCCCCCGTTGATGGGTAAAATAGCCGCAATTTTGTATTCCATGATGCGTGGCGTGCTGCCGCGCTTATAAAAGAAGATTTAATTATGACGTTGTCTCCTTATCTGCAAGAGGTGGCCAAGCGCCGTACTTTTGCCATTATCTCGCACCCGGATGCCGGTAAAACGACCATCACCGAGAAGGTGTTGCTGTTCGGACAGGCGATCCAGACTGCGGGTACCGTTAAAGGCCGTGGCTCCAGCCAGCATGCAAAATCTGACTGGATGGAGATGGAAAAGCAGCGTGGTATTTCGATTACCACCTCCGTGATGCAGTTCCCGTATCACGACTGCCTGGTGAACCTGCTGGACACCCCGGGGCACGAAGACTTCTCCGAAGATACTTACCGTACCCTGACGGCGGTGGACTGCTGTCTGATGGTGATTGACGCCGCGAAGGGTGTAGAAGATCGTACCCGCAAGCTGATGGAAGTTACCCGTCTGCGCGATACGCCGATCCTCACCTTTATGAACAAACTCGACCGTGACATCCGCGATCCGATGGAGCTGATGGATGAAGTGGAAAACGAGCTGAAGATCGCCTGTGCGCCAATCACCTGGCCAATTGGCTGCGGTAAGCTGTTCAAAGGGGTTTATCACCTCTATAAAGACGAAACTTACCTGTATCAGACCGGTAAAGGCCACACCATTCAGGAAGTGCGCATTGTGAAAGGTCTGGACAACCCGGATCTCGATGCCGCCGTTGGCGAAGAGCTGGCCGCGCAGTTGCGCGACGAGCTGGAGCTGGTGAAGGGCGCGTCTCACGAGTTCGACAAAGAACTGTTCCTGAGCGGCGAAATTACCCCGGTCTTCTTCGGTACCGCGCTGGGTAACTTCGGCGTTGACCACATGCTGGACGGTCTGGTGGAGTGGGCACCTCAGCCGATGCCGCGTAAAACCGACACCCGCGAAGTGGAAGCGAAGGAAGAGAAGTTCACCGGCTTCGTCTTTAAAATTCAGGCCAACATGGACCCGAAACACCGCGACCGCGTGGCCTTCATGCGCGTGGTGTCCGGTAAGTATGAGAAGGGCATGAAGCTGCGCCAGGTGCGCATCGGTAAAGATGTCGTGATTTCCGACGCGCTGACCTTTATGGCGGGCGACCGTTCGCACGTTGAAGAGGCGTATCCGGGCGACATCATCGGTCTGCACAACCACGGTACGATCCAGATCGGCGATACCTTCACCCAGGGCGAGATGATGAAGTTCACGGGTATTCCGAACTTCGCACCGGAGCTGTTCCGTCGCATTCGTCTGCGCGATCCGCTGAAGCAGAAACAGCTGCTGAAAGGCCTTGTTCAGCTCTCTGAAGAGGGCGCCGTGCAGGTGTTCCGTCCAATCGCCAACAACGATCTGATTGTCGGCGCGGTCGGTGTGCTGCAGTTCGACGTGGTGGTTGCGCGCCTGAAGAGCGAATACAACGTGGAAGCGATTTACGAATCGGTCAACGTGGCGACCGCGCGCTGGGTTGAGTGTTCTGACGTGAAGAAATTCGAAGAATTTAAGCGTAAGAACGAAATTCAGCTGGCGCTTGATGGCGGCGACAACCTGACCTATATCGCGCCAACGATGGTCAACCTGAACCTGACGCAGGAACGTTATCCAGACGTTCAGTTCCGCAAAACGCGCGAACACTAATCCCCTCCTGGAGCACGGCAATCGCCGTGCTCTTCTTTTATTCCTGTCTTATTAGTCCCTTGCGGAATGTTCTTAATTCACCGCAAATTCACGTTATTCGCGCGTTTTTTACGCAATTCTGAAAGCGGCATTGTGAGAGTGATCTATATTTAACTCAGTGTTTAGCACCGGGCATGGATGAATTAACTGTTCAATGCATGTCGATTGGTTCTCCATTTCACCCGTGTGTTTATTCGCGATATATAAAACTACTAAGGAAGTATTTAGCCCGAATAACGGGTAAAACACAGGAATACATCGATGAATATGACAAGACTGAAGATTTCTAAAACTCTGCTGGCTGTAACACTGGGTAGCGTTCTGGTTAGCGGTTCCGCCCTGGCGGAAAGCAGCACCATGGATAAAGCACAGTCCACGGCCGACACCGCAGGGCAAAAAATCGATAGCTCTATGAATAAAGTCGGTAATTTCATGGACGACAGCTCTATCACAGCAAAAGTGAAAGCCGCACTGGTGGATGATGAAGCCATCAAGAGCACCGATATTTCCGTTAAGACCGACAAAAAGGTCGTTACCCTGAGTGGCTTTGTTGAAAGCCAGGCCCAGGCCGAACAGGCTGTGAAGGTGGCGAAGGGTGTCGAAGGTGTCGCATCCGTGAGCGATAAACTGCACGTTCGCGACGGTAAAAACGCCTCGGTGAAAGGTTATGCCGGTGATGCCGCTACTACCAGCGAAATCAAAGCTAAACTGTTAGCAGATGACATCGTGCCGTCTCGTAAGGTGAAAGTGGAAACCACCGATGGCGTGGTTCAGCTTTCCGGTACGGTTGATTCACAGGCGCAAAGTGAACGCGCCGAGTCAATTGCGAAAGCCATTGATGGTGTTAAAAGCGTTAAAAACGATCTGAAAACGAAGTAATTCTGGACCATTCGCCCGTAAGGCTTAACCCTGCGGGCGAAATAAGAACGACTCTGGAAAAACGCCGGTGAGTGACCTGAGCGCTCACGTTTAGCGGCCGACATTAACTATGGTAAAGGAGAAGCTTATGTTTCGTTGGGGCATTATATTTCTGGTTATCGCGTTAATTGCCGCCGCATTGGGCTTTGGTGGTCTGGCAGGTACAGCGGCATGGGCAGCTAAAATTGTCTTCGTCGTTGGTATTATTCTGTTCCTGGTCAGCCTGTTTACGGGTCGTAGACGTCCGTAGCAAACGCAATATTCCTTCAACAAAATAAAGCCAGTCACTGCGACTGGCTTTTTCTTATTTGCGTTACAGGTCGGGTGCGTTACTGTGGAGTGATAAAATAATCAAAACAGGAAAGCAGAGGTGGGGCAACGAATTCCCGTTACGCTCGGCAATATTGCGCCGCTGACGTTAAAACCGTTTAGTGCGGGTCAACTCGCACTTGTCTGCGAGGGGGGAGGACAGCGCGGCATTTTCACCGCTGGCGTGCTGGATGAATTTATGCGCGCGCAGTTCAACCCGTTTGACCTCTACTTCGGCACGTCCGCCGGGGCGCAGAATCTCTCTGCCTATGTCTGTAACCAGCCCGGCTACGCGCGAAAAGTGATCATGCGCTTCACCACGGCGAAAGAATTTTTTAACCCGGTGCGCTTCGTTCGCGGCGGCAACCTGATCGATCTCGACTGGCTGCTGGAGTCGACCTCCAGCCAGATGCCGCTGGCCATGGATACCGCCGCCCGCCTGTTTGATAGCGGCAAAGAATTCTGGATGTGCGCCAGCCGGGGGGATGACTATTCGCCGGGCTATTTCTCACCGCAGAAGGAGAACTGGCTCGACATCATCCGCGCCTCCAGCGCTATTCCCGGTTTTTATCGTACCGGCGCGCTGCTGGATGGCATCAGCTATCTGGACGGCGGCATCAGCGACGCGGTGCCGGTTCAGGAAGCCGCGCGACGCGGGGCGAAAACCATCGTGGTGATCCGTACCGTTCCATCGCAAATGTATTACACCCCCCAGTGGTTTAAGCGGATGGAGCGCTGGCTGGGCGACAGCAGCCTGCAGCCGCTGGTGAACATCGCGAAGCAGCATGAAACCACCTACGGCGCGATGCAGCGCTTTATTGAAAAACCCCCGGGCAAGCTGCGCATCTTTGAAATTTATCCGCCTAAGCCGCTGCTGAGCATGGCGTTGGGCAGCCGGTTGCCTGCGTTGCGTATGGATTACAAAACGGGGCGGCTGTGCGGGCGTTACTTCCTGGCGACCGTCGGGAAAATGCTGGCCGAGCAACCGCCTCTGCATCGGCATAAACGCATTATTACGCCACCTGCAATTGTCGCCAATGACGCCCTGACCATGCCGCTGGTGGACATTCCGCAGGCGAATGACGCTTTATTAGATAACGAGGATCTGGCGTGACGCACCGCTTTGTTGATACCCACTGCCACTTTGATTTCCCGCCGTTTACGGGGAATGAAGCGCAAAGCATTGCGAAAGCTGCCGAAGCCGGCGTGCAGGCCATCATTGTGCCGTCGGTTGAAGCGGCCTATTTTACCCGCGTGCTGGATCTTTCCGCGCGATACTCCGCGCTTTATGCCGCGCTCGGCCTGCATCCGATTGTGATTGAGCGCCATCGTGATGAGCATCTTGAAGAGCTGGATCGGGTGCTGCAACGTGCAGGAGAGAAACTTGTCGCCATCGGCGAGATCGGCCTCGATCTCTATCGCGAAGATCCGCAGTTTGAACGCCAGCAGACGATCCTGGACGCGCAGCTTCGGCTGGCAAAGCGTCACGATCTGCCGGTGATCCTCCACTCCCGACGCACTCATGACAAACTGGCGATGCACCTGAAGCGCATCGACCTGCCGCGAAGAGGCGTAGTGCATGGTTTTTCCGGCAGCCTGCAGCAGGCGCAGCGTTTTATTGAACTGGGCTATAAAATTGGCGTCGGTGGCACCATCACCTATCCGCGCGCCAGTAAAACCCGTGACGTAATGGCGCAGCTGCCTCTCTCTGCGCTGTTACTGGAAACGGATGCCCCCGATATGCCGCTGAATGGTTTTCAGGGGCAGCCGAATCGCCCGGAACAGGCGGCGCGGGTGTTTAACGTGCTGTGCGAACTGCGTCAGGAACCTGAAGAGGTCATTGCCAGCGCGCTGCTCGAAAATACCCGTTCGGTTTTTGGTATCACGCTATAGATAAAGCGCCGGACGAATCACCGTTATCTTCTGTTTTTCCAGCGCCCGCGCCAGCGGTTCAATATCCTCCTGCGTGGCGCTGCGCCATGACGCCGCCTCGCCGTAGACCCCGTGTGCATGAAACGCGTTAATACGCACCGGAACATTCCCCAGCTCGAGGATGAACGCGATCAACGGTTTGATATGTTCCAGATAATCACACTGTTCCGGGATGACCAGCAAGCGTAGCTCCGTCAAACGGTGACGGTCTGCCAGCCAGCGAATGCTCTCCTTAATCTGCGGGTTTTCGCGTCCGGTCAGGAAGCGGTGATATTCATTCCCCCACGCTTTGAGGTCCAGCATTGCGCCATCCAGCACCGGCAGCAGTTTTTGCCAGCCGGTTTCGCTTAGCAGACCGTTGCTGTCTACCAGGCAGGTTAAATGATGTAGCTCAGGATCGGTTTTGATCGCGGTAAACAGGGCGATCAAAAACGGCAGTTGGGTTGTGGCTTCGCCGCCGCTCACGGTGATCCCTTCGATAAAGGGCGCGGATTTACGGACCTGAACGAGGATCTCGTCGACGCTCAGGCGGTGCGCCATGGGCGTGGCCTGCTGCTGGCACAGGCGCAGGCAGGTGTCGCACTGCTGGCAGTGACTCTCCTGCCACCAGACGCGTCCGGCCTGAATGGTCAGCGCGTCGTGCGGGCAGTGGGGCACGCAGTCCCCGCAGTCGTTGCAGCGCCCGATGGTCCACGGGTTGTGGCAGGTTTTGCAGCGCAGGTTACAGCCCTGCAGGAACAGCGCCAGGCGGCTGCCCGGCCCGTCCACGCAGGAGAAGGGGATGACCTGACTAACTAAAGCGCATCTGCTGTTCATGGCTTATCACGCGCGGCTGACGTTCCAGAATACGGGTATTGCGTGCGGCCTCTTCCCCCAGCCACGTGGTGTTCGTTCTTGAACCCGCTTCCCGGTATTTCTCCAGATCCGACAAGCGAACCATATAGCCGGTCACGCGTACCAGATCGTTACCGGCCACATTCGCGGTGAACTCACGCATACCGGCCCTGAACGCCCCCAGGCAAAGCTGAACCACCGCCTGCGGATTGCGTTTTACCGTCTCATCCAGCGTTAAAATATCGCTGATCCCGGAATGATAGTGTTTATGGTGCGGCGCTACGGCCAGCAGATGACTGACAGGATCCGGCTCGTCACCGTACGGCAGACGCGCCCCCGGCGTGGTGCCCGAATCGGAGCTGATGCCTGACTGGGCGTGCAGCATCGCGCGATGCTTCCAGCCGTGCTTCACCGGCGTATTTTCAACAAACGCCGCAAGCTGTTCGCTGATGCGATAACCCAGCGCGTTGGCCTGCTCGTCTTTCCCGTAACGCCCCGCCATGCCTGCTTTCTCACACAGTACGTTCACCGCTTCGGCAAGACCGTACATGCCAAACATCGGCACAAACCGATCGGCATCAATCAGCCCCTCTTTCACCAGGAAGCTATTCTCAAAGAAGCCGGATTGCCCGTACAGAAAATTGCAGCGCGCATCGATGATGGCGATTTGCTGCTGGCAGTAGTGCGGGAGCGAGCGGGTGAAGAAATCGTCAATGGATGTGCTGTGTTCGGCGATTGCCTTGAGGTTAAGGCGCACCAGGGTGCTGCCACCGCCCGCCAGCGGCAGAGAGTTGTAACAGCTCACCACGCCAAAACGGCCTTTTGTGAAAATTTTATCATTCACTGGGCCGTTTGAAATATGCGGTTTGCTGCATTCACAAATGTTTTTTGCCACCTCAAGCAGTAAATCGTCTGGGGTGATCTCAGGATCGTAGATAAAGGTCAGATTGGGCGCAACCTGCTTCAGTTCAGCATCTGCACGCAGAATGGCACGGGTGACAGGGCCGTCGGCGGGCCCGATGTTGGCGTGCATAAACGCATCGGGCAGCGTTCTGTCGAGATAGCGCCAGAAACGTTTTATTCGGCTATCGATTTCTTCTTGTGTTAGAATTCTAACATACGGATTCAGTAGCGCATCAAGCTGCCCCAGATAGACCGGCATTGATGTCACTGAAGGAACATGGTGATAGAGAATAGTTAACAGAGAGAGGGCGTCATCAAGATCTTTCGCGCCTTCCAGCTCCAGCCATTGCGAACCGTTAGCCAGGAATTTTTCATAATCCGGCAGCACGTAGCGCGGTTTGTAGGGGGCATGGCCTTCGTACATGTCGCAGATGAACCCCTCGTCCAGCGCGGCGCGGGCGGCCGGAGATAGCGTCGGGTAGGGTAGATAATTTTCCGCTTCCAGCGCCAGAAAATGACGTTTTTGCTCCGGGGTTAACACCGGGCTTGTCACAATGTGCTGGCAACGTTGTTGCAGGGCGTCGGGCATGTTCGCTTCCTTGAATGTTCTGCGGATGATGAACGGATTGTAGGAAGCCAGCCTGCCGGCGCTTTTGATCCAACAAGGGATATCGCTGCTTTAGTCAGCAATTTGCACGCTAAAGTTTGAACAAGATCTCATTACAGTAATGCAAATTTGTACGCAGTTTTCATTAACTGTGATGAATGTCGAAGTGTGGATGCGGGTGAATGTTAGAATACTCACAGACCCGCAAGGTAAAATTTATACGGCACTGCCGTTGGAGAATGTTATGACCGATTTAACTGCAAGCAGCCTGCGCGCGTTGAAGCTGATGGACCTGACCACCCTGAACGATGACGACACCAATGAAAAAGTCATCGCCCTGTGCCATCAGGCAAAAACGCCAGTGGGTAACACCGCCGCCGTCTGTATCTACCCGCGCTTTATCCCGATTGCCCGCAAAACGCTGAAAGAGCAGGGCACGCCGGACGTGCGCATTGCAACCGTGACTAACTTCCCGCACGGCAATGACGACATTGAGATTGCGCTGGCGGAAACCCGCGCGGCAATTGCCTACGGCGCAGACGAAGTTGACGTGGTGTTCCCGTACCGCGCGCTGATTGCCGGCAACGAGCAGGTCGGTTTTGACCTGGTGAAAGCCTGTAAAGACGCGTGTGCGGCGGCAAACGTGCTGCTCAAAGTGATCATCGAAACCGGCGAGCTGAAAGAAGAGGCGCTGATTCGTAAGGCGTCAGAAATCTCCATCAAAGCCGGTGCGGATTTCATCAAAACCTCTACCGGTAAAGTGCCGGTCAATGCGACCCCGGAAAGCGCGCGCATCATGATGGAAGTTATCCGCGATATGGGCGTATCCAAAACCGTGGGCTTCAAACCTGCGGGCGGCGTACGTACCGCGGAAGACGCGCAGCAGTTCCTGGCGATTGCCGACGAACTGTTTGGCGCTGAGTGGGCTGACTCCCGCCACTACCGCTTCGGCGCGTCCAGCCTGCTGGCCAGCCTGCTGAAGGCGCTGGGTCACGGCGACGGTAAGAGCGCAAGCAGCTACTGATTGCCAGACAATGCCGGATGGCGCTTCGCTTATCCGGCCTACAGGATCGCAGGGCGGGTAAGCGTACCCGCCGCCATTCACCCGATTCCGCATGGGGGTTACCGTGTTTCTCGCACAAGAAATTATTCGTAAAAAACGTGATGGTCTTGCTTTAAGCGACGAAGAAATTCGCTTCTTCATCAACGGCATTCGTGACAACACCGTCTCAGAAGGGCAGATTGCGGCTCTGGCGATGACCATTTTCTTCCACGATATGTCGATGCCTGAGCGCGTGTCGCTGACCATGGCGATGCGAGATTCAGGAACCGTTCTGGACTGGAAAAGCCTCAACCTTAACGGCCCGATTGTGGACAAACACTCCACCGGCGGCGTGGGCGATGTGACTTCGCTGATGCTCGGCCCTATGGTGGCAGCCTGCGGCGGTTACGTTCCCATGATCTCCGGGCGCGGCCTGGGCCACACCGGCGGTACGCTCGACAAACTGGAAGCCATTCCAGGCTTCGATATCTTCCCGGATGACAATCGCTTCCGCGATATTATTAAAGACGTTGGCGTGGCGATTATCGGCCAGACCAGCTCTCTTGCTCCGGCAGACAAGCGTTTTTACGCGACGCGTGATATTACCGCCACCGTAGACTCCATCCCGCTGATCACCGCCTCTATCCTCGCCAAAAAACTGGCGGAAGGGCTGGACGCGCTGGTGATGGACGTGAAGGTGGGCAGCGGCGCGTTTATGCCGACCTATGAACTCTCTGCTCAGCTTGCCGAAGCGATCGTTGGCGTCTCCAACGGCGCGGGCGTGCGCACCACCGCGCTGCTGACCGACATGAACCAGGTGCTGGCCTCCAGCGCCGGTAACGCGGTTGAAGTCCGCGAAGCCGTGCAGTTCCTCACAGGCGAATACCGTAACCCGCGCCTGTTCGATGTCACCATGGCGCTGTGCGTGGAGATGCTCATCTCCGGCAAGCTGGCCAAAGACGACGCGGAAGCCCGCGCGAAGCTTCAGGCGGTGCTGGACAACGGCAAAGCGGCGGAGATCTTTGGCCGCATGGTGGCGGCGCAGAAAGGCCCGACCGATTTCGTCGAAAACTACGCGAAATACCTGCCGACCGCGATGCTCAGCAAAGCTGTTTATGCGGATGGCGAAGGTTTTGTCTCCGCCATGGACACCCGCGCGCTTGGCATGGCTGTTGTATCTATGGGCGGCGGTCGTCGTCAGGCATCGGACACCATTGATTACAGCGTCGGCTTTACCGACATGGCCCGTCTGGGCGACAGCGTCGACGGCCAACGTCCGCTGGCGGTGATCCACGCGAAAGACGAAGCCAGCTGGCAGGACGCGGCGAAAGCGGTGAAAGCGGCAATATCTCTTGACGATAAAGCACCGGAAACCACACCGACGGTCTATCGTCGTATCACTGAATAGCGGTATACTGATCTGATCGCATTTTTATGAAGCACTAAGTACGGAGAACAATTATGAAACGTGCATTTATTATGGTGCTGGACTCATTCGGCATCGGCGCAACCGAAGATGCAGAACGTTTTGGTGACGTGGGTTCCGATACCATGGGTCACATCGCGGAAGCCTGTGCAAAAGGCGAAGCGGACAACGGTCGTAAAGGCCCTCTGACTCTACCTAACCTGACCCGCCTCGGGCTGGTAAAAGCGCATGAAGGCTCTACCGGTAAAATCGCAGCCGGTATGGACGGCAACGCGGAAGTGGTGGGCGCCTACGCCTGGGCGCACGAGCTCTCTTCCGGGAAAGATACCCCTTCCGGTCACTGGGAAATCGCCGGTGTGCCGGTGCTGTTTGACTGGGGCTACTTCTCCGATCACGAGAACAGCTTCCCGCAGGAGCTGCTCGATAAGCTGGTGAAGCGTGCCAACCTGCCGGGCTACCTCGGTAACTGCCACTCTTCCGGCACCGTGATTCTGGATCAGCTCGGCGAAGAGCACATGAAAACCGGCAAGCCGATTTTCTACACCTCTGCTGACTCCGTGTTCCAGATTGCCTGCCACGAAGAGACGTTTGGCCTGGATAAACTCTACGAGCTGTGCGAAATCGCCCGTGAAGAGCTGACCGAAGGCGGCTACAACATTGGCCGCGTTATCGCACGTCCGTTTATCGGCGACAAAGCGGGTAACTTCCAGCGTACCGGTAACCGTCACGACCTGGCCGTTGAGCCACCGGCGCCGACCGTGCTGCAGAAGCTGGTCGACGAGAAGGGCGGTCACGTGGTGTCCGTGGGCAAAATAGCGGATATCTACGCCAACTGCGGTATCACCAAAAAAGTGAAAGCGACCGGTCTGGATGCGCTGTTCGATGCCACTATCAAAGAGATGAAAGAAGCAGGCGATAAGACCATTGTCTTCACCAACTTCGTGGACTTCGACTCCTCCTGGGGCCACCGTCGCGATGTAGCCGGTTATGCTGCGGGCCTGGAGCTGTTTGACCGCCGTCTGCCGGAGCTGATGGAGCTGGTGGGGGAAGATGATATTCTGATCCTGACCGCAGACCACGGCTGTGACCCAACCTGGACCGGTACCGACCACACCCGTGAGCATATTCCGGTACTGGTGTACGGCCCGAAAGTGAAGCCAGGCTCGCTCGGTCACCGTGAAACCTTCGCGGACATCGGCCAGACCATTGCGAAATACTTTGGTACGTCTGACATGGAATATGGCAAGGCCATGTTCTGAACGGATTGGGTGCGGCCTGATGCCCTCACCCCGGCCCTCTCCCACAGGGAGAGGGAGAACAGAATGTAGGCCGGGTAAGGCGTAGCCGCCACCCGGCAAAAACAACAATGTAAAAGGAACTGAAGATGGCAACTCCTCACATTAATGCAGAAATGGGTGATTTCGCTGACGTCGTATTGATGCCGGGCGACCCGCTGCGCGCGAAGCACATTGCAGAAACCTTCCTCGAAGACGTGCGTGAAGTGAACAACGTTCGCGGCATGCTGGGCTTCACCGGTACCTATAAAGGCCGCAAAATCTCCGTTATGGGCCACGGCATGGGTATCCCGTCCTGCTCCATCTACACCAAAGAGCTGATCACCGATTTCGGCGTGAAGAAAATCATCCGCGTAGGCTCCTGCGGTGCGGTGCGTATGGACGTTAAGCTGCGTGACGTGGTGATCGGCATGGGCGCATGTACCGACTCTAAAGTTAACCGCATCCGCTTTAAGGATCATGACTTTGCGGCAATCGCTGACTTTGACATGGTGCGTAACGCGGTTGACGCGGCAAAAGCGCTGGGCGTTGACGCACGCGTGGGCAACCTGTTCTCTGCCGATCTGTTCTACTCGCCAGAAGGCGACATGTTCGACGTGATGGAAAAATACGGCATCCTGGGCGTGGAAATGGAAGCGGCGGGTATCTACGGCGTGGCGGCTGAGTTTGGTGCGAAAGCGCTGACCATCTGCACCGTGTCTGACCACATCCGTACCCACGAGCAGACCACCGCTGCCGAGCGTCAGACCACCTTCAATGACATGATCAAAATCGCGCTGGAATCCGTTCTGCTGGGCGATAAAGAGTAAGAGCTGTTGTGCCGGGTGGCGGCGTCGCCTGACCCGGCCTACGGTTTTCCAGCCCGCTAAGCGCAGCGCCAGCGGGCTTTTTTACTAGCGTACTGCCTGCGCAATCCATGCCGATAAGTCCCGCAACTCTTGTTCCTGCTCCGGGAAATCCCCCATTAACGCGTCGCACTCCTGCTGCAGCATATCCGCCCGATACAAACAGCCCTGCAAGCGGGCCGCCAGCGCTTCCAGCGGTGCCGGGTTGAGGCTGTCCGTAAACACCTGCGTACGGGTAATGTGGCCTTTCTCCACGTCAAAGTGCAGCTCCACGCCGCCCCAGGTAAAACGTTCGTCCAGCAGGTGTGAAAACGCCGGGGCCTGGCCGAAGTTCCATTCCCAGCTGCTCTGGCGTGCAAAGGTTTCGGCGAAGTTGGGCAGATCCGGGGTCTTATCCGGCGAAATCACTTCCGCATCCACGCGCTCGCCGTAATGTTCAAAGAACGCTTCACGGATCGCGTCGCAAATCTGCTCGTGCGTAATCCCCGGCAGCAGCTCCACCAGATTCGCCACGCGTCCGCGCACGGAGGTAATGCCCTTAGCCTGGAGCTTTTTCTTATCAGGATTAAGGTAGTTCGCCAGACGGCTCAGGTCGGCGTTCAGCAGCAGGGTGCCGTGGTGGAACCCGCGATCCATCGTTTCGCGGTAGGCGGAGCCGGAGATCTTGCGGTCGCCCTCTGGCGTTTTGACCACGAGATCGTTCCGCCCCGAGGCTTCAGCCGTCACGCCGAGCGCATTGAGCGCGTTGAGCACAATAGACGTAGAGATAGTTTTGTCGTATTCCGGTTTTCCTGCCATAAAGGTAAAGCAGGTATTGCCCAGATCGTGAAACACCGCGCCGCCGCCGCTGCTCCTGCGTGCGAGACGGACGTTGTCCTCTTCCATACGCCGGGTGTTGCACTCTTTCCACGGGTTTTGCGCGCGGCCGATGACCACCGTATCGGCGTTACGCCAGAGAAACAGGACGCGCTGGGTGGCGGGCATCTGGCGGAAGATGCACTCTTCAACCGCGAGATTAAACCAGGGATCGTGAGAGTCAGAGATAAGCAGGCGTAACGTCGTCATGGCAGAGTTCCTTTTCCATATCTTTCGCCTACTTTATCACTATTCCTTCTTCTCGCTCTCTTCGTCTTCGGGAACCGACCTGCTGGCGGTCAGCAGGAACGGCGACTGCTGCCAGCGGGTACGCTTGCCCTGAAGCAACGTGCGCGCCAGCACGACGCCGATCGCCAGCGAGAGTAACAGCATCAGGCGCAGAATATTGGTGGTGTTATCCACCTGCTTAGCTTCTGTTGGCAGGGTGTGGGTATCCAGCGTCAGGCGCAGATACCCCAGCGGGCCATTTTTACCCTGAACGGGTTCGACAATCTGCTGGTTGAAATAGCCTCCGGCTTTTTTGCCGTCCAGCGCCAGCCTGTCGCGCACGTCGACGTGCTCACCGGCGCGGGCAATCAGGTCGCCTTTTTCATCGTACACGCCCGCATCCAGAATGCGGCTGTTTTCCGTGAGCTGACGCAAGACCTGGCCTATCCGCTTATCGTCCGGCGTTTCATTGCGCATCAGGGGCGCAACGTTGAGCGTCACCTGACGCGCCAGGGTACGGGCCAGCTCTTCAAACTGCGGGTTGCGCTGCCGCTGATGATTCTGGCTAAACCACGATGCCCCTTGCATCAATGCGACTAACAGTGCGAGACAGATCAGGACAATCACGGCGCGATGAAGCCGGAATTTCAGTTTTGCGCGAGCCATATTCCACCTGCTGAAAATTTAGGGCTTAATGTTGCCAGAAGTGATGGTTACAGGGTAGCCTCATGCGTTATTTTCCCTCTGGAACCTTCCGGCGCGAACAAAATTACAGGAGCTTTAATGCCGAACATTACCTGGTGTGACCTGCCAACGGATGTCTCTTTATGGCCAGGATTGCCGCTCTCGTTAAGTGGCGATGAGGTGATGCCTCTGGATTACCACGCTGGCCGTAGCGGCTGGCTCCTCTATGGACGCGGTCTGGATAAGCAACGCCTGACCCAGTATCAAACCAAACTGGGCGCGGCGATGGTCATTGTTGCCGCCTGGTGCGTGGAAGATTACCAGGTCATTCGCCTCGCGGGTTCCCTGACGCAGCGCGCCACGCGTCTGGCGCATGACGCCGGGCTGGACGTAGCGCCTCTCGGCAAAATTCCGCACCTGAAAACGCCGGGTCTGCTGGTGATGGACATGGACTCCACCGCTATTCAGATCGAATGTATTGACGAGATTGCTAAACTGGCAGGCAGCGGCGAGCTGGTGGCGGAAGTCACCGAGCGTGCGATGCGCGGCGAGCTGGACTTCACCGCCAGCCTGCGCCAGCGCGTGGCGACCCTGAAAGGGGCCGATGCTAACATCCTGCGCCAGGTGCGCGACGTGCTGCCGCTGATGCCGGGGCTGACGCAGCTGGTGCTGAAGCTCCAGTCCCTCGGCTGGAAAGTGGCGATCGCCTCCGGTGGCTTTACCTTCTTTGCGGATTATCTACGTGAGAAACTGCATCTGACCACGGTGGTCGCTAACGAGCTGGAAATCATGGACGGCAAGCTGACCGGCCAGGTGATCGGCGATATTGTGGATGCCCAGTACAAAGCCAATACCCTGACGCGCCTGGCGGAAAAGTATGAGATTCCGGTCGAGCAGACCGTCGGCATTGGCGACGGCGCGAACGATCTGCCAATGATCAAAGTTGCTGGCCTTGGCATTGCCTACCATGCCAAACCAAAAGTAAATGAAAAGACGGAAGTCACTATCCGTCACGCTGACCTGATGGGGGTGTTCTGCATTCTCTCCGGCAGCCTTAATCAGAAATAACGAGGTAAACCGTGGCGAAAGCTCCAAAACGCGCATTTGTCTGTAATGAATGTGGTGCGGATTATCCGCGCTGGCAGGGGCAATGCAGCGCCTGTCATGCCTGGAACACCATCACCGAAGTGCGTGGTGTGGCGGCTTCGCCGAGCGTGGCCCGCAATGAGCGCCTGAGCGGCTATGCGGGCAATGCAGGCGTGTCGAAGGTGCAAAAGCTTTCTGATATCAGCCTGGAAGCGCTGCCGCGCTTTTCCACCGGCTTCAAAGAGTTTGACCGCGTGCTGGGCGGCGGCGTGGTGCCGGGCAGCGCGATTCTGATCGGCGGTAACCCGGGGGCGGGGAAATCGACCCTGCTGCTGCAAACGCTCTGCAAGCTCGCCGAACAGATGAAAACCCTGTACGTGACGGGTGAAGAATCCCTCCAGCAGGTGGCGATGCGCGCTCACCGTCTCGGCCTGCCGACCGGTAACCTGAACATGCTGTCGGAAACCAGCATCGAGCAGATCTGCATGATCGCCGAAGAAGAGCAGCCGAAGCTGATGGTGATCGACTCCATCCAGGTAATGCACATGGCGGACATCCAGTCCTCGCCGGGCAGCGTCGCGCAGGTGCGTGAGACCGCCGCTTACCTGACGCGCTTTGCCAAAACGCGCGGCGTGGCGATTGTGATGGTCGGCCACGTTACCAAAGATGGCTCTCTGGCGGGTCCGAAGGTGCTCGAACACTGTATCGACTGCTCGGTGATGCTCGACGGCGACGCGGATTCCCGCTTCCGCACCCTGCGCAGCCACAAGAACCGCTTCGGCGCGGTGAACGAACTGGGCGTGTTTGCCATGACCGAGCAGGGGCTGCGCGAGGTCAGCAACCCGTCGGCCATCTTCCTGAGCCGCGGCGATGAGATCACCTCCGGCAGTTCGGTAATGGTGCTGTGGGAAGGGACGCGCCCGCTGCTGGTTGAAATTCAGGCGCTGGTGGATCACTCGATGATGGGTAACCCGCGGCGCGTGGCGGTCGGTCTGGAGCAGAACCGCCTGGCGATCCTGCTGGCGGTGCTGCACCGTCACGGCGGGCTGCAGATGGCGGATCAGGATGTGTTCGTCAACGTGGTTGGCGGGGTGAAAGTCACTGAGACCAGCGCAGATCTGGCGCTGCTGCTGGCGATGGTCTCCAGCCTGCGCGACAGACCGCTGCCGCAGGATCTGGTCGTCTTCGGTGAAGTAGGGCTGGCCGGCGAAATCCGTCCGGTGCCGAGCGGCCAGGAGCGTATCTCCGAGGCGGCAAAGCACGGCTTCCGTCGGGCTATCGTTCCGGCAGCTAACGTGCCGAAAAAAATCCCGGAAGGGATGCAGGTCTTTGGCGTTAAGAAACTCGCAGATGCGTTAAATGTCTTTGACGACTTATAATTACGTATTCGATTTTGCAGGAGGCACCGTAATTTATGTCATCATTTGACTACATCAAGACCGCGATCCGCCAGAAGGGCTGCACGCTGCAGCAGGTGGCGGACGCCAGCGGCATGACCAAAGGCTACCTGAGCCAGTTGCTGAACGCCAAAATCAAAAGCCCCAGCGCGCAGAAGCTTGAAGCGCTGCACCGCTTTCTGGGGCTGGAGTTCCCGCGAATGCAAAAGAACATCGGCGTGGTGTTCGGCAAGTTTTATCCGCTGCATACCGGGCATATCTATCTGATCCAGCGAGCCTGTAGCCAGGTAGACGAGCTGCACATCATCATGGGCTACGACGAAACGCGCGATCGCCAGCTCTTTGAAGACAGCGCCATGTCGCAGCAGCCCACCGTGCCTGACCGTCTGCGCTGGCTGCTTCAGACCTTTAAGTACCAGAAAAACATTCGCATTCATGCCTTTAATGAAGAGGGCATGGAGCCGTATCCGCACGGCTGGGACGTGTGGAGCAACGGCATCAAAGCGTTTATGGAAGAGAAGGGCATTGCGCCTAACTGGATCTACACCTCTGAAGAGTCCGACGCGCCGCAGTTCCGCGAGCATCTGGGCATCGAGACGGTGCTGATCGACCCGAAACGGACCTTTATGAACATCAGCGGGGCGCAGATCCGCGAGAACCCGTTCCGCTACTGGGATTATATTCCGACCGAAGTGAAGCCGTTCTTCGTGCGTACGGTGGCTATTCTGGGCGGCGAGTCAAGCGGTAAATCAACGCTGGTCAACAAGCTGGCGAACATCTTCAACACCACCAGCGCGTGGGAGTATGGACGCGATTACGTCTTCTCTCACCTCGGCGGCGACGAGATGGCACTGCAGTATTCCGACTACGATAAAATCGCGCTCGGGCACGCCCAGTACATTGATTTCGCGGTGAAATACGCTAACAAAGTGGCGTTTATTGATACCGATTTCGTCACCACGCAGGCGTTCTGTAAAAAGTACGAGGGGCGCGAGCACCCGTTCGTGCAGGCGCTGATTGACGAATACCGCTTTGACCTGGTGATCCTGCTGGAAAACAACACCCCGTGGGTGGCCGACGGCATGCGCAGCCTGGGCAGCTCGGTGGACAGGCGCGAGTTCCAGACCATGCTGGTGGAGATGCTCAACGAGAACAACGTTGAGTTTGTGCATGTGGAAGAGTCGGATTATGACACCCGCTTCCTGCGCTGCGTCGAGCTGGTGAAGGAGATGATGGGGGAGCAGGGGTAATAACTTCCCCCTCGCCCTTTTGGGGTGAGGGGGGAATACCTCAGAACTCAACCACCACCTTCCCGCGCATATGCCCCTCCAGCACCTTACGGTGCGCTTCGGTAATGCTTTCTACGCTCAGCCCGTGCAGCGTTTCGCTGAGCGAGCTTTCCACCACGCCGTTATCCACCAGCTTTGCCACCTCATTTAAGATCTCACCCTGACGCGCCATATCAGCGGTCTGGTACATGCTGCGGGTGTACATAAACTCCCAGTGCAGGGCGGCGGATTTGGACTTCAGCTTGTCCTGGTTCAGCGGATGTTCATTCTCAACGATGGAACAAATATGCCCCTGCGGCGCAATCATTTCACTGACCGCATCCCAATGCCCGTCGGTGTCGTTGAGGATGAAAATATAATCCACGAAGGTAAGTCCCTGCTTCGCCAGCTCGCCTTTTAGATCGCGGTAGTTGACCACTACGTCAGCACCGCGATCGCGGCACCACCGGGCGGAATCTTCTCGTGAAGCGGTTGCGATAATCTTCACCTTGCTGTTGTGCTTCGCAAACGGGATCGCCAGCGATCCCACGCCGCCCGCGCCGCCGATGATCAGCAGGGTTTTGTCCGCTTCGGCGTCCTGAATATTCAGCCGTTCAAACAGACCTTCCCACGCGGTGAGCGCAGTTAAGGGTAGCGCAGCGGCTGCCGCCCAGCCGAGGCTGGCAGGTTTGTGGCCGACAATGCGCGCATCTATCAGCTGATGAGTGGTATTGCTGCCCGGGCGGGTGATGTCGCCCGCGTACCACACCTCATCACCTGGTTTGAAACCGGTGACGCCAGCTCCAGCGGCTTTGACGACCCCGCTGGCATCCCACCCCAGAATTCGCGGCTCGTTCAGCCCATTTTTGGCGATGCCTGCATGCACTTTGGTATCAACCGGGTTAATCGATACGGCTTTCACCTCTACCAGCAGATCGTGTTCGCCAGGCGTCGGCATCGGCGGAGTGATTTCAATGAAGGTGGACGGATTTTCTGGGTTAACGGCAATGGCTTTCACTGACATGGTGTGCTCCTCAATGGAATGCGTTTTGTTGAGGCTAGTCTATTAAGTGGCCAGCCGCATGATAAGATGGACAATCATGAACTCAGCGTTCGTACAGGGTGAACAATCATGTTTAAACAGCTGCAGGATATGGCGCTGTTTGCGCTGGTGGCGGAGATGGGCAGTTTTACCGCGGCGGCGCAGAAAGCCGAACTGCCGAAATCCAGCGTCAGCCAGCGGATCAGCCAGCTGGAGCAGCAGGTGGGGATCCGTCTGCTTAATCGCACCACGCGCAGGATCAGCCTGACGTTCGCGGGCGAGCACTATCTGGTGCACTGTCGCGAGATGCTGGCGGCCAGCGAGCGGGCGGAGTATGCCATTCAGCGCCTGCGTGAAAACCCCAGCGGCCGGCTGCGTATTACCTGCCCGGCGGGGATTGGCGCGACCCTGCTGGCGCATATGAATGCCGAGTTTCAGCTTCGCTATCCTGACGTGTCGCTCGATGTATCGATCTCTGACGACGTGGTGGACCTGGTCGAGTCCGGTTTTGACGTGGCGCTGCGCACCGGCAAGCCGCAGGACTCCTCTCTGATAGGCAGAATGATCGGGCACTGCCCGCGCTACATGCTGGCCTCGCCGGACTACTTGGCACGCCGCGAGCCGTTAATCCATCCCCGACAGCTGGTGGAGCACCGCTGTATTACGCACCGGGCGTGGTCGGAGTGGCTGCTGCGAAGCGAGGGTGAGGATTACCGCTACCTGCCGGACAATGGCCACATGACCGATAATCTGGTGTACGCCCGCGAATGCGCGATTGCCGGGGCGGGGATCACGCTGCTACCCGCATTTCTGCTGGAAGATAAGATCGAAAAGGGGGCGTTGGTTCAGGTGCTGCCGGAATGGCGCGTTGAAGGTAACGATCTCTGGCTGGCCTATCCGAGCCGGAAGCTGAATTCGCCCGCGCTGATGAGCTATATCGAGTTTGCGATGCAGTTTGATGAGGTGAAGCGGTATTACGTGGGTGGGTGATGTTGTGCGGCCTGATGCCCTCACCCTGAATAAAAAACGGCAACCGAGGTTGCCGTTTTGCTTTTATTTCGCAATACGCTTGTACTTAATACGCTTCGGCTCCAGCGCGTCTGCGCCCAGCGTGCGTTTTTTGTACTCTTCGTATTCGGTGAAGTTACCTTCGAAGAACTCCACTTTTCCTTCGTCCTGGTAGTCCAGGATGTGGGTCGCGATACGGTCCAGGAACCAGCGGTCGTGCGAGATAACCATGGCGCAGCCCGGGAACTCCAGCAGGGCGTTTTCCAGTGCGCGCAGGGTTTCGATATCCAGGTCGTTGGTCGGTTCATCGAGCAACAGAACGTTACCGCCCACCTGCAGCAGCTTCGCCAGGTGCAGACGTCCGCGCTCACCGCCGGACAGTTCGCCCACGCGTTTGCCCTGGTCGGTGCCCTTAAAGTTAAAGCGGCCAACGTAGGCGCGGCTTGGCATCTCGGTGTTGCCGATACGCATGATATCCAGACCGCCGGAGACTTCTTCCCACACGGTTTTGCTGTTATCCATCGCGTCACGGAACTGGTCTACGGAGGCCAGCTTCACGGTTTCACCCAGGGTGATTGAGCCGCTGTCTGGCTGTTCCTGACCGGACATCATACGGAACAGGGTCGATTTACCCGCGCCGTTCGGACCGATGATGCCAACGATAGCGCCTTTCGGTACGGAGAAGGTCAGATCGTCGATCAGCACGCGGTCACCGTAGGACTTACGCAGGTTGGTCACTTCAACCACTTTATCCCCCAGACGTGCTCCAGGTGGAATAAACAGTTCGTTGGTTTCGTTACGTTTCTGGTATTCGGTGTTGTTCAGCTCTTCAAAGCGTGCCAGACGGGCTTTGCCCTTAGACTGACGGCCTTTCGCGCCCTGACGAACCCACTCCAGCTCTTTCTCGATAGACTTGCGACGGGCCGCTTCCTGAGACGCTTCCTGCGCCAGACGCTGATCTTTCTGCTCCAGCCAGGAGGAGTAGTTGCCTTCCCACGGAATACCTTCACCGCGGTCCAGCTCCAGGATCCAGCCGGCGACGTTGTCGAGGAAGTAACGGTCGTGGGTAATTGCCACCACGGTGCCTTCGAAGTCGTGCAGGAAGCGCTCCAGCCACGCCACGGATTCCGCATCCAGGTGGTTGGTCGGTTCGTCGAGCAGCAGCATGTCTGGTTTTTCCAGCAGCAGGCGGCACAGCGCCACGCGGCGGCGTTCACCACCGGAGAGATTCGCGATTTTCGCATCCCAGTCCGGCAGACGCAGGGCATCGGCCGCGCGCTCCAGCTGCACGTTCAGGTTGTGACCGTCGTGCGCCTGGATAATTTCCTCATATTTGCCCTGCTGAGCGGCCAGTTTGTCGAAGTCCGCATCCGGCTCGGCGTATTTGGCATACACTTCATCCAGACCTTTCAGCGCGTTAACCACTTCGGATACCGCTTCTTCAACGGATTCACGTACGGTGTGTTCCGGGTTCAGCTGAGGTTCCTGCGGCAGGTAGCCGATCTTGATGCCTGGCTGCGGACGGGCTTCACCTTCGATGTCTGTATCGATGCCGGCCATGATGCGCAGCAGGGTGGACTTACCGGCACCGTTGAGACCCAGCACACCAATTTTTGCGCCCGGGAAGAAGCTCAGCGAGATATTTTTAAGAATATGACGTTTCGGCGGGACAACTTTGCCGACACGATGCATGGTATAAACGAATTGAGCCACGTGGACTTCGCCTCTTTTATCGTAAATGAGAAGGAATTTCAGCCTCGAAGTGTAGCCTTTTTCACGCCCTAATCCCAGCCAGGAACGTCGGGAGTGTTAAAACGCGCAAGAAAGGTAAAAAAGTGTCCATGACGTGGCGCGTTGCTGGATGCCTGGTTAGCATAAGTTGTTGTGACTTTGACGTGGCAAGACGCTGCAATTGACGAAAAAACAATGAGGAAGAGCTTGTGGAAAAAGCCAAACGGGTGGTCTGGCGTCTGCTGGCTGCCAGCGTATGCGTAATGGCGGTAAGCCAGGCGGTGCATGCCGATTCACTGGATGAACAACGTAACCGCTACGCCCAGATTAAACAGGCGTGGGACAACAAGCAGATGGATACCGTGCAGGCGCTGATGCCGACGCTCAAGGATTATCCGCTGTATCCGTATCTGGAGTATCGCCAGATTACCGACGATCTGATGAACCAGCCGACCGTCACCGTGAATAATTTCATTCAGGCGAACCCGACCCTGCCGCCTGCCCGAAATCTCCAGTCTCGTTTTGTGAATGAGCTGGCGCGGCGTGAAGACTGGCGGGGCCTGCTGGCGTTTAGCCCTGACAAGCCGAATACCACCGAAGCGCAGTGTAATTACTACTATGCGAAATGGGCGACCGGGCAGCAGGAAGAGGCCTGGGCCGGGGCAAAAGATCTGTGGCTAACCGGCAAAAGCCAGCCGAACGCCTGTGATTCCCTGTTCGGCGCATGGCGCGCTTCCGGCAAGCAGGATCCGCTGGCCTACCTTGAGCGCATCCGCCTGGCGATGAAAGCCGGCAACACGCGTCTGGTAACCGCGCTGGCAGGGCAGATGCCGTCCGACTACCAGACGATCTCCTCGGCGGTTATCGCGCTGGCAAACGATCCTAACAGCGTCCTGACCTTTGCCCGCAGCACGGGCTCGACCGATTTTACCCGCCAGATGGCGGCGGTGGCTT
Source organism: Enterobacter cloacae complex sp. I3 (assembly GCF_014896175.1). NCBI lineage: Bacteria > Pseudomonadati > Pseudomonadota > Gammaproteobacteria > Enterobacterales > Enterobacteriaceae > Enterobacter > Enterobacter cloacae complex sp. I3. Next base: position 31,393 of record NZ_JADBQZ010000008.1, read on the forward strand.
TTGCCAGCGTGGCGCGTGACGATGTCGAAAACGCGCGGCTGATGATCCCGCAGCTGGTGCAGGCGCAGCAGCTGAATGAAGATCAAACCCAGGAGCTGCGCGACATCGTGGCCTGGCGACTGATGGGCACGGACGTGACCGACGAACAGGCGCGCTGGCGTGACGATGCGATCATGCGCTCAAACTCGACCTCGCTTGTCGAGCGCCGCGTGCGTATGGCGCTGGGCACCGGCGACCGCCGTGGCCTTAACACCTGGCTCGCGCGTTTGCCGATGGATGCCAAAGAAAAAGACGAATGGCGCTACTGGCAGGCCGATCTGCTGCTGGAGCGCGGTCGTGAAGACGAAGCCAAAGAGATTCTTCACTCGCTGATGCAGCAGCGCGGGTTCTACCCGATGGCGGCGGCGCAACGGCTGGGCGAGGAGTACACGCTTAAGATCGACAAAGCGCCCGCTAACGCGAACCCCGCTCTGACGCAGGGGCCAGAGATGGCGCGCGTGCGCGAGCTGATGTACTGGAACATGGATAACACCGCGCGCAGCGAGTGGGCCAACCTGGTGACCAGCCGCACCACGGATGAAAAAGCGCAGCTTGCCCGCTATGCGTTTGATAATCGCTGGTGGGATCTGAGCGTGCAGGCGACGATTTCAGGCAAGCTGTGGGACCATCTCGAAGAGCGTTTCCCGCTGGCGTATAAAGATCTGTTTGACCGCTACACCAGCGGCAAAGATATCCCGCAAAGCTACGCCATGGCGATTGCCCGTCAGGAGAGCGCCTGGAACCCGAAAGTTCGTTCACCGGTGGGTGCCAGCGGGCTGATGCAAATTATGCCGGGGACGGCGACGCATACGGTGAAGATGTTCAACATTCCAGGTTACAGCAGCCCGTCACAGCTTCTCGATCCGGATACCAACATCAACATCGGCACCAGCTATTTGCAGTATGTCTATCAGCAGTTTGGCAATAACCGCATCTTCGCGTCGGCGGCGTATAACGCCGGTCCGGGGCGCGTGCGCACCTGGCTTGGCAACAGTGCAGGACGCATTGACGCAGTGGCGTTCGTGGAGAGCATTCCGTTCTCGGAAACGCGCGGCTACGTGAAGAACGTGCTGGCTTATGACGCCTACTATCGCTACTTCATGGGGCAGAAAGATACCCTGATGAGCGATGCCGAGTGGCAGAGACGTTACTGATCGGCATGGGTTGTGTTATGCTGTACTCGCTAAAGAGTACAAGAGGCAGCATAACATGACCCAGCATTCCCCGTATTCCTCGGCAATGGCCGAACAGCGTCACCAGGAGTGGCTTCGTTTTGTGGAGCTGCTTCGCCAGTCTTACGAGCAGGATTTGCACCTACCCCTCATGCAGCTGATGCTTACGCCGGACGAGCGTGAGGCGCTGGGCACGCGCGTGCGGATTATTGAAGAGCTATTGCGCGGTGAGATGAGCCAGCGCGAGCTGAAAAACGAGCTGGGCGCGGGCATCGCGACGATCACCCGTGGATCGAACAGCCTGAAGTCCGCGCCGGTTGAGCTGCGCCAGTGGCTCGAGTCAGTCTTATTGAGCGATCAACGATAAATGGCGTTATGAAACGGGCTCAGCGCCAGGATCACCGCCTGATGGTAAACCCCTGAACGCGTGAGCTTACCCGCCGTAAAGACGCCAATCGCCCCTTCTTTACGCCCAATCTCATCAATGCCGGTGTACTGTGACATCACCGGCCCGAGCGCTTCACCTGCACGGACTTTTTCCAGAATGATCTCCGGCAGCGGCAGGGTGGCTGAGCGCGCTTCGCCGCGCTGCTCACGGCTTTCAATCACCACCCAGCTAAAGGTTGCGCCTTCGTCGATGCCTGCTTCAATGGCGACCCAGAAGTCAGCCTTCGGGGCCGCGGCTTTTGCATTTGCCACGCGATTTCGTGCGCCAGCGCGCGTTTCCTCGCTGCCAAACGGCTGTTCAGGTACGCCACTCTCGACGCCGATGGCCTCAATATGGCAGGATCCTTCGCCGAAAATCTCTTCAAAAGCCTTTAGAATTGCCTGAATTTTGGCAGGATTGGTGGTAGCAGAGACAACATGGTGCATAATTAAGCTCGATTCAAAAAAACTCATCGCAGTATAACGGAAAAAAAGCATGTTACAGGTATACCTTGTTCGCCACGGTGAAACGCAGTGGAACGCCGAGCGACGTATTCAAGGCCAGTCAGACAGTCCTCTCACCGAGAAGGGTGTGCAGCAAGCGTGGCAGGTGGCGGAACGCGCCAGAACGCTGGGCATTACCCACGTTATTACCAGCGATTTAGGTCGCACACAGCAGACGGCGCGCATCATTGCCGACGCCTGCGGCTGCGATGTGATGCTTGAGCCGCGCCTGCGCGAGCTGGATATGGGCGTGCTGGAAAAGCGCCATATTGATACGCTGACGGAAACGGAAGAGGGCTGGCGCCGCACGCTGGTGAACGGTACCGAAGATGGTCGTATTCCTGAAGGGGAATCCATGCAGGAGCTGAGCGTGCGTATGCATGCCGCGCTGGCGGAATGCCTCAAGCTTCCGGCAGGCAGCCGTCCGCTGCTGGTGAGTCACGGTATCGCGCTCGGCTGCCTGGTGAGCACCATTCTGGGGTTACCGGCTTACGCTGAGCGTCGGTTACGCCTGCGTAACTGCTCCATTTCCCGGATTGATTATCAGGAAAGCGCGTGGCTGGCGTCGGGCTGGGTCGTGGAGATGGCAGGGGACATTTCGCATCTCGATGCCCCTGCGCTTGATGAACTGCAGCGTTAACGACGGACAGGAATCAAGAATTCCATACGCAGATTGATTGGGCCTTCTTCCGGTTTGGCATCCTGCGCCGGGTAGTAGCGCTCGATATCCTGACCTTTACGGCGATTCAGATTCAGCATTGGCATGCACGTCCCGTAAACGGTCAGGATAAACTCCTGGACGCCCGTACCCAGTCCTTCATACGAGAACATCACGTACTCGCCACCCTCCAGCAGGACCGGCTTCGAACCCTGAATGTAGCCATTCGCCAGCTCCGGCGTCAGCGCGGTGGTGTAAAACACCTCCTGCTCGTCGTCTTTTTCCTGGCTTGGGTGCGTTTCGTTGAGGCCATACAGGATCGGCGGAATGGCCGGCGCATGGCTCAGGAAATCGCGCCAGAACTGGACGCGCATCTGATGGCGGAACTCAGAAATCTGCTCCAGTGAGCACGAGTAGCTCTGGGTTGTACCGATCAGATGGGTTTCCGGCAGAGTTACTATTTCGTATTTCGGCATCGCGAACTCGCCCAGACGCAGCGGCGGACGCATGCCAAACGAGCTCCAGTCAGGCGAGCGGCGATAGAGCGCTGGCGTCAACGAGAACTGTTTTTTAAAGGCGCGGGTGAAGGTTTGCTGCGAATCAAAACGGTACTGCAGGGCAATATCCAGAATTGGCCGCGCGGTCAGGCGCAATGCCACCGCAGATTTCGATAAACGACGTGCGCGAATATAGGCACCGATAGCATGACCGGTGACATCCTTGAACATCCTTTGCAGATGCCACTTGGAATAGCCCGCTTTAGCCGCCACATTATCCAGTGACAAAGGCTGGTCGAGATGACCTTCCAGCCAGGTGAGCAGGTCGCGAATAATTCCAGCCTGATCCATATACTATCCTCATCCTTAAAACAGCAGGTGCCTGATAACAGGTTAGCGGATAATAGCATTTTTTGATGTTTTAGCATTCAGTGTTTTTTTTGCGCATTAATGCCTTTTCTCTCTCATTTTGGGTGAATATATTCTAATCCTGTGATCTTGCTACATTTTTGACTAACGTGTTGAATAATCGCTCAATGCAATTTTAAAGAATGGTAACAATATGAAATACAAGACTTTGCTTCTTACTGCCCTGCTGCTGGTAGCGGGCCGTGCGGCGCAGGCGGAACAGATTGGTTCTGTCGATACCGTGTTCAAAATGTTCGGTCCGGACCACAAAATTGTGGTGGAGGCGTTTGACGATCCGGACGTGAAAAACGTCACCTGCTACGTTAGCCGCGCGAAGACGGGCGGTATTAAAGGCGGCCTGGGGCTGGCGGAAGACACTTCCGATGCGGCGATCTCCTGTCAGCAGGTGGGGCCGGTTGAGCTGAGCGATAAAATCAAAAACGGCAAAGCGCAGGGCGATGTGGTGTTCCAGAAACGGACCTCGCTGGTGTTTAAAAAGCTGCAGGTGGTGCGTTTCTATGATGCAAAACGCAACACCCTGGCCTACCTGGCGTATTCCGATAAAGTGGTGGAAGGGTCACCGAAAAACGCCATTAGTGCAGTGCCGATTATGCCGTGGCATTAATCAGGGATGAACCATGCAACAACCTGTAGTCTGGCTGGTTGAAGACGAAACCAGTATCGCCGATACGCTTATCTACATGCTTCAGCAGGAAGGATTTGCAGTAAAAGCGTTTGAGCGCGGTTTACCGGTGCTGGAGGCGGCGCGCCAGCAGGCTCCGGCGCTCGCCATTCTTGACGTCGGGCTGCCGGACATCAGCGGCTTTGAGCTCTGCCGCCAGCTTCTGGCGCAGCATCCGTCACTGCCCGTGCTGTTTCTGACGGCACGCAGTGATGAAGTGGATAAACTCCTCGGCCTGGAAATGGGCGCAGACGACTACGTCGCCAAGCCTTTCTCCCCGCGTGAGGTGTGCGCCCGGGTAAGGACCATTTTACGGCGGATGCAAAAATGCGTCGCACCAGCGGAGACGGTGCGTATCGGACAGTTTGAGCTGAACGAAGCTGCTGCCCGAATTAGCTGGTGCGGTGAAGCATTACCGCTCACGCGCTATGAGTTTTTGCTGCTTAAAACGTTACTACAGGCTCCGGGAAGGGTTTTCTCTCGGCAACAGTTAATGGACAAGGTGTGGGGCGAAGACGGCGACAGTTACGATCGTACCGTGGACACTCACATCAAGACCCTGCGCGCCAAGCTGCGGGCAGTGAATGAGGAACTGTCACCCATCAGCACCCATCGCGGTATGGGCTATAGCCTGGGGCTTTATTAATGCGTATCGGAATGCGTTTGCTGCTGGGGTACTTCCTGATCGTCGCCATCGCCGCATGGTTTGTGCTGTCGATCTTTGTTCAGGAAGTGAAGCCCGGCGTGCGCAGGGCAACCGAGGGCACATTGATCGATACCGCGACCTTGCTCGCCGAAGTTGGGCGTGAGGATCTTCTTTCGGGCAATGCGCAGCAGGGCAGACTGGCGCAGGCCTTTTTACAGCTCCATCAGCGGCCTTTCCGCGCCAATATCGGCGGCATTCATAAGGTGCGCAACGAGTATCACGTCTACATGACCGATGCGCAGGGCCGCGTCGTGTTTGATTCTGCCGGCCTGGCCGTGGGGCAAGATTACTCTCGCTGGAACGATGTCTGGCTGACGCTTCGCGGCCAATACGGCGCGCGCAGTACCCAGAGCCATCCCGACGCTCCGGAGAGCACGGTGATGTATGTTGCCGCACCGGTTGTGGAGCAGGGCAAGATAATCGGCGTGCTGTCGGTGGGGAAACCGAACAGCGCGATGGCACCGGTGATTCACCGCAGCGAGCGACGGATATTGTGGGCTGGCGGGGCGCTGCTTGGCATTGCTTTACTGATCGGTTTTCTCGTCGCCTGGTGGATCAATCGTTCCATCAGTACGTTATCGCGCTATGCCGACTCGGTGACCACTGATACGCCTCTCCCGCTGCCTAATCCAGGCAGTAGTGAACTGCAAAAGCTGGCTCAGGCGCTGGAAAATATGCGTATTCGCCTTGAAGGGAAAAACTACATTGAACACTATGTCCATGCGCTGACCCACGAGCTGAAAAGCCCAATAGCCGCCATACGCGGCGCGGCAGAAATTCTCACCGAGCAGCCGCCGCCGCAGGTGGCCGCGCGGTTTATCGATAATATTCTGGTGCAAAACGCGCGTATGCAGTCGCTGGTTGAAAAACTGCTGACTCAGGCGCGGCTTGAAAATCGGGTCGAGATTACGCCCCAGGCCGTCCGCGTCGACCTGCTGTTTACACGGCTTGCCGACGCGCGTTCGGCGCTATTGGCGGCAAAAGAGATTGCACTGACCCTCCAGCCCGCTTCGCTTCTTGTTGAAGGCGATCCCGACCTGCTCGAACAGGCGCTCGGTAATTTACTGGACAATGCTATCGATTTTACCCCACAGGGTGGTGCCATTGAACTGGCGGCCCGGGAAGAGCAGGGGCAGATACGGCTGAGCGTCACCGACAGCGGAAGCGGGATCCCGGATTATGCGCTGGAACGTATTTTTGAGCGCTTTTATTCCCTGCCGCGCGAGAACGGGTTGAAAAGTAGCGGACTCGGGCTGGCGTTTGTTCAGGAGGTGGCGCGTCTGCACCACGGAGAGATTACATTGCGTAATCGTGATGAAGGTGGCGTGATAGCCACGCTGACACTTCACCGTCCCTTCACATAACTTCAAACTGGCCCCACACAGCCTGGTTACGCTCTCCACATCACAAAGGAGACGTAATGATGAAATCCCCCCTGTTCTGGAAAGTAAGCACCCTGCTGGGGTGCATCCTGCTGTTGTTAGTCCCACTGTTTATGGTGAGTAACCTCATTTCAGAGCGTGAAAGCTACCGCAACGATGTCGAAAATACGCTTCGCCAGAGCACCAGCGGGCCGCAAAAATTGGTCGGCCCGCTGATTGCGATCCCGGTAACCGAGGTTTTTTACAAGTTAGAGGATGAGAAAAAAGTCGAGTACAAGAAAAGCTATATGCATTTTATCCTGCCGGAGTCTCTGCGCGTTGAGGGTAACCAGCGCGTTGAGTCGCGAAATATCGGCATCTATGACGGACAGATCTGGAATACCGACCTCAATATAATAGCCCGGTTCAACACGGAAAAAATGACGCAGCTGAAAGGGGAGTCGATGACCCTGGGGCAGCCGTTTATCGTTGTTGGCGTGGGCGATGCTCGAGGCATTGGCACGGTGAAAGTCTCCAGTATCAACGGCGAGACGCTAAGTGTGGAGCCGGGTACAGGCGTGTATGGCGCGCTTCCCGGTATCCATATCCCGCTGACTGACAAAGCGCTGGAATTAAAAACGTTTGCTATGGATATTTCGCTGAATCTGACGGGGACAGGAAGTTTTGCCGTGGTACCTGTAGGACGTAGCAGTGAAATGGCGCTGAACAGCAACTGGCCGCATCCTGGCTTTATGGGTAATTATCTGCCGGTGAAGCATAAAATTGGTGACGCCGGTTTTCAGGCGAACTGGCAGAGCAGCTGGTTTGCGAACAATCTTGAGAGCTGGTTCAACGGAAGCGAGTCGCCGTCATGGGAGTCGATCCCCGCCTTCAGCGTTACGGTAGCCACGCCCGCCGATCAGTATCAACTGACTGATCGGGCGATCAAGTACGCCATTTTGCTGATTGCGCTGACGTTTATGGCCTTCTTTGTTTTCGAGACCTTAACCGGGCTGCGCCTGCACCCGATGCAGTATCTGCTGGTGGGGCTGTCGCTGGTGCTGTTCTATCTGGTGCTGTTGGCGCTATCAGAACATGTCGGGTTTACGCCAGCCTGGGTAGTTGCAAGTTTGGTTGGTGCGGCGATGAACGGAATGTACCTGCAGGCCGTGCTGAAAAGCTGGAAGCGCAGCGGACTGTTTGTGCTGGCTTTGCTGGGGCTGGACGTGGTGATGTGGTTCCTGCTGCGCTCGGAGGATAGCGCACTGCTGTTGGGGTCTGCGGTTCTCGCGCTGGCGCTGTTCGCCGTCATGTACCTGACTCGTCATTTCGACTGGTATTCGCTTTCACAGCCGAAGCGACCTGCGCCGCCCGCAGAGCCTGATAACGACACAATGCGGATCTGGAAATAAAAAAAACGGCGCAAATGCGCCGTTTTTTCATGCGTTAACTGCGGGATTATTCCTGCAGATCACCGCAGAAACGGTACCCTTCGCCGTGGATGGTGGCGATGATTTCCGGCGTATCAGGCGTCGATTCGAAATGCTTACGAATACGACGAATGGTCACGTCGACGGTACGGTCATGAGGCTTCAGCTCACGACCGGTCATTTTCTTCAGCAGTTCTGCACGGGACTGAATTTTGCCCGGATTTTCGCAGAAGTGCAGCATCGCGCGGAATTCGCTGCGCGGCAGCTTATACTGCTCACCGTTCGGGCTAATCAGCGAACGGCTATTGATATCAAGTTCCCAGCCGTTGAATTTGTAGCTGTCGACGCTACGACGCTCTTCGCTGACCGTGCCCAGGTTCATGGTGCGGGACAGCAGGTTGCGTGCACGAATGGTTAACTCGCGAGGGTTGAACGGTTTGGTGATGTAGTCATCCGCACCGATCTCCAGGCCAAGAATTTTATCAACTTCGTTATCACGGCCCGTCAGGAACATTAACGCGACGTTCGCCTGTTCACGCAGTTCGCGCGCCAGCAGAAGACCGTTTTTGCCCGGCAGGTTGATATCCATGATCACCAGGTTGATATCATTTTCAGAAAGGATCTGATGCATCTCTGCGCCATCGGTCGCTTCAAAGACATCGTAGCCTTCTGCTTCGAAAATGCTCTTTAACGTGTTGCGTGTTACCAACTCGTCTTCAACGATAAGAATGTGCGGGGTCTGCATGTTTGCTACCTAAATTGCCAACTAAATCGAAACAGGAAGTACAAAAGTCCCTGACCTGCCTGATACATGTCGCAAATTAACATGATCGGCTTAACGTGACTAAAGTACGTAATTGCGTTCTTGATGCACTTTCCATCAACGTCAACAACATCATTAGCTTGGTCTTGGGTACTTTCCCTTTGGACCCGACAGTGTCAAAAACGGCTGTCATCCTAACCATTTTAACAGCAACATAACAGGCTAAGTGACACCAGACACCCAATAAAACTACGCTTCGTTGACATATATCAAGTTCAATTGTAGCACGTTAACAGTTTGATGAAATCATCGTAGCCGAATGCTAGCCTTTGTCACAATTTTTCAATAAACCAACTAGTTGCGGAGATTGATTTATAAACAAAGCGAATCCAATCAGAACAGGGTATTCACGTTGCCATTATCATTATAAAACATAGGGATAATAGGCTTCTGTTAACATTCTAACTGATTGTTCAGACACAAAATAGTTTAGCGTCTTTAATTTGTTATGAAACGCTATTTCGGTGATTTGTGTTGCAAATTTGTAAATTCGTGCTGCGTAATATGTTGAAGTGCATCACACTTTTCTCCGCTAACTGATTAAAAAGAGAGCATAAATGCATCTGTCGATTGTACTGGTCGCTCCAGCCAGAGCCGAAAATATAGGCGCTGCGGCGCGTGCCATGAAGACCATGGGTTTTACCGATTTACGTATTGTGGACAGCACTGCGCACCTGGAGCCTGCCGCCCGCTGGGTGGCGCACGGTTCGGGGGATATTCTCGATAATATAACGACTTACGCTACGCTTGCCGACGCGCTGCATGACATTTCATTTACCGTTGCCACCACAGCACGCAGCCGGGCGAAGTTCCACTACTACGCCACGCCTGCTGAACTGGTGCCCATGCTGGAAGAGAAAAGCCAGTGGCTTGAGAAAGCCGCGCTGGTATTTGGTCGTGAAGATTCCGGGCTCACCAACGAAGAGCTTGAGCTGGCGGACGTTCTCACCGGTGCGCCGATGGTAGCCGATTATCCTTCCCTGAATTTAGGCCAGGCGGTAATGGTCTATTGCTATCAATTAGCTTCCCTAATGCAAATCCCTCAACCCCAGACAGAAGCCGCCAATGAAAATCAGCTGGCCGCGCTTCGTGCTCGGGTAGAGCGTCTTTTATCGAGCCTTGGCGTTGCGGACGATCAAAAAATGGCCGACTGGCTACAGCAGCGCCTTGGACGTCTTGAGCAGCGGGACACCGCCATGTTGCACCGTTTGCTACACGATATTGAAAAAAAATTGGCCGAGTAAAATGCTGTCATAAGTTTTTACTATGGCGAAATGGTCTGTCGTGGAGGGGTGCGGCTGGGGGATTCGGATGAAAATAAAACGTCACGCAGCGTGACGTGAACGTCCGCGGAATTGTGATCAAATTAAAAATTCATTGACTTAAGGTGCCCGATCCTTTAACCCTAAAAGAATACAGCACAGACAGATAATAATGACAGAGTACACAACATCCATGAAACGCATCAGCATCACCACCATTACCACAACCATCATCATTACCACAGGTAACGATGCGGGCTGACGCGTACAGGAAAAACAGAAAAAAGCCCGCACCTGAACAGTGCGGGCTTTTTTTTCGGCTAAAGGAAACGAGGTAGAACCATGCGAGTGTTGAAGTTCGGCGGTACATCAGTGGCAAATGCAGAACGTTTTCTGCGTGTTGCCGATATCCTGGAGAGCAACGCCAGGCAGGGGCAGGTTGCGACCGTGCTCTCTGCCCCGGCAAAAATCACAAACCATCTGGTGGCGATGATTGAAAAGACCATCGGTGGCCAGGATGCACTCCCGAACATCAGCGATGCCGAGCGTATCTTCGCCGAGCTGCTGCAGGGGCTGGCAGAGGCACAGCCTGGTTTCCCGCTCGCGGAGCTGAAGTCCTTCGTTGAGCAGGAGTTTGCTCAGATCAAACATGTGCTGCACGGCATCAGCCTGCTGGGCCAGTGCCCGGACAGCGTCAACGCGGCGCTGATCTGCCGGGGCGAAAAACTTTCCATCGCCATCATGGCGGGCGTGCTGGAAGCGCGCGGCCACAACGTTACCGTGATCAATCCGGTTGAGAAATTGCTGGCAGCGGGCCACTACCTCGAATCTACCGTTGATATTGCCGAATCAACCCGCCGTATTGCCGCGAGCAAAATCCCCTCTGACCATATGATCCTGATGGCAGGCTTTACCGCAGGAAATGAGAAGGGTGAACTGGTAGTGCTGGGCCGTAACGGATCCGACTACTCTGCCGCCGTGCTGGCCGCCTGTTTACGCGCTGACTGCTGTGAGATCTGGACTGACGTCGACGGCGTCTATACCTGCGATCCGCGCCAGGTGCCGGACGCCAGGCTGCTGAAGTCGATGTCCTACCAGGAAGCGATGGAGCTTTCCTACTTCGGCGCCAAAGTGCTTCACCCTCGTACCATCTCCCCCATTGCCCAGTTCCAGATCCCATGCCTGATTAAAAACACCGGTAACCCGCAGGCGCCAGGCACGCTGATTGGTGCCAGCAGCGATGAAGATGGTCTGCCGGTGAAAGGCATTTCCAACCTGAATAATATGGCAATGTTCAGCGTCTCCGGTCCGGGGATGAAGGGGATGGTCGGCATGGCGGCGCGCGTTTTTGCGGCCATGTCACGCAACGGTATCTCAGTGGTGCTGATCACCCAGTCCTCTTCCGAATACAGCATCAGCTTCTGCGTGCCTCAGGTCGACTGTCTGCGCGCCCGCCGCGCGCTGGAAGAAGAGTTCTATCTGGAGCTGAAAGAGGAACTGCTGGAGCCGCTCTCCATTCAGGAGCGCCTGGCGGTGATTTCCGTGGTTGGCGACGGTATGCGCACGCTGCGCGGTATCTCCGCCAAATTCTTTGCCGCGCTGGCGCGGGCCAATATCAACATCGTGGCGATTGCCCAGGGCTCGTCCGAGCGTTCAATCTCCGTGGTGGTGGATAACGATGACGCCACTACCGGCGTGCGCGTGGTTCACCAGATGCTGTTCAACACCGATCAGGTTATCGAGCTGTTCCTGATTGGCGTGGGCGGCGTCGGCGGTGCGCTGCTGGAGCAGGTGAAGCGCCAGCAGGAGTGGCTCAAGAAAAAGCACATCGATCTGCGCGTCTGCGGAATTGCGAACTCGAAAGCGCTGCTTACTAACGTTCACGGTCTGAACCTGGAGAACTGGCAGGCGGAGCTGGAAGAGGCGAAAGAGCCGTTCAACCTGGGGCGCCTGATCCGTCTGGTGAAAGAGTATCACCTGCTTAACCCGGTTATCGTTGACTGTACCTCGAACCAGGCGGTGGCCGACCAGTACGCCGACTTCCTGCGCGAAGGCTTCCACGTGGTGACGCCGAACAAAAAGGCCAACACCTCGTCGATGGATTACTATCACCAGCTGCGCCTGGCGGCGAGCAAGTCGCGCCGCAAGTTCCTGTACGACACCAACGTCGGTGCCGGCCTGCCGGTCATCGAGAACCTGCAAAACCTGCTGAACGCGGGCGACGAATTGCAGCGTTTCTCCGGCATCCTCTCCGGCTCCCTGTCGTTTATCTTCGGCAAGCTGGATGAAGGGATGAGCCTGTCGGAAGCCACCCGTGCCGCGCGCGAGCTGGGCTACACCGAGCCAGATCCGCGCGACGATCTCTCCGGGATGGACGTGGCGCGCAAGCTGCTGATCCTGGTGCGCGAAACGGGCCGCGAGCTGGAGCTTTCGGATATCGTTATTGAGCCGGTGCTGCCAGCCGAGTTTGACACCAGCGGCGATGTCAGCACCTTTATGGCGAATTTACCTCAGCTTGACGATGCCTTTGCCGCACGCGTTGCGAAAGCCCGTGATGAAGGTAAGGTATTGCGCTATGTTGGCAACATTGAAGAGGACGGCGTATGCCGGGTGAAGATTGCCGAAGTGGATGGTAACGACCCGCTTTATAAAGTCAAAAACGGCGAAAACGCCCTCGCGTTTTACAGCCACTATTATCAGCCATTGCCGCTGGTGCTTCGCGGCTATGGCGCAGGGAATGATGTAACGGCGGCGGGCGTGTTTGCCGACCTGCTGCGTACCCTGTCATGGAAGTTAGGAGTTTAAGATGGTTAAAGTATATGCCCCGGCTTCCAGCGCCAATATGAGCGTCGGATTTGACGTGCTGGGTGCGGCGGTGACGCCGGTGGATGGTTCGCTGCTGGGCGATACGGTAACGGTTGAGGCGGCAGAAAGCTTCAGCCTGAATAACGTTGGCCGTTTCGCCAGTAAGCTGCCGCCTGAACCACGCGAGAATATCGTTTATCAGTGCTGGGAGCGCTTCTGTCAGGAGATCGGCAAAAACGTGCCGGTCGCCATGACGCTGGAAAAAAGCATGCCGATTGGCTCGGGCCTGGGCTCCAGCGCGTGTTCGGTTGTCGCCGCGCTGGTGGCGATGAACGAGCACTGCGGCAAGCCGCTGAACAACAGCCGTCTGCTGGCGCTGATGGGCGAGCTGGAAGGGCGCATCTCCGGCAGTATTCATTACGATAACGTGGCGCCGTGCTTCCTCGGCGGCATGCAGCTGATGATTGAAGAAAATGGCATCATCAGCCAGCAGGTGCCAGGGTTTGACGAGTGGCTGTGGGTGCTGGCCTATCCGGGCATCAAGGTGTCAACCGCAGAAGCGCGTGCGATCCTGCCTGCTCAGTATCGTCGCCAGGACTGTATCGCCCACGGGCGTCATCTGGCGGGCTTTATCCACGCCTGCTACACCCGTCAGCCGCAGCTGGCGGCGAAGCTGATGAAAGACGTCATTGCCGAGCCGTACCGTACGAAGCTGCTTCCTGGCTTTAACGAGGCGCGACAGGCTTCAATGGATATCGGCGCGCAGGCGTGCGGCATCTCCGGCTCCGGCCCGACGCTGTTCGCCCTGTGCGATAAGCCAGACACCGCGCAGCGCGTGGCGGACTGGCTCTCTAAACACTACCTGCAAAATCAGGAAGGCTTTGTTCATATTTGCCGTCTGGACACGGCTGGCGCACGAGTACTGGGATAACGAATGAAACTCTACAACCTTAAAGATCATAACGAGCAGGTCAGCTTCGCGCAGGCGGTGACTCAGGGGCTGGGCAAAAATCAGGGGCTGTTTTTCCCGCACGACCTGCCGGAATTTCAGCTGACCGAAATCGATGAGCTGCTGAAGCTGGACTTTGTCACCCGCAGCACCAAAATTCTGTCTGCGTTTATTGGCGATGAAATCCCGCAGGAGTTGCTGGAAGAGCGCGTGCGTGCGGCGTTTGCTTTCCCGGCTCCGGTTAAGCAGGTGGAGCCTGACGTCGGTTGTCTGGAGCTGTTCCACGGCCCGACCCTGGCGTTTAAAGACTTCGGCGGCCGCTTTATGGCGCAGATGCTGACCCACATCAGCGGCGACAAGCCGGTGACCATCCTGACCGCGACCTCCGGTGATACCGGTGCGGCGGTGGCACACGCGTTCTACGGCCTGAAAAACGTCCGCGTGGTGATCCTCTATCCGAAAGGCAAGATCAGCCCGTTGCAGGAAAAACTGTTCTGCACCCTCGGCGGCAACATTGAAACCGTGGCGATCGACGGCGATTTCGATGCCTGCCAGGCGCTGGTCAAGCAGGCGTTCGATGATGAAGAGCTGAAGGCCGCGCTGGGGCTGAACTCGGCGAACTCCATCAACATCAGCCGCCTGCTGGCGCAGATCTGCTACTACTTCGAAGCGGTGGCTCAGCTGCCGCAGGAAGCGCGCAATCAGCTGGTAGTTTCCGTGCCAAGCGGCAACTTCGGCGACCTGACGGCGGGGCTGCTGGCGAAATCTCTCGGTCTGCCGGTGAAACGCTTTATCGCCGCCACCAACGCCAACGATACCGTGCCGCGCTTCCTGAAAGACGGCAAATGGGCGCCTAACGCCACGCAGGCGACGCTCTCCAATGCCATGGACGTGTCGCAGCCGAACAACTGGCCGCGCGTGGAAGAGCTGTTCCGCCGCAAGGTGTGGCGTCTGGGTGACCTGGGCTACGCTGCGGTGACGGACGAAACCACCAAAGCCACCATGCGCGAGCTGAAGGCGGTGGGCTACACCTCTGAGCCGCACGCGGCAATTGCGTACCGCGCGCTGCGCGACCAGCTTAACCCGGGTGAATATGGCCTGTTCCTGGGCACCGCGCATCCGGCGAAGTTCAAAGAGAGCGTGGAAGATATTCTGGGCGAAACGCTGCCGCTGCCAAAAGAGCTGGCCGAGCGCGCCGACCTGCCGCTGCTGTCTCATGAGCTGCCGGCGGATTTCGCGGCACTGCGGAATCTGATGATGACGCGCGCGTGATTTTGTTGCCCGGTGGCGGCTACGCCTTACCGGGCCTACAACGACGAGACGGCCGTAGGCCGGGTAAGCGCAGCGCCACCCGGCTTTTTTATGAAGAAATTAAGGAGAAAAATTGCAGGAAAAAAGCAGAAATTCCCAATAAATGCGGTCACTTAGCGTTTAGGATTGCAGAGAATAACATCCACCGTTCCCCTCGCGTACTCTCCTTACATCGGCCCACGTTGGGCAAGAAGAATAAGGAGTCACCTGTGTCTACACTAAAACCTGCACTCATCGCGCTTTCTCTGGTGCTGGTCGCCCCCATGGCGGTACAGGCATCTGAAATTACTCTCGTACCTGCGGTAAAACTGCAGATTGGCGATCGGGACAATAGCGGGCATTACTGGGATGGCGGCCGCTGGCGCGACCACGACTGGTGGAAGGCGCATTATGACTGGCGCGATAACCACTGGCGTCCGCATGACGAGCATCGCGATCGTGATGACCGACACGACCATCATCACGACGACCACCGTCCGGGCCCGGACTGGAAGCACCATTAACGCAAAACCCCGCCAGATGGCGGGGTTTAGTTTTACTGCTCGTGGCGCTTAAATACCAGCTCACCTTTCCCTGACGACGCCTCGTCAAAGAAATAGCCGTCGGTGTTGAATCCCGTTAACTGCTCCGGCTTCGTCAGGCGGTTCTGAATGATATAGCGGCTCATCAGGCCACGCGCTTTTTTCGCATAGAAGCTGATGACCTTGAACTTGCCGTTCTTCTCATCAAGGAAGACCGGCTTAACGATCTCCGCGTTCAGCTTTTTCGGCTTCACCGACTTGTAGTACTCATCGGATGCCAGGTTGACCACCACGTTATCACCCTGAGCATGCAGCGCCGCGTTCAGCTTGTCGGTGATGATGTCGCCCCAGAAATGGTAAAGGTCTTTGCCTTTGGCGTTTTCCAGGCGAATCCCCATCTCCAGACGATATGGCTGCATCAGATCCAGCGGGCGCAGTACGCCATACAGGCCCGACAGCATGCGCAGATGCTGCTGGGCAAAATCAAAGTCGGCTTCGCTAAAATCTTCCGCCTGCAGGCCGGTGTAAACATCGCCCTTAAACGCCAGGATCGCCTGGCGCGCGTTAGCGGGGGTGAAATCCGGGTGCCACTCGTGGAACCGGGTCGCGTTCAGGTCTGCCAGCTTGTCGCTGATGCTCATCAGCGAGGCGATTTGCGGCGCAGAGAGCTTGCGCGCTTCGCGGATCAGCTGTTGCGAATAGTCCAGCAGTTCTGGCTGGGTATAACGCTCGGTAGCGAGCGGGCTCTGGTAGTCGAGCGTTTTTGCAGGTGAAATCAGAATCAGCATATCCAGTCCTTGCAGGAAATTTAGAGCGACTTTAACAAAAAATCGCCCTGAATTGATCGATAGCTGTTATCGCCGGGGCAAATCATCCCAGGTGCCGGGGGCAAGCTGTGACTGAATTTCGGGATAGCGTGCGGCATCAAATACCGGGGGAACGCCCAGCTTGCGCTGGCGAAGATAATCCCTGGCAATAAGGTTCACAACGGGCGAGAGCAGCAGGATCGCCGTCAGGTTAGTGATTGCCATTAGCGCCATAATGACATCCGCCAGCTGCCAGACCAGCGGCATATTCAGAAGGGAGCCCGCGATCACCATCAGTACTACGCCCAGGCGAAGCAAGAAGATGGCAGGACGAGAGTCGTATTTCAGGAAGATAAGGTTATTTTCGGCGTACAGGTAATTCACCACAATCGAACTGAAGGCGAACAGTATCAGAATGAGCGAGACAAATCCCGAACCCCAGCCGCCGGTCAGATTCACCAGCGCCTGCTGGAGAAGCTGTATTCCGTCGATATCCGAGTCATGCGCCACTGGACCGGCCAGCAGGAGGATCATGGCGCTGGCGGAACAGATAATAACGGTATCCATAAACACGCCTATCATCTGCACGATACCCTGCGCTGCCGGGTGCGGCGGCCAGGAAGAGGCGGCCGCGGCGGCGTTGGGAGTGGAGCCCATCCCGGCTTCATTGGAGAACATGCCTCGCTGAAAACCTGCCATCAGCGCCTGGCTCAGGGTGTAGCCCAGCGCGCCTGACGCCACCTCACGCCAGCCAAAGGCGCTTTTAAAGATGGTCGCAATCACGTCCGGAACCTGGTCGGCATGCAGCGCAGCGACGACCAGGCTCGCGGCAACCCAGAGCAGCGCCATGATGGGAACCAGCCACTGCATCAGGCGGGCAACGCCTTTCAGGCCGGCAGAAATGGTGAACAAAACAAAGAGGGCTAAACCGATGCCAGTGATCCACTCCGGGCAGGAGAAGGTATAGCGCAGGGCATGGGCGACGGAGTTTGACTGCACGGTATTAAAAATTAGACCGTACGCGAGCAGTAAAAAAAGCGAGAACAGAACGCCCATCCAGCGCATTCCTAAGCCACGCGCCATATACCAGGCCGGACCGCCGCGAAACTGCCCGTTTCTGTCTTTCTCTTTGTAGAGTTGCGCCAGCGAACTTTCGGCAAAAGAGGTAGCCATTCCGAGAAGCGCCGTGACCCACATCCAGAACACCGCGCCTGGCCCACCGGCGCTGATGGCCAGCGCAACGCCCGCCAGGTTTCCGCTACCGAGGCGGGCAGCCAGGCTGGTACACAGCGCCTGAAACGATGTTAATCCGCCCGGCTGGGGCGTGACGCTGTTTTTCAGACTTCTGCCAAACTTGCGAATATAGCGAAACTGGATAAACCCACTGCGTAGCGTAAACCAGATACCTGCTCCCAGAAGCAGGTAGATCATTATCGAACCCCAGAGGACTTCGTTAATAAAGAAAAGGAAATCAGGCATTAACGTCCCTCTTGTTGATGCCAACGTGAATATGTAAGCGCTACCACTGATTGGGCATGCTGTTGCTTAGCAGCCTGTTAATATTTTGAGTTTATCATACTCTGCCTAAGCGCACTGTCTGCGGTTGCGCTACCCCTCCGTCGTGTTATCATCAGGGCAGACCGGTTACATCCCCCTAACAAGTAAACCTGTCATTTTTCCGCTGCAGGCATGCTGTCGGTAGCGTGAATTATCCAGGGCACGTTAAAAGAGAAACACTATCATGACGGATAAATTGACCTCCCTTCGTCAGTTCACCACTGTCGTAGCTGACACCGGAGATATCGCGGCAATGAAGCTGTACCAGCCGCAGGATGCCACAACTAACCCTTCTCTGATCCTTAACGCCGCACAGATCCCTGAGTATCGCAAACTGATTGACGAGGCTGTGACCTGGGCGAAAGCACAGAGCAATGACCGTGCGCAGCAGGTTGTGGATGCTACCGATAAACTGGCAGTGAACATCGGTCTGGAAATCCTGAAGCTGGTTCCGGGCCGTATCTCTACCGAAGTGGATGCACGTCTCTCCTACGACACCGAAGCGTCAATCGCGAAAGCAAAACGCCTGATCAAACTGTACAACGATGCGGGCATCAGCAACGACCGTATCCTGATCAAACTGGCGTCGACCTGGCAGGGCATTCGCGCTGCCGAGCAGCTGGAAAAAGAAGGCATCAACTGTAACCTGACCCTGCTGTTCTCCTTCGCGCAGGCGCGTGCATGTGCGGAAGCAGGCGTGTATCTCATTTCTCCGTTCGTGGGCCGTATTCTGGACTGGTACAAAGCCAACACCGACAAGAAAGAGTACGCAGCGTCTGAAGATCCAGGCGTGATTTCCGTGACTGAAATCTACGAATACTACAAACAGCATGGCTATGAGACCGTGGTTATGGGTGCAAGCTTCCGTAACGTGGGCGAAATCATTGAGCTGGCTGGCTGTGACCGTCTGACCATCGCCCCTGCGCTGCTGAAAGAGCTGGCAGAAAGCGAAGGTGCTATCGAGCGTAAGCTGTCTTACACCGGCGAAGTGAAGGCGCGTCCGGAGCGCATCACCGAATCTGAGTTCCTGTGGCAGCACAACCAGGATCCAATGGCTGTAGACAAACTGGCGGACGGTATCCGTAAGTTTGCTATCGACCAGGAAAAACTGGAAAAAATGATCGGCGACCTGCTGTAATCATTCTGCGTGACCGGGCTCCCGGTCACGCGTCTTCTTCTGTCCTCTGTCTGAATTTTCCCTCTGCGTGTATCATTCCCTTTAATCAGTACTTTTTGAATGGAATGAATATGAATACCTTACGCATCGGCTTAGTGTCGATTTCTGACCGCGCCTCCAGCGGCGTTTACCAGGATAAAGGCATCCCCGCTCTGGAAGAGTGGCTGGCAAGCGCGCTGACCACCCCGTTTGAGATCCAGACTCGCCTTATCCCCGACGAACAGCCGATCATTGAGCAGACCCTGTGCGAGCTGGTGGATGAGATGAGCTGTCACCTTGTGCTCACCACGGGTGGAACCGGCCCCGCGCGTCGTGATGTGACGCCGGACGCGACGCTGGCTATCGCCGATCGTGAAATGCCGGGCTTCGGCGAACAGATGCGCCAGATCAGTCTACACTTTGTCCCGACGGCAATCCTTTCCCGCCAGGTGGGGGTGATCCGCAAACAGGCGCTGATACTGAACCTGCCGGGGCAGCCAAAGTCGATCAAAGAGACGCTGGAAGGATTAAAAGCCGAGGACGGTCGCGTCATCGTGCACGGCATATTTGCAAGTGTACCGTATTGTATACAGTTGCTTGACGGGCCGTACGTGGAAACTGACGACAAAGTGGTAGTAGCATTTCGTCCTAAAAGCGCACGCCGCGAGACAATCTCCTGAAATTTACTAAAATGTGACATTAGCGCCAGCCGCAGTAGCGTGTAAATGGATTTACGATATAGTAATTTTTTCTTTACGATTGCTGTAAAAATAATCCACAACACATGCACAATGGTTCGCTATGTCACATAACACCCGACCTCTGAATCGACAGGACTACAAAACGCTTACGCTCGCCGCCTTAGGTGGCGCGCTGGAGTTTTACGACTTCATCATCTTTGTCTTCTTCGCCGCCGTAGTGGGGGCGCTCTTCTTCCCGGCGGATATTCCAGAATGGCTGCGTCAGGTGCAAACCTTCGGCATCTTTGCTGCCGGGTATCTGGCACGTCCGCTGGGCGGCATCGTCATGGCCCACTTTGGCGATCTTGTCGGGCGTAAGAAGATGTTTACCCTGAGCATCCTGCTGATGGCGGTGCCGACGCTGGCGATCGGGCTGCTGCCCACCTATGCCTCCATGGGCATTCTCGCCCCGCTATTGCTGCTGCTGATGCGCATTCTTCAGGGCGCGGCCATCGGCGGGGAAGTGCCGGGGGCCTGGGTGTTTGTGGCGGAGCACGTTCCTGCCCGCCGCATCGGGATCGCCTGCGGAACGTTAACGGCGGGGCTGACCGTCGGGATCCTGTTGGGGTCGGTAGTGGCGACGATAGTCAACACCAGCATGACGCAGCAGGCCGTGCACGACTGGGGCTGGCGTATTCCGTTCCTGCTGGGCGGGGCGTTTGGCCTGGTGGCAATGTACCTGCGCCGCTGGCTGCAGGAGACGCCGATTTTCCTCGAAATGCAGCAGCGTAAAGCGCTGGCGCAGGAGTTGCCGGTCAAAGCCGTTGTGGTGCGTCATAAAAAAGCGGTGGTGGTGTCGATGCTGCTCACCTGGCTGCTGTCGGCGGGCATCGTGGTGGTGATTTTGATGTCGCCGGTGTGGCTGCAGAAACAGTACGGTTTCGCCCCTGCCGTGACCTTACAGGCAAACAGTATTGCGACAATCATGCTCTGCTTTGGCTGTCTGGCCGCCGGGCTGGCGGCGGATCGTTTCGGTGCCAGCCTGACCTTTATTGTCGGCAGCCTGCTGCTGGCCGCGTCGAGCTGGGCGTTTTACCATCTTGCGGGCAGCCATCATGAACAGCTGTTCCTGCTGTACGGCGTGGTCGGACTGTGCGTGGGCGTCGTGGGGGCTGTGCCTTACGTCATGGTGCGCGCCTTCCCGCCGGAGGTTCGCTTCACCGGGATATCGTTCTCTTATAACGTCGCGTATGCCATTTTCGGCGGGCTGACGCCGATAGTGGTCACGGTGATGATGGGGGTGTCGCCGATGGCGCCTGCCTGGTATGTACTCGCGCTCTCGCTAATGGGGCTGGGATTAGGCGTTTGGCTTCGACAGGCGGGGGAATATCGTGCCCGCGAGGCGGGCACGACAGAGGGATCAGTGTTTTTCACCAATAGGTAAAATGGTGCGGTCAAACTGTTCGTTCAGCACTTCACCCATTGCCAGGTAGATAGCGCTTGCGCCGCACACCAGGCCAATCCAGCCTGCTACGTGAACGATGCCTTCGTTATCCGCCAGGTGGCCAATTGCCAGCAGGGCGAACAGCACGGTCAGGCTCATGAAGACGAACTGCAGCGCGCGGTTGCCTTTCAGGGTGCCGAAGAACATGAACAGGGTAAAGACGCCCCACAGGCCCAGATAGACGCCCAGGAAGTGGGCGTTTGCCGCGTCTGCCAGGCCCATTTTAGGCATCAGCAGGATGGCGACCAGGGTCAGCCAGAACGAGCCGTAAGAGGTGAAGGCGGTTAAGCCGAAGGTGTTGCCTTTCTTATATTCCAGCAGGCCCGCGAAGATTTGCGCGATACCGCCGTAAAAAATGCCCATCGCCAGGATTACGCCGTCCATCGGGAACATCCCGATGTTGTGCAGGTTCAGCAGAATGGTGGTCATGCCAAAACCCATCAGGCCCAGCGGAGCCGGATTAGCCAACTTAGTGTTGCCCATAAGTCCTCAAAAAAAATCATCATTAAAATGGTGAAATGGTTAAACCCGCGTCAATACTCCCTGACGGGGCGCGGCATCATAATGGGCGGTATCGACGCCGTCTATGATCTCATCAGGGTGAAATTAAAATTTTTTTTATGCTTGCCCCTTGATGGATGCCGTCGCGACCCCATCTTGTAGTCAACCGCAGTGTGTGGACCTGAAAAAAATCAAATCTGGGCAGTTGAAAAAGCACGTTCTGCCCTTATTACAGGTACACAACCACATGTTGACTGAATTTTTAGTGGAGACGTTTAGATGGGTAAAATTATTGGTATCGACCTGGGTACTACCAACTCTTGTGTAGCGATTATGGACGGCACTACTGCACGCGTGCTGGAGAACGCCGAGGGCGATCGCACCACGCCTTCTATCATTGCTTATACCCAGGATGGTGAAACTCTGGTTGGTCAGCCGGCTAAACGTCAGGCAGTGACAAACCCGCAAAACACCCTGTTTGCGATCAAACGCCTGATTGGCCGCCGCTTCCAGGACGAAGAAGTTCAGCGTGACGTTTCTATCATGCCTTACAAAATCATCGCAGCAGATAATGGCGATGCGTGGCTTGATGTGAAAGGCACCAAAACGGCACCACCGCAGATCTCTGCTGAAGTGCTGAAAAAAATGAAGAAAACCGCTGAAGATTACCTGGGTGAGCCGGTAACTGAAGCTGTTATCACCGTACCTGCCTACTTCAACGATGCTCAGCGTCAGGCAACCAAAGATGCTGGCCGTATCGCAGGTTTGGAAGTAAAACGTATCATCAACGAACCAACCGCGGCTGCACTGGCTTACGGTCTGGATAAAGAAGTCGGCAACCGTACTATCGCGGTTTACGACTTGGGTGGTGGTACCTTCGATATCTCTATTATCGAAATCGACGAAGTTGACGGCGAAAAAACCTTCGAAGTTCTGGCAACCAACGGTGATACCCACCTGGGTGGTGAAGACTTCGATACCCGTCTGATCAACTACCTCGTTGACGAGTTCAAGAAAGATCAGGGCATTGACCTGCGTAACGACCCGCTGGCGATGCAGCGCCTGAAAGAAGCCGCTGAGAAAGCGAAGATCGAACTGTCTTCTGCTCAGCAGACCGACGTGAACCTGCCGTACATCACCGCAGACGCGACCGGTCCTAAACACATGAACATCAAAGTGACCCGTGCGAAACTGGAAAGCCTGGTAGAAGACCTGGTGAACCGTTCTATCGAGCCGCTGAAAGTTGCACTGCAGGATGCTGGCCTGTCCGTATCTGACATCCAGGACGTTATCCTGGTGGGTGGTCAGACCCGTATGCCAATGGTTCAGAAGAAAGTGGCTGAATTCTTTGGTAAAGAGCCACGTAAAGACGTGAACCCGGACGAAGCGGTAGCTATCGGTGCGGCGGTTCAGGGTGGTGTATTGACCGGTGAAGTGAAAGACGTACTGCTGCTGGACGTTACCCCGCTGTCTCTGGGTATCGAAACCATGGGTGGCGTGATGACTGCGCTCATCAACAAAAACACCACCATCCCAACCAAGCACAGCCAGGTGTTCTCTACCGCTGAAGACAACCAGTCTGCGGTAACCATCCATGTGCTGCAGGGTGAGCGTAAGCGTGCGTCTGATAACAAGTCTCTGGGTCAGTTTAACCTGGATGGCATCAACCCGGCACCGCGCGGCATGCCGCAAATCGAAGTTACCTTCGACATCGATGCTGACGGTATCCTGCACGTGTCTGCGAAAGACAAAAACAGCGGTAAAGAGCAGAAGATCACCATCAAGGCATCTTCTGGCCTGAATGAAGCGGAAATCGAAAAAATGGTTCGCGATGCCGAAGCTAACGCGGAATCCGACCGTAAGTTCGAAGAGCTGGTTCAGACCCGTAACCAGGGTGACCATCTGCTGCACAGCACCCGTAAGCAGGTTGAAGAAGCGGGCGATAAACTGCCAGCGGAAGACAAAACTGCTATCGAAGCTGCACTGACCGCGCTTGAAACGTCTCTGAAAGGCGAAGACAAAGCGGATATCGAAGCGAAGATGCAGGAGCTGGCACAGGCTTCCCAGAAGCTGATGGAAATCGCTCAGCAGCAGCATGCACAGCAGCAGGCAGGCGCTGACGCTTCTGCGAACAACGCGAAAGACGACGACGTTGTCGACGCTGAGTTCGAAGAAGTTAAAGACAAAAAATAATCGCCCTGATGCAGGGTAATTAATCGGCACGGGCGTAGGAGAACTCTCCACGCCCGTGCTCGCATGTTAAGGGGCTTAAAAAAACCAATGGCAAAGCAAGACTATTACGAGATTTTAGGCGTTCCGAAAACTGCGGAAGAGCGTGAAATCAAAAAGGCGTATAAGCGCCTGGCCATGAAATTCCACCCGGACCGTAACCAGGGTGACAAAGAGGCTGAAGCAAAATTTAAAGAGATCAAAGAAGCCTACGAAGTCCTGACCGATGCACAAAAACGTGCGGCCTATGACCAGTACGGCCACGCGGCCTTTGAACAGGGCGGCATGGGCGGCGGTGGATTCGGTGGCGGCGGCTTTGGCGGCGGTGCGGATTTCAGCGACATCTTTGGTGACGTGTTCGGCGATATCTTTGGCGGCGGTCGTGGTCGTCAGCGCGCAGCGCGCGGCGCAGACCTGCGCTACAACATGGATCTCACTCTTGAAGAGGCCGTTCGTGGCGTCACGAAAGAGATCCGTATCCCGACGCTGGAAGAGTGTGACGTTTGCCACGGCAGCGGCGCGAAAGCGGGTACCCAGCCACAGACCTGTCCAACCTGTCATGGCTCCGGCCAGGTACAGATGCGCCAGGGCTTCTTCGCGGTACAGCAGGCCTGTCCGCACTGTCACGGTCGCGGTACGCTGATTAAAGATCCGTGCACCAAGTGTCACGGCCACGGTCGCGTTGAGAAAACCAAAACCCTGTCCGTTAAGATCCCGGCTGGCGTTGATACGGGCGACCGCATCCGTCTGGCGGGTGAGGGCGAAGCAGGCGAGCACGGCGCGCCGGCAGGCGATCTGTACGTTCAGGTTCAGGTGAAGCAGCACGCCATCTTCGAGCGTGAAGGCAATAACCTGTACTGTGAAGTGCCGATCAACTTCGCGATGGCGGCTCTCGGCGGTGAAATCGAAGTGCCGACGCTGGACGGTCGCGTCAATCTGAAAATCCCTGGTGAAACCCAGACCGGCAAGCTGTTCCGCATGCGCGGCAAAGGCGTGAAATCCGTTCGCGGTGGTGCGCAGGGCGACCTTCTGTGCCGCGTCGTCGTGGAAACGCCGGTTGGCCTGAACGACAAGCAGAAACAGCTGTTGAAAGAGCTTCAGGAGAGCTTTGGCGGCCCAACGGGTGAGAAAAACAGCCCGCGCTCCAAAAGCTTCTTTGATGGCGTCAAAAAATTCTTCGATGATTTGACCCGCTAATTCGTTAGCTGTGTCTAACTTCAAAAAGCCCGGAAGCGATTCCGGGCTTTTTTTTGCAGTTATAGATCGGTAAAACTGAGTCTATACCCAATATTAATCTGTTTTTGCCGAGCTATTTGGCTTGGTATTATGGTTTTATCGAGGTATCGTTGTAAAAGAGAGAACAAAAATGAAATTACTACACCGTTTCTTTAGCAGTGAGGCGTCCGGTGGTGTGATCCTGATTATTGCCGCGGCCGCCGCGATGGTGCTGGCTAACCTGGGCATGACCCGCGATCTCTATCACGCATTTCTGGAAACGCCCGTCGAGCTGAAGGTCGGGGCGCTGGAAATTAACAAGAACATGCTGCTGTGGATCAACGATGCGCTAATGGCGGTGTTCTTCCTGCTCGTTGGTCTTGAGGTTAAGCGCGAGCTGGTGCTAGGTTCGCTAGCCAGCCGCCAGCGTGCGGCGTTCCCGGTTATTGCCGCGCTCGGTGGGATGGTCGTTCCAGCGCTGCTCTTTCTCGCATTTACCTGGCAGGATCCTGTCGCGCGTGACGGCTGGGCGATCCCGGCCGCAACGGATATCGCCTTTGCGCTCGGTGTCTTAGCTCTGCTCGGCAGCCGCGTGCCGGTTGCGCTGAAAATCTTCCTGATGGCGCTGGCGATCATTGATGACCTGGGCGCCATTGTGATTATCGCGCTGTTCTACACCAGCGATCTGTCGATCCTGTCCCTGAGCGTAGCCGCAGGGGCGATTGCGGTGTTGGCGGTGCTGAACATCTTCAACGTTCGCCGCATCGGTATCTATATCCTGGTGGGGATGGTGCTGTGGACGGCAGTGCTGAAATCCGGCGTGCACGCCACGCTGGCCGGCGTGATTGTGGGCTTCTTCGTGCCGCTTAAGCCGCAGGACGGTAAGTCACCCGCTAAACAGCTGGAACACGTGCTGCACCCGTGGGTCGCCTTTATGATCCTGCCGCTGTTTGCGTTTGCCAACGCGGGCGTTTCCCTGCAGGGGGTCACGCTGGACGGGCTGACGTCTGTCCTGCCGCTGGGCATTATTGCCGGGCTGTTTATCGGTAAGCCGCTGGGGATCAGCCTCTTCTGCTGGTTGGCGCTGAAGATGAAGCTGGCATCGTTGCCGAACGGTACAACCTTTAGTCAGATCATGGCCGTCGGCATACTGTGCGGTATTGGATTCACCATGTCGATCTTTATCTCGACGCTGGCGTTTGGTGCAAACGCGCCAGAGCTCATCGTCTGGGCGAAGCTCGGCATTCTCATCGGGTCATTACTGGCGGCAGTGATTGGGTATACTTTGTTGAAGGTGAAGTTGTCCGGACAGGCCGTCCAGGCATAACGGAACACCGGGAGAAGGTCACTCTTCTCCCGATACACACTCAGGGAGCGAAGACGCGATGCCTCATTTGAATTACAACCATCTTTACTACTTCTGGCACGTTTACAAACAGGGCTCGGTCGTGGGGGCTGCAGAGGCGCTTTACCTGACGCCGCAAACCATCACCGGGCAAATCAAGGCCCTTGAAGAACGGCTGCAGGGTAAGCTCTTCAAGCGCAAGGGCCGTGGGATTGAGCCCAGCGAACTGGGTGAACTGGTTTTCCGCTATGCGGACAAAATGTTTACCCTGAGCCAGGAGATGCTGGATATCGTCAACTACCGCAAAGAGTCGAACCTGCTCTTTGACGTGGGGGTGGCGGATGCACTGTCCAAACGGCTGGTAAGCGGCGTGCTGGATGCCGCTGTGGTAGAGGATGAACAAATCCATCTGCGCTGCTTTGAATCCACACACGAGATGCTGCTGGAGCAGCTGAGCCAGCACAAGCTGGACATGATTATCTCGGATTGCCCCATCGACTCCACGCAGCAGGAGGGGCTGTTCTCGGTGAAAATTGGCGAATGCGGCGTCAGCTTCTGGTGCATCAATCCACCGCCGGAGAAACCTTTCCCGGCCTGTCTGGAAGAGCGTCGCCTGCTGGTGCCGGGCAGGCGTTCCATGCTGGGACGCAAGCTGCTGAACTGGTTTAATTCGCAGGGGCTGAACGTGGAGATCCTCGGTGAGTTCGACGATGCGGCGCTGATGAAGGCCTTTGGCGAAGCGCATAATGCGATCTTCGTGGCGCCAACGCTCTACGCGCACGATCTCTATTCAGACGATAAGATTACGGAGATTGGCAGAGTAGATAACGTGATGGAGGAGTACCATGCCATATTCGCCGAAAGGATGATTCAACACCCGGCGGTGCAGCGAATCTGCAACCGTGACTACTCGGCGCTGTTTACGCCACCGGCATTCTGAAGACATAAAAAAACCCGCGTTAAGCGGGTTCTTTAAACAAGCAACAACAAGTAGCGATTAAGCCAGTTTGTTGATCTGCGCGGTCAGGTTTGCTTTATGACGCGCTGCTTTGTTTTTGTGGATCAGACCTTTAGCAGCCTGACGATCCACGATTGGTTGCATTTCGTTAAATGCGTTCTGCGCTGCAGCTTTGTCGCCAGCTTCGATTGCTGCGTATACTTTCTTGATGAAAGTACGCATCATAGAGCGACGGCTTGCGTTGTGCTTACGAGCCTTTTCAGACTGAACGGCACGTTTCTTAGCTGATTTGATATTAGCCAAGTCCAACTCCCAAATATGTTCTATGTGGACAATTCAAAGGCCGAGGAATATGCCCTCTTTGCCTTCTTTTGTCAATGGATTTGTGCAAATAAGCGCCGTTAATTAGCGACGCTACGTTACGTAGTGATGGCGCAGGATTCTACCAGCTTGTCTTTCGTGAATACAGCCTTTCGGCGTAAAAATCGCAGTTCACGGGCAGATTTTTTCGCTGTGAAAGGTCAGCCTGATGAAATCATTACGGCTTTCTGTTTTGCGCGAACAATCGCCGGTTAACCTTAACCGCTGTACAAGGTATACTTTGGCGATTTTCACTGTTTTGAGCCAGACATGAAGCTGATACGCGGCATACATAATCTCAGCAGAGCGCCACACGGGTGCGTGCTGACCATTGGTAATTTCGACGGCGTGCATCGTGGTCATCAGGCGCTGTTGCAGGGATTGCGTAAAGAAGGGGAGGCCCGTGGCCTGCCCGTTGTGGTGATGATTTTCGAGCCACAGCCGCTGGAGCTGTTCGCGGGCGATAAATCTCCCGCTCGCCTCACTCGCCTGCGCGAAAAGTTGCGCTACCTGGCGGAGTCCGGCGTGGACTACGTATTGTGCGTGCGTTTCGATCGCCGCTTTGCCGCACTGACAGCACAAAATTTCGTCAGCGACCTGCTGGTTAAGCGTCTTGGCGTTCAGTTTCTCGCGGTGGGGGATGATTTCCGCTTTGGCGCTGGTCGTCAGGGCGATTTCTTGCTATTACAGAAGGCTGGTCTGGAGTACGGTTTTGACGTCACCAGCGCGATGACCTTCTGTGAAGGCGGCGTGCGCGTCAGCAGCACGGCGGTGCGTCAGGCATTGGCTAATGATGAACTGGAGACGGCAGAAAATTTGCTGGGCCATCCGTTCACCATTTCTGGCCGCGTGGTTCATGGCGATGCGCTGGGCCGCACGATTGGTTTCCCGACGGCGAATATACCGCTGCGTCGTCAGGTTTCCCCGGTTAAAGGGGTCTATGCGGTGGAAGTGGCAGGACTGGGCGATAAGTCGTTTTACGGGGTTGCCAACATTGGCACGCGTCCTACCGTTGCCGGTGTGCGTCAACAGCTAGAAGTGCACCTGCTGGACGTTGTAATGGACCTTTATGGTCGCCATATAGATGTAATACTGCGTAAAAAAATACGCAACGAGCAGCGATTTGCTTCGCTGGATGAACTTAAGGCGCAAATCGCGCGAGATGAATTAACGGCCCGCGAGTTTTTTGGGCTTTAGAACCGGCTTAACTGCCTACGTGATAAATACGGAACCGAGAATCTGATGAGTGACTATAAATCAACCCTGAATTTGCCGGAAACAGGGTTCCCGATGCGCGGCGATCTCGCCAAGCGTGAACCGGGAATGCTGGCGCGTTGGACCGATGATGACCTGTACGGCATCATTCGTGCAGCCAAAAAAGGCAAAAAAACCTTCATTCTGCATGATGGCCCTCCATATGCGAATGGCAGCATTCATATTGGTCACTCTGTAAACAAGATTCTGAAAGATATTATCGTGAAGTCCAAAGGACTCGCGGGATTTGACTCGCCTTACGTGCCGGGCTGGGACTGCCACGGTCTGCCGATCGAGCTGAAAGTGGAGCAAGAGTTTGGCAAGCCAGGTGAGAAGTTCACCGCTGCAGAGTTCCGCGCGAAGTGCCGCGAATACGCGGCCACCCAGGTTGAAGGCCAGCGCGCTGACTTTATCCGTCTGGGCGTGCTGGGCGACTGGTCGCACCCGTACCTGACCATGGACTTCAAAACTGAAGCCAACATCATCCGTGCGCTGGGCAAAATCATCGGTAACGGCCACCTGCATAAAGGCGCAAAGCCTGTGCACTGGTGCGTGGACTGCCGTTCTGCGCTGGCAGAAGCGGAAGTGGAGTATTACGACAAAACTTCACCTTCTATCGACGTGGCCTTCCACGCGGTGGATCAGGATGCGGTGAAAGCCAAATTTGGCGTCTCCTCGGTAAACGGCCCGATCTCTCTGGTGATCTGGACCACCACCCCGTGGACCCTGCCAGCCAACCGTGCGATCTCCCTGTCCGGCGAGTTCGAATACGCGCTGGTGCAGATTGACGGCCAGGCGGTTATCCTGGCGAAAGATCTGGTTGAAAGCGTGCTGAAACGCGCGAATATCACCGACTACACCGTGCTGGGCACCGTAAAAGGCGACGCGCTGGAGCTGATGCGCTTCAAACACCCGTTCCTGGACTTCGACGTTCCGGCGATCCTGGGCGACCACGTCACGCTGGACGCGGGTACCGGTGCGGTGCATACCGCCGGTGGCCACGGTCCTGACGACTACAACATCAGCCTGAAATACGGCCTGGAAATCGCTAACCCGGTTGGCCCGGACGGTTCTTACCTGCCTGGCACCTACCCGGCGCTGGATGGTATCAACGTCTTCAAAGCCAACGACATCATCGTTGACATGCTGCGCACCAGCGGCGCGCTGCTGCACGTTGAGAAAATGCAGCACAGCTATCCGTGCTGCTGGCGCCACAAGACGCCGATCATCTTCCGTGCGACCCCGCAGTGGTTCGTCAGCATGGATCAGAAAGGCCTGCGCGAGCAGTCTCTGAAAGAGATCAAAGGCGTGCAGTGGATCCCGGACTGGGGCCAGGCGCGTATCGAATCCATGGTGGCTAACCGTCCTGACTGGTGTATCTCCCGTCAGCGTACCTGGGGCGTGCCGATGTCGCTGTTCGTGCATAAAGAGACGCATGAGCTGCACCCGAACACCCTGGAACTGATGGAAGAAGTGGCGAAGCGCGTCGAAGTTGACGGCATTCAGGCGTGGTGGGATCTCGACGCCCGCGACATCCTGGGCGCGGACGCGGACAACTATGAGAAAGTGCCAGACACCCTGGACGTGTGGTTCGACTCCGGGTCGACTCACGCCTCCGTAGTTGACGTGCGTCCGGAGTTTGCCGGTCACGCTGCCGACATGTATCTGGAAGGTTCCGACCAACACCGCGGCTGGTTCATGTCATCCCTGATGATCTCCACCGCGATGAAAGGTAAAGCGCCTTACCGTCAGGTACTGACCCACGGCTTCACCGTGGATGGTCAGGGCCGTAAGATGTCTAAATCTATCGGCAACACCGTTTCGCCGCAGGACGTGATGAACAAGCTGGGCGCGGACATCCTGCGTCTGTGGGTAGCCTCAACCGACTACACTGGCGAAATGGCGGTGTCTGACGAGATCCTGAAGCGTGCTGCCGACAGCTATCGTCGTATCCGTAACACCGCGCGCTTCCTGCTGGCGAACCTGAACGGGTTCGATCCAGTGAAAGACATGGTGAAACCGGAAGAGATGGTCGTGCTGGACCGCTGGGCGGTAGGCTGCGCGAAAGCGGCGCAGGAAGATATCCTGAAAGCCTATGAGTCTTACGACTTCCACGAAGTGGTGCAGCGCCTGATGCGCTTCTGCTCCATTGAGATGGGCTCGTTCTACCTCGACATCATCAAAGATCGCCAGTACACCGCGAAGGCGGACAGCGTGGCGCGCCGTAGCTGCCAGTCCGCGCTGTTCCACATCGCAGAAGCGCTGGTACGCTGGATGGCGCCGATCATGTCCTTCACCGCGGATGAAATCTGGGGTTATCTGCCGGGCGACCGTGAGAAGTATGTCTTCACCGGCGAGTGGTATGAAGGTCTGTTCGATCTCTCCAGCACCGAAGCAATGAACGATGCCTTCTGGGACGAGCTGCTGAAAGTGCGTGGCGAAGTGAACAAGGTTATCGAGCAGGCGCGTGCGGATAAGAAAGTCGGTGGCTCTCTGGAAGCGGCAGTGACCCTGTACGCCGAACCGGAGCTGGCGGCGAAGCTGACCGCGCTGGGCGATGAATTACGATTTGTCCTGTTGACCTCCGGTGCAAAAGTTGCGGATTATGCCGAGGCTTCTGCTGATGCTCAGCAGAGCGAGTTGCTCAAAGGCCTGAAAGTCGCACTGAGCAAAGCCGAAGGTGAGAAGTGCCCGCGCTGCTGGCATTACACTACCGATATCGGCCAGGTGGCGGAACACGCAGACATCTGCGGACGCTGTGTAAGCAACGTCGCCGGTGACGGCGAAAAACGTAAGTTTGCCTGATGAGTAAAACTCTCTGTTCAACAGGACTGCGCTGGCTGTGGCTGGTTGTGGTGGTGCTGATTATCGATCTGGGCAGCAAGTTCCTGATCCTCCAG
Source organism: Enterobacter cloacae complex sp. I3 (assembly GCF_014896175.1). Taxonomy (NCBI): domain Bacteria; kingdom Pseudomonadati; phylum Pseudomonadota; class Gammaproteobacteria; order Enterobacterales; family Enterobacteriaceae; genus Enterobacter; species Enterobacter cloacae complex sp. I3. The sequence goes on from NZ_JADBQZ010000008.1 coordinate 63,412, forward strand.
AATTTCGCTCTGGGGGAGACGGTTTCGCTGTTCCCGTCGCTTAACCTGCACTATGCGCGCAACTACGGCGCGGCGTTTAGCTTCCTTGCCGACAGCGGTGGCTGGCAGCGCTGGTTCTTCGCGGGTATCGCTCTCGGTATCTGCGTGGTGCTGGCTGTGCTGATGTACCGCTCGAAGGCCACGCAAAAGCTGAATAACATCGCCTACGCGCTGATCATTGGCGGCGCGCTGGGCAACCTGTTTGACCGCCTGTGGCACGGCTTTGTGGTCGATATGATCGACTTCTACGTCGGCGACTGGCACTTCGCGACCTTTAATCTGGCCGACACCGCCATTTGCATCGGTGCGGCGTTAATCGTGCTGGAAGGCTTCTTGCCTAAACCCGCAGCGAAAGAGCAGGCGTAATTGTCAATGCCGGGTGATGCGCTGCGCCACCCGGCACAACATTAAAGAGCAATGTGTATGTCTAAATCCGTACAGAGCAACAGCGCGGTTCTCGTTCACTTCACGCTGAAGCTGGATGACGGCTCCACGGCTGAATCCACCCGCAATAACGGCAAACCTGCCCTGTTTCGTCTCGGCGATACCTCCCTGTCTGAAGGTCTTGAGCAGCAGCTCCTGGGCCTGAAAGAGGGTGAGAAAAAAGCGTTCTCGCTGGAGCCGGATGCCGCGTTTGGCGTGCCAAGCCCGGACCTGATTCAGTATTTCTCGCGCCGCGAGTTTATGGACGCGGGCGAACCGGAAATCGGGGCGATTATGCTCTTTACCGCTATGGACGGCAGCGAAATGCCTGGCGTGATCCGCGAGATTAACGGCGACTCTATCACCGTTGACTTCAACCATCCGCTTGCCGGGCGTACCGTTCATTTTGATGTTGAAGTGCTGGAGATCGATCCGGCACTGGAGGCCTGAAATGCAGATCCTGTTGGCTAACCCGCGCGGCTTCTGCGCCGGTGTAGACCGCGCTATCAGCATTGTTGAAAACGCGCTGGAGATTTACGGCGCGCCGATTTACGTGCGTCATGAAGTGGTGCATAACCGCTACGTGGTCGACAGCCTGCGCGAGCGCGGTGCTATTTTCATCGAGCAGATCAGCGAAGTGCCGGACGGTGCGATCCTGATCTTCTCCGCGCACGGCGTCTCTCAGGCGGTGCGTAACGAAGCGAAAAGCCGCGATCTGACCGTATTCGATGCCACCTGTCCATTAGTGACAAAAGTGCATATGGAAGTGGCGCGCGCCAGCCGTCGCGGTGAAGAGTCGATTCTGATTGGTCACGCCGGTCACCCGGAAGTTGAAGGCACCATGGGCCAGTACAGCAACCCGGAAGGGGGAATGTACCTGGTGGAGTCGCCGGAAGATGTTCTGACGCTGAACGTGAAAAACGAAGCGCGTCTGTCGTTTATGACCCAGACCACGCTCTCCGTAGACGACACCTCAGACGTGATTGACGCCCTGCGCCAGCGCTTCCCGAAAATCGTCGGGCCGCGTAAGGATGATATCTGCTACGCCACCACTAACCGTCAGGAAGCGGTGCGCGCGCTGGCTGAACAGGCGGACGTGGTGCTGGTTGTCGGCTCTAAAAACTCCTCTAACTCCAACCGTCTGGCCGAACTGGCGCAGCGTATGGGGAAAGCGGCGTTTTTAATCGACGACGCGACGGACATCCAGGAAGCGTGGGTGAAAAATGCGGCCTGCGTTGGCGTTACCGCAGGCGCTTCCGCGCCGGATATCCTGGTGCAGAACGTGATTGCTCGTCTGCAGGAGCTGGGCGGGGGCGAAGCGGTTCCGCTGGAAGGACGCGAAGAGAATATCGTCTTCGAAGTGCCGAAAGAGCTGCGTATCGACGCTCGCGAAGTGGAATAATTTCTTTTCTGATGAAAGGCCAGCACCTCCTGTGCTGGCCTTTTTTTTGCTCCGGACTTTATCGTGACGACAAAATCATGTCTTTTACTGATATCTGAGTCGGTTTCACGTTAAATTCTAATTATTGGTGTTTTCAGTTGGCAGCCTTTACGAAGGCTGGTTAATCTGAAAACGGTTTACATCATTTTAACGTAAGAGAATAACTATGCATGATGCACAGATCCGTGTCGCCATTGCGGGCGCGGGTGGACGTATGGGTCGCCAGCTGATTCAGGCGGCAATACAAATGGATGGCGTGGCACTCGGCGCGGCGCTGGAGCGTGAAGGTTCATCCCTGCTGGGATCTGATGCGGGTGAACTGGCCGGCGCGGGCAAGACAGGTGTTACCGTTCAGAGCAGCCTTGATGCGGTGAAAGATGACTTTGACGTGTTCATCGACTTTACCCGTCCCGAAGGCACCCTGACTCACCTGGCGTTTTGCCGCCAGCACGGTAAAGGGATGGTGATTGGCACTACCGGCTTCGATGATGCGGGTAAACAGGCCATTCAGGATGCAGCCACCGACATTGCGATTGTCTTTGCAGCGAACTTTAGCGTAGGCGTTAATGTCATGCTGAAGCTGCTGGAAAAAGCGGCGAAGGTGATGGGCGACTACACCGACATTGAGATTATCGAAGCGCACCACCGCCATAAAGTTGATGCTCCATCAGGCACGGCGCTGGCGATGGGCGAAGCGATTGCTTATGCAATGGATAAAGATTTAAAAGACATCGCGGTCTATTCCCGTGAAGGGCATACCGGAGAACGCGTGCCGGGCACCATTGGTTTCGCAACCGTCCGGGCGGGCGATATCGTCGGCGAACACACGGCGATGTTCGCCGATATTGGCGAACGTGTTGAGATTACGCACAAAGCGTCAAGCCGCATGACGTTCGCCAATGGCGCAGTACGCTCCGCATTGTGGCTGAAAACGAAAGAAAAGGGTCTTTTTGATATGCGAGATGTGCTGGATCTCAACAATTTGTAAGCTTTATTACCCATCGTGATGTGGTTATTGCAGTCGTAATGTATTGATTGCATAGGGCAATAATTTATTGCCCTCTTATTTTATTTGTTTTAGATGGATTTTGATTGTTAATGGTCATAAATCTGAGTTTTATGCCATTATTATGTGAATTGAATGTAAATTTTGACCATTTGGTCCACTTTTTGTCGCTCTCGTCTCTTAATTTCCATAAAACCTACCGCGCAAGCGTTTTCCAGGATGATTTACCTGATCTTTTTGCCCGTTAAATCCTATTCAAGCTTCCAGTCCTGCAAAAGAATAAACAAAATATCCGTTTTAAGTTGACTTTTACCCACCAAATCTCCAGAATGCCGCCGTTTGCCAAAAATCCGCTGGCAACACATTTGCATTGATCTATGACATAGTCATGAATTAATATGCAAATAAAGTGAGTGAATATTCTCTGGAGGGTGTTTTGATTAAGTCAGCGCTATTGGTTCTGGAAGACGGAACCCAGTTTATCGGTCGGGCCATAGGGGCAACGGGTTCGGCGGTTGGGGAAGTCGTTTTCAATACTTCAATGACCGGTTATCAAGAAATCCTCACTGATCCTTCCTATTCTCGCCAAATCGTTACTCTTACTTATCCTCATATCGGCAATGTCGGCACCAATGCGGCTGACGAAGAATCCTCTCAGGTACATGCGCAAGGCCTGGTCATTCGCGACCTGCCGCTGATTGCCAGCAACTTCCGCAACACTGAAGACCTCTCTTCTTACCTGAAGCGCCATAACATCGTGGCGATTGCCGATATCGATACCCGTAAGTTAACGCGTCTGCTGCGCGAGAAGGGTGCACAGAACGGCTGCATCATCGCGGGTGATAACCTCGATGCGGCCCTGGCGCTGGAAAAAGCGAAAGCCTTCCCAGGCCTGAACGGCATGGACCTGGCGAAAGAAGTGACTACCGCCGAAGCCTACAGCTGGACGCAGGGGAGCTGGACGCTGGAAGGCGACCTGCCGGAAGCGAAAAAAGAGAGCGAACTGCCGTTCCACGTGGTGGCCTATGATTTTGGTGCCAAGCGCAACATTCTGCGCATGCTGGTTGACCGCGGCTGCCGCCTGACGGTGGTACCGGCGAAAACCTCCGCTGAAGAGGTGCTTAAGATGAACCCAGACGGCATCTTCCTCTCTAACGGCCCAGGCGACCCGGCACCGTGCGATTACGCTATCGACGCCATCAAGTCCTTCCTGGAAACCGACATCCCGGTATTCGGCATCTGCCTCGGCCATCAGCTGCTGGCGCTGGCGAGCGGTGCGAACACCGTCAAGATGAAGTTCGGCCACCACGGTGGTAACCACCCGGTGAAAGACATTGATAACAATACGGTGATGATTACCGCGCAGAACCACGGTTTCGCCGTCGATGAAGCCTCTATGCCGGCTAACCTGCGCGTGACGCACAAATCACTGTTCGATGGCACCCTGCAGGGTATCCACCGTACCGATAAGCCAGCGTTCAGCTTCCAGGGCCACCCGGAAGCCAGCCCGGGCCCGCACGACGCCGCGCCGCTGTTCGATCACTTCATCGAACTTATCGAGCAATACCGTAAGACCGCTAAATAATCAGGAGCCGAGAAGACCATGCCAAAACGTACAGACATAAAAAGCATCCTGATCCTTGGCGCTGGCCCGATCGTCATCGGCCAGGCCTGCGAATTCGACTACTCCGGCGCGCAGGCGTGTAAAGCGCTGCGCGAAGAGGGTTACCGCGTTATCCTGGTGAACTCTAACCCGGCGACCATCATGACCGACCCGGAAATGGCGGATGCAACCTACATCGAGCCGATTCACTGGGAAGTGGTGCGTAAAATCATTGAAAAAGAGCGCCCGGACGCGGTGCTGCCAACCATGGGCGGCCAGACGGCGCTAAACTGCGCGCTGGAGCTGGAGCGTCAGGGCGTGCTGGCTGAATTTGGCGTCACCATGATTGGTGCGACCGCCGACGCGATTGATAAAGCAGAAGACCGTCGCCGCTTCGACGTGGCGATGAAGAAAATCGGCCTCGACACCGCGCGCTCCGGTATTGCGCATAACATGGAAGAGGCGCTGGCCGTTGCGGCAGAAGTGGGCTATCCGTGCATCATCCGTCCATCGTTCACCATGGGCGGCACCGGTGGCGGTATCGCCTACAACCGCGAAGAGTTCGAAGAGATTTGCGAGCGCGGTCTGGATCTCTCCCCAACCAAAGAGCTGCTGATTGATGAATCGCTGATTGGCTGGAAAGAGTACGAGATGGAAGTGGTGCGTGATAAAAACGACAACTGCATCATCGTCTGCTCCATCGAAAACTTCGATGCGATGGGTATCCACACCGGCGACTCCATCACCGTTGCGCCAGCCCAGACGCTGACCGACAAAGAGTATCAAATCATGCGTAACGCCTCGATGGCGGTACTGCGTGAAATCGGCGTGGAAACCGGCGGCTCTAACGTGCAGTTCTCCGTTAACCCGAAAACCGGCCGCCTGATTGTTATCGAAATGAACCCGCGCGTGTCCCGCTCCTCCGCGCTGGCCTCCAAAGCCACCGGCTTCCCGATTGCGAAAGTGGCGGCGAAGCTGGCAGTGGGTTACACCCTCGACGAGCTGATGAACGACATCACCGGTGGCCGCACGCCTGCGTCCTTCGAGCCGTCCATCGACTACGTTGTGACTAAAATTCCTCGCTTTAACTTCGAGAAATTCGCGGGCGCGAACGACCGTCTGACGACCCAGATGAAATCTGTGGGTGAAGTGATGGCGATTGGCCGCACGCAGCAGGAATCCCTGCAAAAAGCGCTGCGCGGTCTGGAAGTGGGCGCCACCGGCTTTGACCCGAAAGTGAGCCTGGACGACCCTGAAGCGCTGACCAAAATCCGCCGCGAGCTGAAAGACGCGGGCGCAGAGCGTATCTGGTACATCGCCGATGCCTTCCGCGCGGGCCTGTCCGTCGACGGCGTATTTAACCTGACCAACATCGACCGCTGGTTCCTGGTGCAGATTGAAGAGCTGGTGCGTCTGGAAGAGAAAGTGGCGGAGCTGGGCATCAACGGCCTGGACGCAGACTTCCTGCGCATGCTGAAGCGTAAAGGCTTCGCCGATGCGCGTCTGGCTAAACTGGCGGGCGTGCGTGAAGCGGAAATCCGCAAGCTGCGCGACCAGTATGACCTGCACCCGGTTTACAAGCGCGTGGACACCTGCGCGGCCGAGTTCTCGACCGATACCGCGTACATGTACTCCACCTATGAAGACGAGTGCGAAGCGAATCCGTCCGTCGACCGCGACAAGATTATGGTGCTGGGCGGCGGTCCAAACCGTATCGGCCAGGGCATTGAGTTCGACTACTGCTGCGTGCACGCCTCGCTGGCGCTGCGCGAAGACGGGTACGAGACCATCATGGTCAACTGTAACCCGGAAACCGTTTCTACCGACTACGACACCTCCGATCGCCTCTACTTCGAGCCGGTTACCCTGGAAGACGTGCTGGAAATCGTGCGCATCGAGAAGCCAAAAGGCGTTATCGTGCAGTACGGCGGTCAGACCCCGCTGAAGCTGGCGCGCGCGCTGGAAGCGGCGGGCGTACCGGTTATCGGTACCAGCCCGGACGCGATTGACCGTGCCGAAGACCGCGAGCGTTTCCAGCAGGCGGTTGACCGTCTGAAGCTGAAGCAGCCGGCGAACGCCACAGTGACGGCCATCGAACAGGCCGTTGAGAAGGCGAAAGAGATTGGCTACCCGCTGGTGGTGCGTCCGTCCTACGTCCTGGGCGGCCGCGCGATGGAAATCGTCTACGACGAAGCCGACCTGCGTCGCTACTTCCAGACGGCGGTGAGCGTCTCCAACGATGCGCCAGTGCTGCTCGACCGCTTCCTCGACGACGCGGTTGAAGTGGACGTGGATGCCATCTGCGACGGCGAAATGGTGCTGATTGGCGGCATCATGGAGCACATCGAGCAGGCGGGCGTGCACTCCGGCGACTCCGCCTGTTCTCTGCCAGCGTACACCCTGAGCCAGGAAATTCAGGACGTGATGCGCCAGCAGGTGCAGAAGCTGGCCTTCGAGCTGCAGGTTCGCGGCCTGATGAACGTCCAGTTTGCGGTGAAAGACAACGAAGTTTATCTGATTGAAGTCAACCCGCGTGCGGCGCGTACCGTACCGTTCGTCTCTAAAGCCACCGGTATTCCGCTGGCGAAAGTGGCGGCGCGCGTGATGGCCGGCCAGACGCTGGCTCAGCAGGGCGTGACAAAAGAGATCATCCCGCCGTATTACTCGGTGAAAGAAGTGGTGCTGCCATTCAACAAATTCCCGGGCGTTGACCCGCTGTTAGGGCCTGAAATGCGCTCAACCGGGGAAGTGATGGGCGTGGGCCGCACCTTCGCAGAAGCGTTTGCCAAGGCGCAGCTGGGCAGTAGCTCCACCATGAGAAAATCGGGCCGTGCGCTGCTCTCCGTTCGCGAAGGCGATAAAGAGCGCGTGGTTGACCTGGCCGCCAAGCTGCTGAAACAGGGCTTCGAGCTGGACGCGACCCACGGTACGGCGATTGTGTTGGGTGAAGCCGGGATCAACCCGCGTCTGGTGAACAAGGTGCATGAAGGCCGTCCGCACATTCAGGATCGTATCAAGAATGGCGAATATACCTACATCATCAACACCACCGCAGGACGCCAGGCGATTGAAGACTCCAAGCTGATTCGCCGCAGCGCGCTGCAGTACAAAGTGCACTACGACACCACCCTGAACGGCGGTTTCGCAACAGCGATGGCGCTGAATGCGGATGCTACCGAGAAGGTGATTTCGGTTCAGGAAATGCACGCGCAGATTAGCAAGTAACCCCCATTGCCCGGTACCGTTCGGTTACCGGGCAATTTCCCCATCTTAAGAACCTTCTGGTTTTTCATCCGCTTTCAGTCAGTTAGCCTAAAATAGTTAGGTCGATAACGAAAATTCAACTGAGAGCAGGGGAAAACACCATGCAAAATAAATTACTGATCGCTTCCGTTCTGGCTGCCACCGCAATGTTTACCGTCGCGGGCTGTTCGTCCAATCAGGCCGTAAAAACCACCGATGGCAAAACGATTGTCACCGACGGGAAACCGCAGGTGGATGACGATACCGGCCTGGTGTCGTACAAAAACGCCGAAACCGGTCAAACTGAACAGATTAATCGCGACCAGGTGAAATCCATGGGCGAGCTGGATAACTAATTCAGAATTCTGGCGTAAGCCCGTCAATAATATTCACTATTAGCCTGTTGAATTACTGACTACACTCTTTTGTTAAAAGAAGGCAGTAACAACAGGCTAATCAATGATTCTTATAATTTATGCCCATCCCTATCCGCAGCACTCGCATGCGAATAAGCGGATGCTTGAGCAGGCAAGGACGCTGGATAACGTAGAGATACGTTCCCTCTATCAACTCTATCCCGATTTTAATATCGATATCGCCGCCGAACAGGAGGCGCTCACCCGTGCCGATCTGATTATCTGGCAACATCCTATGCAGTGGTACAGTACGCCGCCGCTCCTGAAACTGTGGATCGATAAAGTCTTCTCCCACGGCTGGGCTTACGGCCACAACGGCCATGCGCTAAAAGGCAAAAGCCTGATGTGGGCGGTTACCACCGGCGGTGGGGAAAGCCACTTTGATATTGGTACCTTCCCGGGGTTTGACGTCCTGGCGCAGCCGCTGCAGGCTACGGCGCTTTACTGCGGGCTGAACTGGCTCCCGCCTTTTGCGATGCATTGCACCTTTGTTTGCGACGATGAAACGCTGCAGGCGCAGGCTCGACATTATAAACAACGCTTGCTTGAGTGGCAGGAGACGCATCATGGATAGCCATACGCTGATACAGGCGCTGATTTATCTCGGCGCGGCGGCGCTGATTGTGCCGGTGGCGGTACGTCTGGGGCTGGGGTCGGTTCTCGGCTACCTGATTGCGGGCTGCGTCATTGGGCCCTGGGGCTTTCGACTGGTAACGGATGCGGAGGCGATCCTCCATTTCGCTGAAATTGGCGTCGTGCTGATGCTGTTTGTGATTGGTCTGGAGCTGGATCCGCAGAGGTTATGGAAACTTCGCGCCTCGGTATTTGGCGGAGGCGCGCTGCAGATGGTGGCCTGCGGCCTGCTGCTCGGTGGGTTCTGCATCCTGTTGGGCATGGACTGGAAAGTAGCGGAGCTTATCGGCATGACGCTGGCGCTCTCCTCGACGGCCATCGCCATGCAGGCGATGAACGAGCGAAATCTGACGGTCTCGCAGATGGGACGCAGCGCGTTCTCGGTGCTGCTGTTCCAGGATATCGCCGCTATTCCGCTGGTGGCGATGATCCCGTTGCTGGCGGCAAGCGGCTCATCCACGACGCTGGGGGCGTTTGCGCTGTCGGCATTAAAAGTCGTGGGGGCGCTGGCGCTGGTGGTCCTGCTTGGCCGCTACGTGACCCGCCCGTTACTGCGGTTTGTTGCCCGTTCAGGCCTGCGAGAAGTGTTCAGCGCCGTGGCGCTGTTCCTGGTGTTTGGCTTTGGTTTGCTGCTGGAGGAAGCCGGACTGTCGATGGCGATGGGGGCGTTCCTTGCAGGCGTTCTGCTGGCGAGCTCTGAATATCGTCACGCCCTGGAAAGCGATATCGAGCCGTTCAAAGGGCTGCTGCTGGGGCTGTTTTTCATCGGCGTGGGGATGTCCGTCGACTTCGGCACGCTGGTCACGCACCCGCTGCGGATCGTCATCCTGCTCGTCGGTTTCCTGGTGATTAAAATGGTGATGCTGTGGCTGATTGCGCGTCCATTGAAGGTGCCGAACAAGCAGCGCCGCTGGTTTGCCGTACTGCTGGGTCAGGGGAGCGAATTTGCATTCGTGGTCTTTGGTGCCGCGCAGATGGCAAACGTGCTCGATCCCGAGTGGGCGAAAGCGCTGACGCTGGCGGTCGCGCTGTCGATGGCGGCAACGCCTGTTCTACTGGTGGTGCTGACGCGTCTGGAAAAATCAGGCAGCGAGCAGGAGCGCGAAGCCGACGAGATCGATGAGGAGCAGCCGCGCGTCATCATCGCCGGATTTGGTCGCTACGGGCAGATCGTCGGGCGTTTACTGCTGTCAAGCGGGGTGAAAATGGTGATTCTCGATCACGATCCTGACCATGTCGATACCCTGCGTAAATTTGATATGAAGGTGTTTTACGGCGATGCGACTCGCGTCGATCTGCTGGAATCCGCCGGTGCGGCAAAAGCCGAGGTATTGATTAACGCCATTGACGATCCTGAGACCAGCATGCAGATGGTGGAGCTGGTAAAAGAGCATTTTCCGGGGCTGACCATTATCTCCCGCGCGCGCGATGTGGATCATTACATCCGGCTGCGTCAGGCGGGCGTAGAGGCGCCGGAGCGTGAAACGTTCGAAGGCGCGCTGAAGTCTGGCCGCCTGGCGCTGGAGAATCTGGGGCTCGGCGCGTATGAAGCGCGCGAACGTGCGGACCTGTTCCGCCGCTTTAACACCGGGATGGTGGAAGAGATGGCGGCGATGGCCGGCAGTACGGCCACGGAGCGTGCGGCGGTGTTTAAACGCACCAGCGCCATGCTGACAGAAATCATTAACGAGGACCGCAATCACCTGTCGCTGATCCAACGTCATGGCTGGCAGGGCACGGAAGAGGGCAAGCATACCGGCGATCCGGCTGACGAGCCCGAGAGTAAACCTTCCGCGTGAAGTGGAGTTGCCAGCAATAATAAAAAATTTCTCTATCTTTACTCTGCCGCCAGTCGACGAAAGATTAAGCTTTCCGTATAGTGGCGGCAATTTTTTGCATCCGGGAAATTTTCAATGATCAGTCTGATTGCAGCGCTGGCGGTGGACCGCGTTATCGGTATGGAAAATGCCATGCCGTGGAACCTGCCTGCCGATCTCGCATGGTTTAAACGTACTACGTTAAACAAGCCGGTAGTGATGGGCCGCCTGACCTGGGAGTCGATTGGTCGTCCATTGCCGGGCCGTAAGAATATCGTTATCAGTAGCCAGCCGGGCACTGACGATCGCGTCGAATGGGTTAAGTCCGTTGATGAAGCGATTGCCGCCTGCGGTGACGCCGAAGAGATCATGGTGATCGGCGGCGGCCGCGTGTATGAGCAGTTCCTGCCAAAAGCGCAGAAGCTGTATCTGACCCACATTGATGCGGAAGTGGAAGGGGACACCCATTTCCCGGATTACGATCCGGACGAGTGGGAATCGGTATTCAGCGAGTTCCACGACGCGGATGCACAGAACTCCCACAGCTACTGCTTCGAGATTCTGGAACGTCGTTAAGTGATGTCCCTCTCCCGCCCGGGAGAGGGAATGATTCAGGAGGCAACGGCCTCACTTTCCCCTAAGTCCAGCTGTCGGTTGGACGGCTGAACAAAGTAAGTTTTATCTTCCCAGCGTAAGCAGGTCAATTCTCCCCCCCAGCAGCATCCGGTATCCAGACCGTAGATCCCGTCCGGCGTGCCTTTTCCTTCCAGCGCAGCCCAGTGGCCAAAGACGACGTTGTACTCGCTTGTCACAGGTCCAGGAATGGCAAACCACGGTTTGAGCGGGGCAGGCGCGCTTTCCGGCGTCTCTTTGGAATACATGTCCAGCTGCCCGTTCGGGAAGCAGAAACGCATGCGCGTAAAAGCGTTGGTAATAAAACGCAGGCGGGCCAGACCGCTGAGATCCTCGCTCCAGTGATTCGGCATATCGCCGTACATGGCATCAAGGAAGAAGGGGTACGAGTCGCTCGCCAGCACCGCCTCAACGTCACGCGCGCAGGTTTTAGCCGTCTCAAGATCCCATTGCGGGGTGATCCCGGCATGAGCCATGACCAGCTTTTTCTCCTCATCGACCTGCAGTAAAGGCTGGCGGCGCAGCCAGTTAATCAGTTCATCCGCGTCTGGCGCATCCAGCAGGGGAGAGAGGCGATCTTTAGGTTTGTTGCGGCTGATCCCGGCAAATACGGCCAACAGGTGAAGATCGTGATTGCCCAGCACCATGCGCACGCTGTCGCCCAGAGATTTGACGAAACGTAAAACCTCAAGCGAGCCCGGGCCACGCGCGACTAAATCGCCCGTCAGCCAGAGCGTGTCCTGTCCTGGCGTAAAGTCGACCTGTTTTAACAATGCGATCAGTTCATCGTAGCAACCGTGAACGTCGCCAATCAGATATGTAGACATTAGATTAATGAATGAGTGTGGTTACGGCGAGACGGAACACAGGAATAGCAACGCGGAACACATTGCCATCGACGTCGACCATTTCATAATGGCCTTGCATGGTACCCAGCGGCGTTTCAATTACCGCGCCGCTGGTGTACTGATACTCTTCGCCAGGGGCGATGTGGGGCTGTTCACCGACCACTCCTTCACCCTGAACTTCAATTTCGCGGCCATTGCCGTTGGTGATAAGCCAGTAGCGCCCGCGCAGCTGCACGGGCATCCGCCCCAGATTGCGAATGGTCACGGTGTAAGCAAAGACAAAACGCTCTTCATCCGGCGAGGATTGCGATTCAACATAGACGCTTTGTACATGGACACATACGCGGGGCGAATCAATCATGGCTTAACTCTCCTTCGGCGGCGCATTTTCGCTGATGTAATTAGCCAGCTTGCAGTACTGCTCTACGGAAATGTTTTCCGCACGCATTGCCGGGTCGATCCCCAGCTCTGCTAACACCTCAACGGTAAACGAATTGCTCAGACTGTTACGGATCGTTTTACGGCGCTGGTTAAAGGCTTCCGTGGTGATGCGGCTCAGTACGCGCAGATCTTTAACCGGATACGGTTTCGTTTTGTGCGGCACAAGGCGCACAACCGCAGAATCTACTTTCGGTGGCGGCGTGAACGCTGATGGCGGTACTTCGAGTACCGGGATCACGTTGCAGTAATATTGTGCCATCACGCTTAAACGACCATACGCTTTACTGTTCGGCCCTGCAACCAGACGGTTAACAACCTCTTTTTGCAACATGAAGTGCATGTCGGCAATGGCATCAGTATAGCTAAAGAGGTGGAACATTAGCGGCGTGGAGATGTTATACGGCAGGTTGCCGAACACGCGCAGCGGCTGGCCCATTTTTTCCGACAGTTCGCCAAAGTTCATGGTCATGGCATCCTGCTGATAGATGGTCAGCTTTGGTCCGAGGAACGGGTGCGTTTGCAGGCGTGCGGCCAGGTCGCGGTCCAGTTCGATAACGGTCAGCTCGTCGAGGCGTTCGCCTACCGGCTCGGTCAGTGCGGCAAGGCCCGGGCCGATTTCGACCATAGCCTGACCCTTCTGCGGATTAATAGCAGAGACGATGCTGTCGATCACGAACTGATCGTTGAGAAAGTTTTGCCCGAAGCGTTTACGGGCTAAGTGGCCCTGATGGACTCGATTAGTCATTGAGTATTAACAATCATTTTGATGGCGAGATTAAGCGCCGTAATAAAACTGCCGACATCCGCTTTCCCCTGGCCTGCCAGATCCAGCGCAGTGCCGTGGTCAACGGACGTTCGAATAAAGGGTAAACCGAGGGTGATATTCACCCCGCGGCCAAAGCCCTGGTATTTTAGCACGGGCAGACCCTGATCGTGGTACATCGCGAGGACGGCGTCGGCATTATCCAGGTATTTTGGCTGGAAAAGGGTGTCCGCAGGCAGCGGCCCGCTGAGATTCATCCCTTTGGCGCGCATTTCTTCAAGCACCGGAATAATGGTGTCGATCTCTTCGGTGCCCATGTGACCCCCTTCACCCGCGTGCGGATTCAGGCCGCAGACCAGAACGTGCGGCCGCTTGATGCCGAACTTCGTTTGCAGGTCGTGATGCAGGATCTCGATGATCTCCCGCAGCAGTTCCGGGGTGATGGCATCAGGAATGGCCTTGATCGGTAGATGGGTGGTCACGAGAGCAACGCGCATCGCTTCCGTCGCCAGCATCATCACCACTTTCGGGCTGTGCGAGCGCTCTTCGAAAAACTCGGTATGCCCGGTAAAAGGGATGCCCGCTTCGTTGATGACGCCCTTATGCACGGGGCCGGTGATCAGAGCGGCAAATTCGCCCTTCAGGCAACCGTCGCAGGCGCGGGCAAGGGTTTCCACGACGTAGTGGCCATTTTCCGTGCTGAGCTTGCCTGGAACAACGGGTGTACGAAGGGGAACAGAAAGAAGAGTGAGCGTACCGGCCTGCTGTGGTGCGGGCTGTTGGCCTTCAACGTAAGGGATGAGCGTTAAGGGCAGACCGAGCAGATTTGCCCGGTCTTGTAACAGTGTTGCATCCGCGCAGACAACCAATTCTACTGGCCAGCTGCGCTGGGCGAGCTGGACAACGAGGTCAGGCCCAATCCCGGCAGGTTCGCCGGGAGTGATAACAACACGATGCTGTTTCATTAGTTGCTCAGGACTTTCACGTAAGCACTGGCGCGCTGTTCCTGCATCCAGGTTGCCGCTTCTTCGGAGAACTTACGGTTAAACAGCATACGGTAGGCTCTGTCTTTCTGCGCCGCATCCGTTTTGTCCACGTTGCGGGTGTCCATCAGCTCGATCAGATGCCAGCCAAATGAAGAGTGAACCGGGGCACTGATCTGGCCTTTATTCAGCTTCATCAGCGCATCGCGGAAGGCAGGATCGTAAATGTCCGCAGCCGCCCAGCCCAGATCGCCGCCCTGGTTCGCAGAGCCAGGATCCTGAGAGAACTCTTTCGCTGCATTGGCAAACGACGTTTTACCGCTCTTAATATCTGCGGCAATTTGCTCCAGCTTCGCACGCGCCTGATCGTCAGTCATGATCGGTGACGGCTTCAGCAGAATGTGGCGAGCGTGAACTTCAGTCACGGAGATATTCTGGCTCTGACCGCGCAGATCGTTCACTTTCAGAATGTGGAAGCCCACCCCTGAACGGATTGGACCGACGATATCGCCTTTCTTCGCCGTGCTCAGCGCCTGAGCAAAGATAGATGGCAGCTCCTGGATACGTCCCCAGCCCATCTGGCCGCCTTTCAGGGCCTGTTGGTCAGCAGAGTAGGTGATAGCCAGCTTGCCAAAGTCGCCGCCGTTACGCGCCTGATCGACAATTGAACGTGCCTGACTTTCTGCTTCAGCAGCCTGATCTGACGTTGGGTTCTCTGGCAGTGGGATCAGAATGTGGCTCAGGTTCAGCTCTGTGCTCGCATCGTTCTGGTTGCCCACCTGTTTTGCCAGCGCATCCACTTCCTGAGGCAGGATGGTAACGCGGCGACGGACTTCATTATTACGCACTTCCGAGATCAGCATCTCTTTACGGATCTGGTTACGGTAGGTAGCGTAGCTGATGCCGTCATAGGCCAGACGGCTGCGCATCTGGTCCGGCGACATGTTGTTCTGCTTTGCAATGTTAGCGATAGCCTGATCGAGCTGCTCGTCAGTCACCTTCACGCCCATTTTCTGACCCATCTGCAGGATAATCTGATCCATGATCAGACGCTCCAGGATCTGGTGGCGCAGCGTGGCGTCATCCGGAAGTTGCTGACCCGCTTCGCCCGAATTGAGCTTCACGGATTTCATCAGACCATCAACGTCACTTTCGAGCACGACGCCGTTGTTAACGACAGCGGCGACCTTATCAACAACCTGGGGGGCCGCGAAGCTGGTATTCGCAACCATAGCGACACCAAGCAGCAGCGTTTTCCAGTTCTTCATACTTTTTCCATTTCAATTAACCGCAAAGCGGATTACGTTGTAAATCAAGCACATTACAAAGAACTACTGTACGGCAGAATGTTCGAACGCAGCATCTGATGTGTGCCCAGGCCGTAGTTGGAGCTCAGGCCGCGCAGTTCGACATTAAAGCCAATCACGTTATCGTATTTGCTCTGATTGTTTACAGTGTCCCAGCCGTTAAGCTTACGCTCGTAACCGACGCGCAGCGCGTAACAGCAGGAGTTATATTGCAGACCAACCATCTGGTCCGCTGGCTTATTCGCGTTGGTGTCAAAGTAGTAAGCGCCTACGATTGACCAGCGGTCGGCGATAGGCCAGCTTGCTGCACCACCAACCTGCGAGATGCCGTCTTTATACTGTTCTGCGCCTGCATAAGAAGGCAATGTTGCCTGAATATATTCCGGGCTGGCATAACGATACGTCAACTGTACCATGCGGTCTTCATCGCGACGGTACTCAATAGCGGCACTGCTTGTGGCGATATTATCGAGGCGAGTGTCATATTGCACACCACCACGCAGGCCCCAACGGTCAGTCATGCGCCAGTACGTGTCTCCCGCCCAAACCAGCGAGCCCGTTTTGTTGTCCTTCTCCCAGTTAATGTTGTCATCACCGGTACGTGACTCGGTGAAATAGTAGATTTGACCAACAGAAACGTTAAAACGTTCAACGGCGGCATCATCATAAACGCGTGTTGTGACGCCGGTCGTTAACTGGTTAGCGGATGCGATACGGTCCAGACCGCCGTAAGTACGATCGCGGAACAGGCCGCTGTAGTCAGACTGCAGTAAAGACGAGTCGTAGTTCTGAATCTTGCTCTGATCGCGGTACGGTACGTACAAATACTGCATACGTGGCTCAAGCGTCTGGGTATAACCATCCGCCAGCAGGCCCATATCACGCTCGAAGATCAGCTTCCCGTCCATTTTGAACTGCGGGAGCGTTCGGTTAACCGACTCTTCCAGATGCGCATTCTTCGTGGTGTTGTAATTATCAATATTTTTTTGCTGATAGTGCGTCGCCATCAGCTTGGCTTCGGTATTCAGGCTTGCCCAGTCGTTAGACCACGGCAGATTGATCGTCGGCTCCAGGTGAACACGCGTAGCTTCTGGCATGTCCGAATCCGTGTTCACGAAATGTACCGCCTGAGCGTAAACCCGGGTGTCGAATGGACCTACATTATTCTGATACCAGTTAACGTCCAGCTGCGGCTCTGCACCATAGGTAGGCGTGGACTGGTCAGAGAATACCTGGAACTGCTTGGTTGAGACGGTTGCATCAAAGTTCTGCACCGCATAGCCTACGCTGAACTTCTGCGTGGCATAGCCATCCGTGCTCGAACCGTATTTAGACGAGAAGTCGTTAAAATAAGATGAGTCGCTAACTTTGGTATAGTCAACGTTAAAGCGCCACACCTGATCCATCACTCCGGCATGCTGCCAGTAGAATAGCCAGCGGTGTTTATCGCCTTCTGTAGGGTGCTCATCCTGGAAGACCTTATCCGACGGCAGATAATCCAGCTCCATCAGGCCAGCACCGGCCTGAGTCAGATAGCGGAACTCGTTTTCCCACATGATGTTGCCGCGCTTGTGGATATAATGCGGCGTGATCGTGGCGTCCATGTTGGGCGCGATGTTCCAGTAATACGGCAGGTAGAACTCAAAGTAGTTCGAGGTGCTGTATTTGGCATTCGGGATCAGGAAGCCCGAGCGACGCTTGTCACCCACGGGAAGCTGGAGATAAGGGCTGTAGAATACCGGCACCGGACCCAGCTTAAAGCGTGCGTTCCAGATCTCTGCGACCTGCTCTTCACGGTCATGGATAACTTCGCTCCCGACCACGCTCCAGGTATTTGAACCCGGCAGACATGATGTAAAGGAGCCATTCTCCAGAATCGTATAGCGGTTTTCACCGCGCTGTTTCATCAGGTCCGCTTTACCGCGTCCCTGGCGACCCACCATCTGGTAATCACCTTCCCAGACGTTAGTATCTTTGGTATTCAGGTTTGACCAGGCTTTCGGACCTTTCAGGATGACCTGATTGTCGTCATAGTGCACATTACCCAGCGCATCCACCGTTCGTACCGGCTCGACCGCGCCTTCCGGCTGCTTCTGGTGCAACTGCACTTCATCAGCCTGCAGGCGGCTATTGCCCTGGTTAATATCCACATTGCCCGTAAACGTGGCATTGTCAGGATAAGTACCTTTGGAGCTATCGGCAGTAATGGTTACCGGCAAGCTATTTGTATCGCCCTCCACCAGTGGGCGATTATAACTTGGGACGCCAAGCATACACTGCGAGGCGAGATCGGCCGCCAGCCCCTGTTGACTGTACAGGGCGGAGCCAATCATTGTGGCCAGGAGGGTGGGGATACGTTTTTTCATACGTTATATTTTATTGTTCCGTCATCAGTGGCTACGGCTTACAAACGCTCAGAGACTATCTTACTCATCAGCGCAGTACCAGCGTTAATCCTGCCCGTTTGCGCGCCAGAGTGTTAGGCTCGCTATCGAATGACGAGTATGATAAAGCAAATTATAGGCGATGTCCTTCAATTGACCGTGGCTTGAACACTGTGATGATGACGTTGCGTCGGCAGGGAATATGACTATCCGGGGAGTATATGCAGTATTGGGGTAAAATAATCGGCGTTGCGTTCGCCATCATCATGGGTGCCGGGTTCTGGGGAATTGTGCTTGGGCTTATCATTGGCCATATGTTTGATAAGGCACGCAGCCGTAAAATGGCCTGGTTTGCCAATCAGCGCGAGCGCCAGTCGCTCTTTTTCTCCACCACCTTTGAGGTCATGGGGCACTTAACCAAATCCAAAGGCCGCGTGACCGAAGCGGATATTCAGATTGCCAGCGTTTTTATGGATCGCATGAACCTGCATGGTGAGTCCCGCCTGGCGGCGCAGAATGCGTTTCGCATCGGTAAATCGGATAACTATCCGCTGCGTGAAAAGATGCGCCAGTTCCGCGGCATCTGCTTCGGACGTTTTGATTTAATTCGGATGTTTCTGGAAATCCAAATCCAGGCGGCGTTTGCCGACGGCTCGCTTCACCCCAATGAACGCGATGTCCTGTACGTTATTGCGGAAGAACTGGGTATCTCCCGTATGCAGTTTGACCAGTTCCTGCGCATGATGCAGGGCGGCGCCCAGTTTGGCGGCGGCTATCACCAGCAGTCTTCCGGCGGTGCATGGCAGCAGGCGCAGCGTGGCCCGACGCTGGAAGATGCCTGCAACGTGCTTGGCGTGAAGCCCACGGACGATCAAACCACGATTAAACGTGCCTACCGTAAGCTGATGAGCGAGCATCATCCTGACAAGCTGGTGGCGAAAGGTTTACCGCCGGAAATGATGGAGATGGCGAAGCAAAAAGCGCAGGAAATCCAGAAGGCGTACGAGCTCATTAAAGAGAAGAAAGGTTTCAAATAAGAAAAAGCCCGACAATGTCGGGCTTTTTTTTCAGAAGTCCACCGGGGCTTTAAACATCATCGCGTTACCGAAAGTAGGGTGGGTGATGGTGAGCGTTTGCGCATGGAGCTGCAGGCGTGGCGCTAACGCCAGGGCCTCTGGCGGGGCGTAGAAGCGGTCACCCAGAATCGGGTGACCCAGCGCAAGCATATGCACGCGCAGCTGGTGTGAACGTCCGGTAATCGGCTTAAGCAGGACGCGCGCGGTGTTATCCGGCGCGTACTCCAGCACTTCATATTCGGTTTGCGCGGCCTTGCCGGTTTCATAACACACCTTCTGCTTTGGCCTGTTCGGCCAGTCGCAAATCAGCGGTAAATCCACCAGCCCTTCCGCCTGCGCCGGGTGGCCCCAGACGCGGGCAACATACTGCTTCTTCGGCTCGCGCTCGCGGAACTGACGCTTCAGCTCGCGCTCCGCCGCTTTATTCAGCGCCACCACAATCACGCCGCTGGTGGCCATGTCCAGGCGATGGACGGACTCGGCCTGCGGATAATCGCGCTGAATGCGCGTCATCACGCTGTCCTTGTGCTCATCCAGACGGCCCGGCACGGACAACAGGCCGCTCGGCTTGTTGACCACCATAATGTGTTCATCCTGATACAGAATGACCAGCCAGGGATCCTGCGGCGGATTATACGGCTCCATCACCATCTTGCGCTCCGTTTACTGATGCGTCACAACGATAAGACGCAGGGCGTCGAGACGCCATCCCGCCTGATTCAGGCTTTCCAGCACCTGCTGACGGTTGCTTTCAATTGCCGCCAGTTCGTCGTCGCGGATGTTCGGGTTGACCGCTTTTAACGCTTCCAGACGGGACAGCTCGGCAGACAGTTTCTCGTCGGCTTCATTGCGCGCGGCGTCAATCAGGTCTCGGGCCGCTTTTTCGATCTGGATTTCGCCCTGCTGGAGAATGGCGTGCACGTCCTGCTGCACCGCGTTCACCAGCTTGCTGCCGGTATGGCGGTTCACCGCGCTCAGCTGGCGGTTGAAGCTTTCGAACTCCACCTGTCCTGCCAGGTTCGTACCGTTTTTATCCAGCAGCAAACGCACCGGCGTTGGCGGCAGGAAGCGGTTGAGCTGAAGCTGTTTCGGCGCCTGTGCTTCCACAACATAGATCAGCTCCAGCAGCAGCGTGCCTACGGGCAGCGCCTTGTTTTTCAACAGGGAGATGGTGCTGCTGCCGGTATCACCGGAGAGGATCAGATCCAGCCCGTTGCGGATCAGCGGGTGTTCCCAGGTGATGAACTGAGCATCTTCGCGGGACAGCGCCACGTCACGCTCGAATGTGATGGTACAGCCATCTTCCGGCAGACCCGGGAAATCGGGCACCAGCATGTGGTCTGACGGGGTTAACACGATCAGGTTCTCGCCACGATCGTCCTGGTTAATCCCGACAATGTCGAACAGGTTCATGGAGAAGCCGATCAGGCTGGTGTCGTCATCTTGTTCTTCAATGCTCTCGGCAAGCGCCTGCGCTTTTTCGCCACCGTTGGAGTGGATCTCCAGCAGGCGGTCGCGCCCCTGTTCAAGCTGCGCCTTCAGCGCTTCATGTTTCTCGCGGCAGGATTTAATCAGATCGTCAAAACCGTCGGTATTTTCCGGAGCGGCCAGGTAACCGATCAGATCGCCATGCACCTGGTCATAAATGGTGCGGCCCGTCGGGCAGGTATGCTCAAACGCATCCAGACCTTCGTGGAACCAGCGCACCAGCACGGACTGAGCGGTTTTTTCCAGGTACGGCACGTGGATCTGAATATCATGCGCCTGGCCGATACGATCCAGACGGCCGATACGCTGCTCCAGCAGATCCGGGTTGAACGGCAGATCGAACATCACCAGATTGCTGGCGAACTGGAAGTTACGCCCTTCAGAACCGATTTCGGAGCACAGCATCACCTGCGCGCCGCTGTCCTCTTCACTGAACCACGCCGCCGCGCGGTCGCGCTCGACGATGGACATGCCTTCGTGGAACACGGCGGCACGAATGCCTTCGCGCTCGCGCAGAACCTGTTCCAGCTGCAGCGCGGTGGCAGCTTTGGCGCAGATCACCAGCACTTTCTGGGAGCGGTGCGCGGTCAGGTAGCCCATCAGCCACTCCACGCGCGGGTCGAAGTTCCACCAGGTGCCGGTATCGCCTTCAAATTCCTGATAAATCTGTTCCGGGTAGAGCATGTCACGCGCGCGCTCTTCCTGAGTTTTGCGCGCGCCCATAATGCCGGAGACTTTAATCGCCGTCTGATACTGCGTCGGCAGCGGGAGCTTGATGGTGTGCAGTTCGCGTTTTGGGAACCCTTTCACGCCGTTACGGGTGTTGCGGAACAGCACGCGGCTGGTGCCGTGACGGTCCATCAGCATGTCGATCAGCTCTTTACGCGCGGATCCCGCATTCTCGCTGTCGCTGTTCGCAGCCTGCAGAAGCGGCTCGATATCCTGCTCGCCAATCAGATCGCTCAGGGTGTTGAGTTCATCGTTTGAGAGACGTTTACCCGCCAGCAGCAGCGCGACGGCATCCGCAACTGGACGGTAGTTGTTCTGCTCTTCCACGAACTGAGCGAAGTCGTGGAAACGGTTTGGATCGAGCAGGCGCAGACGGGCGAAGTGACTTTCCAGACCGAGCTGCTCCGGCGTTGCGGTCAGCAGCAGGACGCCGGGCACGCGCTCGGCAAGCTGTTCAATCGCCATATATTCGCGGCTTGGGGCATCTTCGCTCCACACCAGGTGGTGCGCTTCGTCGACGACCATCAGGTCCCATTCGGCATCGCACAGATGCTCAAGGCGCTGCTTGCTGCGGCGCACGAAATCCAGCGAGCAGATCACCAGCTGTTCGGTTTCAAACGGGTTGTCCGCGTCGTGCTGCGCTTCGGCATAGCGCTCGTCGTCGAACAGGGAGAAGCGCAGGTTAAAGCGGCGCAGCATCTCCACCAGCCACTGGTGCTGGAGGGTTTCAGGCACGACAATCAGCACGCGCTCGGCAGCGCCAGAGAGCAATTGCTGGTGCAGGATCATGCCCGCTTCGATGGTTTTACCCAGGCCCACTTCGTCAGCAAGCAGCACGCGGGGCGCATGGCGACGGCCCACATCATGGGCGATATTCAGCTGGTGGGGGATCAGGCTGGTGCGCTGGCCGCGCAGGCCGCTCCACGGCATGCGGTACTGTTCGCTCTGGAACTTACGCGCGCGGTAGCGCAGGGAGAAGCGATCCATACGGTCGATTTGCCCGGCAAACAGGCGGTCCTGCGGCTTGCTGAACACCAGTTTGCTGTCGAGCAGTACTTCACGCAGGATGACGTTCGTCTCTTCGGTATCAAGACGCGTTCCGATGTAGGCGAGCAGTCCATTCTCTTCTTTTACGTCTTCAACCTTTAGCTGCCAGCCTTCGTGGCTGGTCACGGTGTCGCCCGGATTGAACATTACGCGGGTCACAGGGGAGTCATTGCGGGCGTACAGGCGGTTTTCACCGGTAGCAGGGAAGAGGAGGGTAACCATGCGTGCATCAACGGCAACGACGGTTCCTAATCCAAGTTCGCTTTCTGTATCGCTGATCCAGCGTTGACCAAGTGTAAAAGGCATAGTTGTTCGGCTCTAATCTTTAATTGCAGGCAATAGTTCGACCCCCGTCAAAAAAGACGGTCATCGAAAAATGGGTCCGGGAATGGAAAGGGCGCTATGGTACTGGATGGCAGCCATTTCGTCACGCGTCAAAATAGGCCAAGTTGCCCTGTCACAAGTGTAGCAAAATCGTCGTCGATGAACGGTAAAATTCCCTCCGCAACCGGCTGAAGCTGGCGTGTCAGGTAGTGATCGTAATCGAGAGGCGACTGCTGGTAATCAACGGGCTCCGGCCCGTTCGTTGTCCAGACGTATTTTATCGTCCCCCGGTTCTGATACTGTGGCGCGCGGCCCCGGCGTACATTCTCTTCGTCCGCCAGGCGCGCGGCGCGCACGTGGGGCGGGACGTTGCGCTGGTACTCCGCCAGCGGGCGGCGCAGGCGCTTGCGATACACCAGCTGGTCATCCAGCTCGCCGGCCATCAGGCTGGCGATGGTTTCGCGGATGTAGTCCTGATAGGGCTCGTTGCGGAAGATACGCAGATAGAGCGTCTGCTGGAACTGCTGGGCCAGCGGCGTCCAGTCAGTGCGCACCGTCTCCAGGCCTTTAAAGACCATTCTCTGCTTTTCACCCTCCTGGATCAGCCCGGCGTAGCGCTTCTTGCTGCCCTGGTCAGTACCGCGGATGGTGGGCATTAAAAAGCGGGCATAATGGGTTTCAAATTCCAGTTCTAATGCGCTGGTTAACCGCTCTTTTTGCAAATGTTCCTGCCACCAGTCGTTTACGAAGGCCACCAGTTCTTTGCCGATCTGTGAGGCGTCGTCTTCTGAATGTGCGCCCTTAAGCCACACAAAGGTTGAATCCGTGTCGCCGTAGATAACGTCATAGCCCCGGGATTCAATCAGCGCTTTGGTCTGACGCATGATGTCGTGTCCGCGCATGGTGATGGACGACGCCAGACGCGGATCGAAGAAGCGGCAGGCGCTGGTACCCAGCACGCCGTAGAAAGCGTTCATAATAATTTTCAGGGCCTGCGAGAGCGGCTTGTTGCCATGACGTTTCGCCTCGTCGCGGCCGTGCCAGATGTTCCCCACAATCTCCGGCAGACAATGTTTTTCGCGCGAGAAGCGTGCCCCGAGAAAACCTTCGGTGCTGTGCGCGTCGTCTGGCTGCGCCATCCCCTCCACCAGCCCCACCGGGTCAATAAGGAAAGTGCGGATAATTGACGGGTAGAGGCTTTTGTAGTCCAGCACCAGAACCGAATCATACAGTCCTGGGCGGGAGTCCATCACGTAGCCGCCGGGGCTGGCCTGCGGCGGTACGTCCCCGAGGTTGGGCGCAACATAGCCCGCACGGTGCATTCGTGGGAAATAGAGGTGGCTAAAGGCGGCTACCGAGCCGCCGTGCCTGTCAGCCGCGAGGCCATTTACCGTCGCACGCTCCAGCAGGAACGGCATGATCTCGGTTTTGTGGAATATCTGCGTCACCAGCTCGCAGTCTTTCAGGTTATAGGTAGCGAGCGCCGGTTTGTCTTCGTTGAAGCGCCGGTCAATCTCGTCCATGCGGTCCCACGGATTGTCGATGGATTTGCCTTCACCGAGCAATTCCTGCGCTACCGCTTCCAGAGAGAAGGAGGAGAAATTCCAGAACGCGGATTTCAGCGCCTCGATGCCGTCGATAATCAGGCGGCCGTTGGCCTGCGCAAAGAACACACCGTTCTTAAAGCCGTGCTCGCGCCACTCCAGCTCCGTATTGCCGCGCCCGAGCATCAGTGGGATGCGATACCGCTCTGCGTGTTTTTGCAGCACGCGCAGGTCAAACTGCACCACGTTCCAGCCGATCAGCACGTCCGGGTCGTGCTCGGCAAACCACTGGTTAAGCTTCTCCAGCAGCTGCGGTCGGCTGTTGACGTACTCAAGCTGAAAATCGAGCGCGGACGCATCGCCGTTCGGCGGCCCGAGCATATAGACAACCCGCTGCCCGCAGCCTTCCAGGCCGATGCAGTACAGTTCGCCGTGGCGGGTGGTTTCGATATCCAGGGAAACCCACTTTAGCGGGGGGCGATAATGCGGATTAGGCTTCAGGCGAGCGTTGATAAGGGTGCCGTTTTGCTCAGCGCCGTCAACCCAGACGGGGGCGGTAATAAACCGCTCCATCAGAAAGCGTTCCGGCGGACGAATGTCCGCTTCGTAGAGCGTCACGCCCGCTTCGCGCAGCAGTTTTTCGTAGCGCATCAGCTGGCGATGGGCGCGGCAGTAAAGGCCATACACCGGCTGACGATGGAAATCTTTTAGCTCAAGAGGCGTGAGGCGCCAGCCGTTCTCATCGCGCAGCAGTTGTTTTACCTTCTCGACGTAATGTTCAGGGATAAACGCCACGGATTCCTGAGGAGGAAGCGTAACGTGCAGCGGGCCGTTATCTGTCGCCAGCCAGAACGCAACCTCGGTGCCCTGAGGGGTATCCCGCCAGTGTCGGGTCAGTAAAAAGCCTTCTTGCGCCTGTGCCACGCCGTTATCCCAAAAACAAAACCAGGCCTGATTATAGCCTGGTTGAATGTTTTATGCTGGGGATATATACAGTTTATTGTCCGTAATAGGCCTTCGCGCCGTGCTTGCGTAGGTAGTGTTTATCCAGCAGGGTTTGCTGCATATCCGGCAACTGCGGTGCCAGCTGGCGGCAGAAGATCCCCATGTAGGCGATTTCCTCCAGCACTATTGCGTTATGCACCGCGTCTTGCGCGTTTTTACCCCAGGCAAACGGGCCGTGGGAATGCACCAGTACGCCGGGCATTTGCGCCGCGTCGATCCCCTTTTTTTCAAAGGTTTCGACGATCACGTTCCCGGTTTCCCATTCGTACTCACCGTTAATCTCCGCATCGGTCATCAGACGCGTGCAGGGAATGGTGCCGT
The DNA here is from genome assembly GCF_014896175.1 of Enterobacter cloacae complex sp. I3. Classification (NCBI taxonomy): domain Bacteria; kingdom Pseudomonadati; phylum Pseudomonadota; class Gammaproteobacteria; order Enterobacterales; family Enterobacteriaceae; genus Enterobacter; species Enterobacter cloacae complex sp. I3. The sequence continues at coordinate 88,926 of NZ_JADBQZ010000008.1, forward strand.
AAAAGTAGTCCGCGTGGGTGGTGCCGGTGGCCGGAATAGACTGGCCCGCCTGCGCCCAGATGGTCGCGTGACGCGAATGGGTATGCACGATGCCGCCGATAGTCGGGAAGGACTGATACAGCAGACGGTGGGTGGGCGTATCGGACGACGGTTTTTTGTTACCTTCCACCACTTCACCCGTTTCGATGCTGACCACGACCATATCCTCTGCGGTCATCACCGTGTAATCCACGCCCGAAGGCTTGATCACGAATACCCCTTTTTCCCGGTCAACGGCGCTGACGTTGCCCCAGGTCAGGGTCACCAGGTTATGTTTTGGCAGCGCCAGGTTGGCTTCAAGTACCTGACGTTTGAGATCTTCTAACATCGTTGTCTCCCTGCCCGGCGAGCGCAGCGCCACCGGGCATTACGTACTTAGCGTTTTGAACCGTAATAGACTTCGTTCCAGCGCAGCGCGTCTTTAAAGGCTGGCAGACGGGTGTCGTTATCAATCACGGTCAGCTCGATATCGTGCAGCTCGGCAAACTGGCGCATATCGTTCAGGTCCAGCGCGTGGCTGAAGACGGTGTGGTGCGCGCCACCCGCCAGGATCCACGCCTCTGACGCGGTTGGCAGGTCCGGCTGCGCTTTCCACAAGGCATTGGCGACCGGCAGCTTCGGCAGAGAGTGCGGGGTTTCAACCGCATCGACGCAGTTCACCAGCAGGCGGAAGCGGTCGCCGAGGTCGATCAGGCTGGCGTTGATGGCCGGACCGGTACGGGTGTTGAAGATCAGACGGGCCGGATCCGCTTTGCCGCCGATGCCGAGGTACTGCACGTCAAGGATCGGTTTCTCTTCAACCGCGATGGAGGGACACACTTCCAGCATGTGCGAACCGAGCACCAGATCGTTGCCGTTCTCGAAGTGGTAGGTGTAGTCCTCCATAAAGGAGGTGCCGCCCTGCAGACCGGTCGACATCACCTTCATGATGCGAAGCAGAGCGGCAGTTTTCCAGTCGCCTTCACCCGCAAAGCCGTAGCCCTGCTGCATCAGACGTTGTACTGCCAGACCCGGCAGCTGTTTCAGGCCGTGCAGATCTTCAAATGTAGTGGTAAAGGCATGGAAGCCGCCCTGTTCCAGAAAACGCTTCATGCCCAGCTCAATGCGCGCTGCATCCAGCACGTTCTGGCGCTTGTCGCCGTTAACTTGCGCCGCAGGCGTCAGGCGGTAGCTGCTTTCGTACTCGTCCACCAGCGCGCTCACGTCGCCGTCGCTGATGTCATTCACCACCTGCACCAGGTCGCCCACCGCCCAGGTATTCACGGAAAAGCCGAACTTGATCTGCGCCGCGACTTTATCGCCGTCGGTCACCGCCACTTCACGCATGTTGTCGCCGAAACGCACCACTTTCAGGTGGCGGGTATCCTGCTTAGAGACCGCCTGACGCATCCAGGAGCCGATACGCTGTTGCGCCTTGCCGTCCTGCCAGTGGCCGGTGACCACAGCGTGCTGCTGGCGCATGCGCGCGCCGATGAAGCCGAACTCGCGGCCGCCGTGCGCGGTCTGGTTCAGGTTCATGAAGTCCATGTCGATGCTGTCCCACGGCAGGGAGGCATTGAACTGAGTGTGGAACTGCAGCAGCGGTTTGTTGAGGATTGCCAGGCCGTTGATCCACATTTTGGCCGGTGAGAAGGTGTGCAGCCACACGACCAGGCCGGCGCATTTGTCGTCGTAGTTGGCGTCACGGCAGATATTGGTGATTTCGTCCGGCGTCGTACCCAGCGGCTTCAGCACGAGTTTGCACGGCAGTTTGGCTTCCGCGTTCAGCGCGTTAACCACGTGCTCCGCGTGTTTCGTTACCTGCTGCAGCGCTTCCGGTCCGTACAGATGCTGGCTGCCAATCACAAACCACACTTCATAATTATTAAAAATGGTCATCATCGTGTCCTTAATGGGTCAGGGTTGCCGTAGTGTCCGCGGTGCTTTTGGCCGGGGCGGCGACAGGGAGATAGTGAAGCTCGGCGCTTTTTGCCCATTGCTGGTAGCGCTGATAAAGCTGTTCAAAGCATTGTGCCTGCTGGACACGCGGCTGGAGCGTGTTTTCGACGGCGCTTGCCATGTGCTGCTGCGCGGTCGGGATATCCGCATGAACACCTGCGGCCACGGCAGCGAAAATCGCGGCGCCCAGCGCGCAGCACTGATCGGAGGCCACAATCTGCAACGGACGGTTCAGCACGTCGCAGCAGGCCTGCATAATCACCGGGTTTTTACGGGCGATACCGCCCAGCGCCATCACGTTGTTCACGTCGATGCCCTGTTCGGTGAAGCACTCCATAATGGCGCGCGCGCCGAACGCGGTGGCGGCAATCAGACCGCCGAACAGCGCCGGGGCATCGGTCGCCAGGTTGAGATCGGTAATCACCCCCTTCAGGCGCTGGTTGGCAAACGGCGTGCGGCGACCGTTAAACCAGTCCAGCACCACCGGCAGGTGGTCGAGGGTCGGATTTTTTGCCCAGGCTTCGGTGAGCTGCGGCAGGAGCTGTTTTTTGCTCGCGGTAATCTGTGTTTTCAGCTCAGGATGCGCGGCAGCCAGCTGATCCAGCGGCCAGCCGAGCACCCGGCCAAACCAGGCGTAGATATCGCCAAACGCGGACTGACCGGCTTCGAGGCCGATAAAATCTGGCACCACGCTGCCGTCAACCTGGCCGCAGATCCCTTTCACCGCGCGGTCTCCGACGCTGGTTTTATCTGCCGTCAGGATGTCGCAGGTGGAGGTGCCGATCACTTTCACCAGCGTGTTAGGCTGCGCACCCGCGCCCACGGCACCCATGTGGCAGTCGAACGCGCCGCCGGAAATGGTCACGCTTTGCGGCAGGCCGAGACGCGTCGCCCACTCTTCGCAGAGCGTGCCGACCGGAATATCGGCGGTGAAGGTGTCGGTAAAGAGCGGGTATTTCAGATTTTTGTTGATGATCGGGTCAAGTTCATCGAAGAACGCTGCCGGAGGAAGACCGCCCCAGCCTTCATGCCACAGGGATTTATGCCCGGCGCTGCAGCGGCCGCGGCGGATATCCTGCGGGCGAGTGGTGCCGGAGAGCAGGGCGGGAACCCAGTCGCACAGCTCAATCCATGATGCCGCGGCCTGGGCGACCGAAGCGTCCGCGCGGGTAACGTGCAGGATTTTGGCCCAGAACCATTCGCTGGAGTAGATGCCGCCGATGTAGCGCGAGTAGTCGGTTTTGCCCGGCTGATGGCATAAGCGGGTGATGGCTTCCGCCTCTTCCACGGCGGTATGGTCTTTCCAAAGCACGAACATGGCGTTCGGGTTGTCGGCAAACTCCGGGCGCAGCGCCAGCACGCGGCCTTCAGCGTCCACCGGGGCTGGCGTTGAACCGGTGCTGTCGACGCCAATCCCCACGACGTCGGCCCGCTGGGCGTCCGTCAGTTCAGCCAGCACGGTTTTGAGCGCCGCTTCCATCGATTCAATGTAATCGCGCGGGTGGTGACGGAACTGGTTGTTTGGCGCGTCGCAGTAGCGCCCCTCTTGCCAGCGCGGATACCACTCAACGCTGGTTGCTATCTCCTGGCCAGTCGTACAGTCCACTGCCAGCGCGCGAACCGAGTCGCTGCCAAAATCGAGGCCAATTGCGATTGCCATGGTGTTGCTCCATCCGAAACAGGTATGGAAGAACATTAGAGACTGGGGACAAAAATCGTCAGGCAGGATCCGCTAATCTTATGGACTAAATTGCTGTTACGACGGAAAGTGTGACGCCGTGCAAATATTCAATGTGGACATTTCTGCCGCACTTATAGACACTTTTGTTACTGCTTCTCTGCCCGTGTCGGCAGAAAAATCAGGGGAAAAGGCTGAAACATGGCGGACGTAAAAGAGGCGTGATGCTTTTTGGATCTTTTCGCAGGCCATTTTTATACTGCTTTTAACGATATGGACAAATGGTTTCCTTCAGGACCCTTGGGAGAACTGAATCTATGGCCGAACCGCAAAACGATCCCCTGCTGCCGGGATACTCATTTAACGCCCATCTGGTGGCGGGGCTGACGCCAATTGAGGCCGAGGGGTATCTCGATTTTTACGTCGACCGGCCGCTCGGCATGAAAGGATATATTCTGAACCTGACCGTACGCGGGGAAGGGGTGATCAAAAACGGCGATCGGCAGTTTGTTTGCCGCCCGGGCGATATGCTGCTGTTCCCGCCGGGGGAGATCCACCACTACGGGCGTCACCCGGATGCCAAAGAGTGGTATCACCAGTGGGTCTATTTCCGCCCGCGTGCCTACTGGCAGGAGTGGCTCTCATGGCCGGCTATTTTCGCGCAAACCGGTTTTTATCGTCCGGATGAGGCGCATCTGGCGCAGTTTCGTGAACTGTTCGCACAAATTATTGAGGCGGGGCAGGCGGGCGGGCGCTATGCCGAACTGCTGGCGATCAACCTGCTTGAGCAGGTGCTGCTGCGCCGCATGGAGGCGATCAACGAGTCGCTTAACCCGCCGCTGGATAACCGCGTCCGCGACGCCTGCCAGTACATCAGCGACCATCTGGCCGACAGCCAGTTTGATATCGCCAGCGTTGCCCAGCACGTCTGTCTTTCGCCGTCCCGCCTGTCACACCTGTTCCGCCAGCAGCTTGGCGTGAGCGTGCTGAGCTGGCGTGAGGATCAGCGCATCAGCCAGGCAAAGCTGTTGCTGAGCACCACCCGGATGCCTATCGCGACCGTCGGACGCAACGTGGGCTTTGAAGATCAGCTCTATTTCTCTCGCGTGTTTAAGAAGTGCACAGGCGCCAGTCCCAGTGAATTCCGCGCGGGATGTGAATAAACGGTAAACATTCAGGTGAACTTCAGGAGCATCCTGTAAACTATTCAGACAATTGATGCCTTGACGCGGTGCGGGGCGCTAAGCAGAATCGCTGATTCGTTTTCTGACCGGAATAGTTATGCAGGCATTGCTGGAACACTTTATTACCCAGTCCGTTATGTACTCGCTCATCGCTGTGGCGCTGGTGGCGTTTCTGGAATCGCTGGCGCTGGTTGGGCTGATCCTGCCCGGCACCGTGATGATGGCGGGGCTTGGGGCGCTTATTGGCAGCGGTGAGGTCAATTTCTGGCAGGCGTGGCTGGCCGGGATTATCGGCTGCCTGCTGGGGGACTGGATCTCCTTCTGGCTGGGCTGGCGCTTTAAGAAGCCGCTGCACCGCTGGTCGTTCATGAAAAAGAACAAAGCGCTGCTGGATAAAACCGAACATGCGCTGCACCAGCACAGCATGTTCACCATTCTGGTAGGCCGCTTTGTCGGGCCAACGCGTCCGCTAGTGCCGATGGTGGCGGGGATGCTGGATCTGCCCGTCGCAAAATTCGTGGTGCCGAACATTATCGGCTGCGTATTCTGGCCGCCGTTTTACTTCCTGCCGGGGATCCTCGCGGGTGCGGCCATTGATATCCCTGACGGTATGCAAAGCGGTGAGTTCAAGTGGCTGCTGCTGGGAACGGCGGTGCTGCTGTGGCTGGCGGCCTGGCTCTGCTGGCGGCTATGGCGCAGCGCGAAAGCCAGCGTCGATCGCCTGACGCGCTATCTCCCGCGCGCGCGCCTGCTCTGGCTGGCCCCGCTGACGCTGGGTGTGGCGGTGGTGGCGCTGGTCGCGCTGATTCGTCACCCGCTGATGCCGGTGTACGGCGAGATCCTGCTGAAGGTGGTGAGCCGTTAAGGTGTTTTCCCTCTCCCCGTGGGAGAGGGCCAGGATGAGGGCGTCAGACCGCACGAATGCCCAACAATGAAGACGCCCCCGCGTTACCACTCAGAAGTTCTTCTGTTTCTCCATCCCACAAAATCCGTCCCTCCGCGATCACTACCGATCGCGGCGCAATGCGTGCGGCATCTTCAATGCTGTGCGAAACCATCAGCATCGTGATCTGCTGGCGCTGGCAAACCTCTTCCACCAGCGAGAGCATCTCCTGGCGCAGGGCCGGGTCGAGTGCCGAGAAGGGTTCGTCGAGCAGCAGCAGCGGCTGCTCGCGCACCAGACAACGTGCCAGCGCCACGCGCTGACGCTGGCCGCCGGAAAGCTCACCGGGCAGTCTGGAAATCAACGCGGACAGGCCCATTTGTTCGGCAATCGCCTCCAGCTTCTGACGCTGCGCAGCATTGAGTTTTAACCCCGGATCGATTCCCAGCGCGATGTTCTGCCACACCGTAAGGTGATTAAACAGATTGTTTTCCTGAAACAGCATCGACACCGGGCGCTTAGCCGGCGGAGCGTAGGTATACTCGCCATTATCAATGACTATCGACCCGCTGACAGGCTGCAAAAAACCGGCAATCAAATTGAGCAGGGTACTTTTACCGGCCCCGCTTGGGCCAAGCACCGCAATTCGCTCTCCCTGACGAACAGAGAGGGTAAAACGCATCGGCAGATGCTGGTAAAGCCAGGTTACATCAGTCAGTTTTAACATCACGCCCCGGGAGTTTTTCGATAACGGTAAATAACGCAAAGCACAGCACCAGCAGTAAAAGTGCCGTGACCGCGCCGTCCTGGCTGCGATAGGAGCCAATTTGCTGATAAAGCCAGAACGGCAGCGTGCGGAAATCCTCGTTGCCAAAGAGGGCCACCACGCCAAAATCCCCAATCGACAGCACGCAGGCGAAGGCCATCGCCTGGGCGAGCGGCCGCTTCAGGGCGCGTAGTTCGACCACTTTCAGCCGCCGCCAGCCCATAATGCCAAGGGACTGGCACAGGGCGCTGTACCGGCTGTTAACATCCCGCATCGGGTTTTCCAGCACCTTCAGCGCGTACGGTATGGCCATTAAAGCGTTGGTAAAAATGACGATACCGTCGGCGCTTTCCGGCAGGCCGATGGTGCTGTTAAACAGTAAAAAGAAGCCGGTCGCCAGCACAATGCCCGGCATCGCCAGGATCAGCATGCCCGTCAGTTCCAGCGCGTGTCCGGCTTTACGGGCATGTCGCGCGTACAGCTCGCGGCTGCTCCAGAGCAGCATCATGGTCAGCGTCACGCAGATTAGCCCGGCTGCCAGCGCGATACGCAATGAGGTCCATGTGGCTTGCCACAGGACCGGCTGTTGAAGTACCGATACCACATTCCTGTTGAGGCCATCGGCGATCACGGCCAGCAGCGGCGGCAGCAGAAGCAGGAGCGCCAGCGCGATCAGCATCACGTCCGAGATGCGGCTGTGCAGGCTGTCCTGCGGATCGCGCCAGCCAGAAAGATTATTGCTTCCTGCGGGGATCGCTTTGCTCAGCCGCTGGCTGAGTAACACCAGCGCCAGGCAGCACACCATCTGTACGATCGCCAGCAACGCGGCGCGCCCCGGATCGTAGTCGTAACTTAATGCCTGATAGATCGCCAGCTCAATGGTGGTGGCCTGCGGGCCGCCGCCGAGAGAAAGCACGGTCGCAAAGCTGGCGAAACAGAGCATAAAGATCAGCGCGGCCACCGGGGCAATCTGGCGTCGCAGCCACGGCCATTCGACAAAGCGGAAGAATGACCATCCGCGCATGCCAAGCTGGGCGGCAATCTGGCGCTGTTCGCCGGGTATGTTCTCCAGCGCCTGCAAAAAGAGGCGCGTCGCCATCGGCATATTGAAGAAAATGTGTGCCAGCAGGATGCCCTTCAGCCCGTAGGGAGAGAAGGTCCATTCCAGGCCTAAAGACGCGAAGAGGGAGGCCAGCCAGCCCTGGCGACCGTATACGCTCAGGATGCCAAAGACGGCCACCAGCACGGGCAGGATCAGCGTCATGGCGCACAGGCGCAGCAGTGCCAGCCTGCCGGGGAAACGTCTGCGATAGAGGGCGCGCGCAAGGAAAATGGCCGGGATGACTGACAGCAGCGCGGAGAGAAACGCCTGCCAGAAGGAGAAACGGATAACGTGCCAGAGATAGCTATCGTGCCAGAGCGCGAGCAGATCGCTCTCTGGCGCGTTAAACCACAGCGCGAGAAACGCTCCCAGACTGACGACCACCATCAGTATGGCGGCAATCAGTCCGGGAACTAACCAGCCGGGGATCAGCGGCTGACGGCGCGTTGCCATTCGCTTATCCATGCGGCACGCTGAGCGGCAACCTGCTGCGGCGTAAATTCCAGCGCGGTCTGCGGTTTGTTCAGCTGCTCAAAGCCTGCCGGCAGCGCCGCGTCGGTAACCGGGTACATCCAGTTGCCCGTCGGAATGGCGTTCTGGAATGCCGGGGAGACCATAAATTTCAGGAACTTCTCGGCCAGTTCCGGCTGTTTGCTGGCGGCGGTGCGGGCAGCCACTTCAACCTGCAGGTAGTGACCTTCAGCGAAATTCGCAGCCGCGTAGTTGTCTTTCTTCTCGGCAATAATATGATAGGCCGGAGAGGTGGTGTAGCTCAGCACCAGATCGCTTTCGCCTTTCAGGAACAGGCCGTAGGCTTCGCTCCAGCCTTTAGTGACCGTAACGGTTTTCGCAGCCAGCTTCTGCCACGCCTCCGGCGTTTTGTCGCCGTAGACTTTCTGCATCCACAGCAGCAGGCCCAGACCCGGCGTGCTGGTGCGTGGATCTTCATAAATCACGCGCCACTTCTGATCGCTTTCGACCAGCTCTTTCAGGCTCTTCGGCGGGTTCTTCAGCTTGTTTTTATCGTAGACGAACGCAAAGTAGCCGTAATCGAAGGGAACGAAGGTGTCGTTTTTCCAGCCGCCCGGCACGTTGACGGCATCTGCCGCTACGCCGCTTTTGGCAAACAGTCTGGTTTGCGTGGCGGCTTCCAGCAGGTTGTTATCCAGCCCGAGCACCACGTCGGCCTTGCTGTTTTTCCCTTCCATGCGCAGGCGGTTAAGCAGCGACACGCCATCTTCCAGCGCCACGAACTTCAGCTTGCAGTTGCAGTCGGCTTCAAAGGCTTTTTTAACCACCGGGCCGGGGCCCCAGTCGGCGGAGAAGGAGTCGTAGGTATAGACCGTCAGAACAGGCTTAGCAAAAACAGGCAGCGCAACCAGCGCCAGCAGAGGAAGAACGTTTTTTAACACTTTGCACCTCAGGGTTGAGTGGCAAAGGATTTTGAGAAACAGCCTCAAATCCCTTCGCCGGCGTTATCCGGATCAGGTTCGACGGGTATTATCTCAGCGCACATCTGTGATGCAGCACCCCGTTGAGAACGGCGCTATTGTAATGATTTGGTGAATATTACGAAAGCGTTATGGCTCCGGCGGCGCAAACCAGGCGGATTTAAAATCAAACCAGCCCAGGGTATTCATCCGCAGGCCGCGCATGCTGCGCTGTCCCTGGATCAGCAGCCAGTGGTGGATCAACGGTACGATCGTCTGCCCGGCCAGCAGCTCCTGGCACCACGCGGCCAGATCCATCTCTCCTGCCCGCCACCTTGCGGCGTCCTGCTGCCAGTCCCGGCTGATGCAGTGCTGAATGAGAGGCACTTCATACAGGTGTGAAAAGAGCGAGAAATCCAGCGGCAGCGTGAAGTTCGCGCTGTTGAGCCAGATATCGCTGACGACATCCCCGCGGTGCCATTCATCATAATCGACTTCCTGTATCGCCAGCGTCACGCCTTCGGCCGCGAGCAGCTTGCTCATGATCCTCGCGATAAACCGGTGCTCAATGTGATCGCGATAGTAGCTGAGGGTGATGGTCTCCAGCCCGGCGGGTTTCTCGCTGCGCACCGGCTGTGCATGGTGCCAGCGCGGAAGCAGGCCATAGGCCGGAAACCACCAGGTCTGGTATTGTTCTTCAGCGTGATAAATCAGGTTAGCCGGGGCCAGAATATGGCTGATCCACTTGCGGACGTCGTGATTCGCCCCGCGATGGCTGCGGCTGTCAAAAAGAAGATAGTAGCAGCCCTCCTCCAGGCGACTCTCGAACGCCTTTTCGCTGGTTGTGGGCCCCTCCAGGGTGAGGCCTGCGCTCAGCTCTTCGTTGAGATCCGGTAACACCCAGACGTTCACTTCGTCGATCAGCGCCCGATAGCCAAAATAGTCATCAAAGGCGCGGATCTTCAGCTGATTGCTGTTATTGCGCGTAACGGAGTAGGGGCCTGTACCGATCGGCTGGCTGGAAAAATTGTTCAGGGATCGCCACTCGGCAGGCAGGATCATCGAGGGCACGTAGCCCAGAAGCCACGGCAGCCAGTTGTCTGGCTGGGACAGCTCAATATCCAGCGTCCAGGCCGTTGGGGAGTGGATCCGCGTGATATGCGAATAGAGCGGCAGCGTGCGGGCGCGCTCTAAAGAGGCGATAACGTCACGCATCTCCAGCTCGCGGCCATGGTGGAAGTGAATGCCCGGGCGTAAAAAGAAACGCCAGTGCAGGGGGGAAAGCTGCTGCCAGTGGTGCGCGATATCCGCTTCCAGTTCCCCGTTTTCCTCATTTATTTTCGTCAGACCGCTGAATATCTGCCGGGCCATGTGGGTTTCAGAACGTCGCAATGCCGTGCCGGGCAACAGGTTTTTCATCGGACGATAGTAAAGCACCCGCAGAATGTGGCGTCCCTGACGAAAGCTGCGTCCCAGGTGTGAGACCAGCATCTGGCGCACGGCGGCCTTGTCGCCCACCAGCTGCACCAGCTGATCGATACGGTCCTGCTCCAGCAGATCCTCCGCCCGCTGCTGCTGCAGCGCCAGGCCGGTATAAAGGAAGGTCAAGCGTGAGCGCTTGCCGCGTCCGGCCTCGGCCTCCCAGCTTAGCCAGCCCTGCTGCTGCATAGTGTTGAGTAACGTGCGCATATGGCGGCGAGAGCAGTTGAGGAGTTCTGCCAGCTCGTTAAGCGTGGTCTCCTGCGATTGACCCTCGCAGCACTGCCACAGGCGAATGAATTGTTGTTGCAGTCGACCGGATGGCATAAAAGGGGAACTCCTGACAAAAAATCAGCAATTTATTAATCCCTATATTAAGCCAATAATGCTTCCTGATGAAGTGAGGAGGTAAATTATGAAGAGGTCTACCGCACGTCAGTTTTATCAGCAGTACTTTTCAGCGACAAAAGGAGTGTCCTGGCTGGCCCGCCAGTGTGCAGAGCAACGGCTGAGAATCCTGGAAGATCTGATGCAGTGGGACGTTACGAAACCGACCTCTTCTCGCTAACTCGCCTCGATCATGTGTGACTGAGTATTGGTGTTTATCACCCGCCAGCAAAATGTTTTTGCTGGCTTTTTTCGTTTATTCTTTCACCCAATTTCGATTCGCTTTCACAAGGACTTGCGCATGCTGTGGTTGATGACGATGGGGCGCCGCCTGAATGGCGTGTACGCTGCTTTTATGCTGGTGGCCTTCATGATGGGCGTGGCCGGTGCGCTACAGGCACCGACGCTGAGCCTGTTTCTCAGCCGCGAGGTGGGGGCGCAGCCGTTTTGGGTGGGGCTGTTTTATACCGTTAACGCGATTGCCGGGATCCTCGTTAGCCTGGGGCTGGCGAAACGATCCGACAGCCAGGGCGATCGCCGCAGGCTGATCCTCTTTTGCTGCGCCATGGCCGTGGGCAACGCGCTGCTTTTTGCCTTTAACCGTCATTACCTGACGCTCATCACCTGCGGCGTGCTGCTGGCCTCTCTGGCGAACACCGCCATGCCGCAGCTCTTCGCGCTGGCCCGTGAATACGCCGACAGCTCGGCGCGAGAGGTAGTGATGTTCAGCTCGGTGATGCGCGCACAGCTCTCGCTGGCGTGGGTCATCGGCCCGCCGCTGGCCTTCATGTTGGCGCTGAACTATGGCTTTACGGTCATGTTTTCTATCGCGGCAGGCATTTTTATTATCAGTCTGGCTCTGATTGCCTTTGCGCTGCCGTCTGTCGCCCGGGTTGAGCAGACGACGGATAAGCCCATCACTCAGGTGAGCGGCTGGCAGGATAAAAACGTGCGGATGCTGTTTATCGCCTCCACGCTGATGTGGACCTGCAACACCATGTACATTATTGATATGCCGCTGTGGATCAGCAGCGATCTAGGCCTAACGGACAAGCTTGCGGGGATCTTAATGGGGACCGCCGCCGGGCTGGAAATTCCGGCGATGATTCTGGCGGGGTATTACGTTAAGCGCTTCGGAAAGCGTCGAATGATGATCGTTGCCGTGGCGGCTGGGGTGCTGTTCTACGCGGGGCTGCTCCTTTTCCATTCGCGTGAAGCGTTGCTGGCGCTGCAGCTGTTTAATGCCGTGTTTATTGGCATCGTTGCCGGGATCGGCATGCTCTGGTTCCAGGATCTCATGCCCGGCCGCGCCGGCTCTGCGACTACGCTTTTTACCAACAGTATTTCGACGGGCGTTATTCTGGCGGGAGTGATTCAGGGCGCGCTGGCGCAAAGTTATGGTCATGCCTCGGTTTACTGGATGATTGCGGCCATTTCGGTGGTAACGCTTGGGCTGACCTGCCGGGTCAAGGATGTTTGATTCTGGAAGGCGGCTTCACGAAATGAAACGATTTTCTGACAGATACAGAGAAGGCGCATAGAGTGCGTGACGGGTGCTTGAGGCTGTTTGCCTCAGGCTTTCGCAAGAGGCAAACAGTGGAGAGTCCCACATCAAAAAACTGATGGGGAGACCAACTTCACAACCAACATTGCGAGGTTAGTCTCTTCATTGCCGAAAAGCAATAAGGAGGCTGGAATGCCAAAACGTACTCTGCTGTTAGGTTTGTTTCTGATCTGTACGACGCTATTGATCTTCACCTGGATGGTGCGTGATTCGCTGTGTGAGTTGCACTTCAGACAGGAGAAAACAGAGCTGGCGGCAGTGTTGGCTTACGAAGCAAAACGTTAGCGGTATTGGCGGGGGAAGTGTCCCCGCCTCTCCAGAGTGGTTGAGCCTCAACGCACCCTTATCAATGGCCCGCGCCCTGCGGGCCATTGCCTTTAGCCCATAAACGCAGGCTGTTTTTTCTCGTACGCTGAGATGGCGTCCTCGTGCTGGAGCGTCAGGCCAATGCTGTCCAGACCGTTCAACATGCAGTGGCGACGGAAGGCATCAATGCTGAAGCTGTAGGTCTTATCCCCGGCTTTCACCACTTCCGCTTCCAGATCCACCTCAAACGCCATCCCCGGATTTGCTTTAACCAGCGCGAACAGTTCATCGACCTGCTCGTCGCTCAGCGTCACCGGCAGCAACTGGTTGTTGAAGCTGTTGCCGTAGAAGATATCCGCGAAGCTCGGGGCGATAACCACCTTAAAGCCGTAGTCGGTCAGCGCCCAGGGCGCATGCTCACGCGAGGAGCCGCAGCCGAAGTTTTCCCGCGCCAGAAGAATGGATGCACCTTTGTATTCCGGGAAGTTCAGGACGAACTCCGGGTTTGGCACTTCGCCTTTGTCGTCCAGAAAACGCCAGTCGTTGAACAAGTGTGCGCCAAAACCGGTGCGGGTCACTTTCTGCAAAAACTGCTTCGGAATGATCGCGTCCGTATCGACGTTAGCGGCGTCCAGCGGGACAACACGGCCCGTATGTTGGGTAAATTTCTCTGCCATGATTGTCTCCTTATTTCAGGCTGCGAATATCGGCGAAATGGCCGGTAACTGCCGCAGCGGCGGCCATTGCCGGGCTGACCAGGTGAGTGCGTCCACCCCGGCCCTGACGGCCTTCAAAGTTACGGTTGCTGGTGGAGGCACAGCGCTCACCCGGGTTCAGGCGGTCGTTGTTCATCGCCAGACACATGGAGCAGCCCGGCAGACGCCATTCGAAGCCTGCTTCGATAAAGATCTTATCCAGTCCTTCCGCTTCCGCCTGGGCTTTCACCGGACCGGAGCCTGGAACCACCAGCGCCTGCACGCCCGGCGCCACTTTGCGACCTTTGGCAATCTCTGCCGCCGCGCGTAAATCCTCGATACGGGAGTTGGTGCAGGAGCCGATGAACACCTTATCAATGTTCACGTCGGTCAGCGGTACGCCGGGTTTCAGCCCCATATAGGCCAGCGCTTTTTCCGCGCTGGCGCGTTCGACCGGATCGGCGAAGGAAGCCGGGTCAGGAATGCTGTCGTTGACGGAGATGACCTGGCCAGGATTGGTACCCCAGGTGACTTGCGGCGCAATCTCTTCCGCCTGCAGCGTGACAACGGTATCAAAGGTGGCACCGTCGTCAGTTTTCAGGGTTTTCCAGTACGCGACCGCGTCGTCAAAATCCTGACCTTTCGGCGCGTGCAGACGGCCTTTCACATAGTTAAAGGTGGTTTCGTCCGGTGCGACCAGGCCTGCTTTAGCTCCCATCTCAATAGCCATATTACACAGGGTCATACGACCTTCCATGCTCAGCGCCTGAATGGCTTCACCGCAGAATTCCACCACGTGACCGGTACCGCCTGCGCTGCCGGTTTTGCCGATAATCGCCAGCACGATATCTTTCGCGGTGATACCCGGCGCGGCTTTGCCCTTCACCTCAATCTTCATGGTTTTGGCGCGGCCCTGTTTCAGAGTCTGCGTCGCCAGAACGTGCTCAACTTCCGATGTGCCGATGCCGAACGCCAGCGCGCCAAACGCGCCGTGGGTCGCGGTATGGGAGTCGCCGCAGACGATGGTCATGCCCGGCAGCGTAATACCCTGCTCAGGTCCCATCACGTGGACGATGCCCTGATACGGGTGGTTCAGATCGTACAGCTCCACGCCAAATTCGTTGCAGTTCTTGATCAGCTCCTGCATCTGGATGCGCGCCATCTCGCCGGAAGCATTGATGTCTTTGGTCTGGGTGGAGACGTTATGATCCATCGTGGCAAAGGTTTTACCCGGCTGGCGCACCGGACGCTTGTGCGCGCGCAGGCCGTCGAAGGCCTGCGGAGAGGTCACTTCGTGCACCAGGTGGCGGTCAATGTACAGCAGCGGGGTTTCGTTTGGCGCCTCGTAGACAACGTGCGCATCAAACAATTTTTCATATAACGTCTTGGCCATGATTACACCCCTTCAGCGACATAGCGGGCAATGATGTCGCCCATTTCATCAGTACTGACTGCTGCCGTGCCGCGCGCTAAGTCACCGGTACGGACGCCTTCTTCTAACGCCCGGTTAATGGCGTTTTCAATTGCGGTTGCTGCGTCGCCTGCATCGAGGCTGTAGCGCAGCAGCAGGGCCAGGGAGAGGATCTGCGCAATCGGGTTCGCAATGTTCTTGCCTGCGATATCCGGCGCGGAACCGCCCGCCGGTTCGTACAGGCCAAAGCCTTCTTCATTCAGGCTGGCCGATGGCAGCATGCCCATAGAGCCGGTAATCATCGCGCACTCGTCAGACAAAATATCGCCGAACAGGTTGGAGCAGAGCAGCACGTCAAACTGGGACGGATCCTTAATCAGCTGCATGGTCGCGTTGTCGATGTACATATGCGACAGCTCAACGTCCGGGTACTGCTTAGCGACTTCACTGACGATCTCGCGCCACAAAATGGACGACTGCAGCACGTTCGCTTTATCAATAGAGGTCACCTTATGGCGGCGCTTGCGTGCAGATTCAAAGGCGATATGGGCGATACGTTCAATTTCGAAACGGTGGTACACCTCGGTATCAAACGCTTTCTCGTGCTGACCGCTGCCTTCGCGACCTTTTGGCTGACCGAAGTAGATCCCGCCCGTCAGCTCACGCACGCACAGGATGTCGAAACCGTTGGCCGCGATATCCGCGCGCAGCGGACAAAACTCTTCCAGCCCCTGATACAGCTTAGCCGGACGCAGGTTACTGAACAGTTTAAAATGTTTACGCAGCGGCAGGAGCGCGCCGCGCTCTGGCTGCTCTGCTGGCGGCAGGTGTTCCCATTTTGGACCACCGACGGAGCCAAACAGCACGGCATCGGCATTTTCGCAGCCTTCAACGGTGGCTTTCGGCAATGGCGTTCCGTGGTTATCAATCGCAATACCGCCCACGTCGTAGTGGCTGGTGGTAATTTTCATCGTAAAACGCGAGCGAACGGCTTCCAGTACTTTCAGCGCCTGTGCCATCACTTCCGGACCAATACCGTCACCCGGCAACACAGCAATATGGTAGTTCTTCGACATTACACGGTTTCCTTGTTGTTCTCTTTATTCTGAGCTTTGCGTTGCAACTCTTTTTCGACTTCAGCGGCGCGCCAGATGTTGTTCAGGACGTGCACCATCGCTTTCGCGGAGGATTCGACAATATCCGTCGCCAGGCCCACACCGTGGAAACGGCGGCCATTATAGTTGACGACGATATCCACCTGACCCAGCGCGTCTTTACCGTGCCCTTTCGCCGTCAGGTCGTATTTCACCAGCTCTACGTCGTACTCGGTAACGCGGTTGATCGCCTGATAGATGGCATCCACAGGGCCGTTACCGTTGGCGGCTTCCGCTTTAATTTCATCACCGCAGGCCAGCTTGACCGAGGCGGTAGCGATGTCGCTGGAGCCGGACTGCACGTTGAAGTAGTCCAGACGGAAGTGCTCTGGCTCTTCCTGCTGCTTGTTGATGAAGGCCAGCGCTTCCAGGTCGTAATCGAATACCTGGCCTTTCTTGTCGGCCAGCTTCAGGAACGCGTCGTACAGCTGATCCATGTTGTAATCGCTGTCCTGATAGCCCATCTCTTCCATCCGGTGTTTCACTGCCGCACGACCGGAACGGGAGGTCAGGTTCAGCTGAACCTGGTTCAGGCCGATGGATTCCGGAGTCATGATTTCGTAGTTTTCACGGTTTTTCAGCACGCCGTCCTGGTGAATACCGGAGGAGTGGGCGAACGCGCCGGTTCCAACAATCGCCTTGTTAGCCGGGATCGGCATGTTGCAAATCTGGCTGACGGTCTGACTGGTGCGCCAGATTTCGTTGTGATTGATGCGGGTGTGCACGTTCATGATATCTTTGCGCACCTTGATCGCCATGATTACTTCTTCCAGTGAACAGTTGCCCGCGCGTTCACCGATACCGTTCATTGCACCTTCTACCTGACGTGCACCGGCGTGCACCGCAGCGATGGCATTGCCTACGGCCAGGCCCAAATCATCATGGGTATGTACTGAGATGATTGCTTTATCAATGTTAGGTACGCGCTCATACAGGCCGGTAATGATGTTGGAGAACTCAAACGGCATGGTATAGCCGACGGTGTCCGGGATGTTGATGGTTTTAGCGCCCGCGTTGATGGCGGCTTCGACTACGCGCGCCAGGTCTTCAATCGGCGTACGGCCCGCATCTTCACAGGAGAATTCAACGTCATCGGTGTAGTTGCGTGCGCGCTTAACCATGTATACCGCGCGTTCAATGACTTCATCCAGCGTGCTGCGCAACTTGGTTGCGATGTGCATTGGTGAGGTTGCAATAAAGGTATGAATACGGAAGGCTTCGGCCACCTTCAGCGACTCAGCCGCAACGTCGATGTCTTTCTCTACGCAGCGCGCCAGACCGCACACGCGGCTGTTTTTAATGGTGCGGGCGATAGTCTGTACGGATTCAAAATCACCCGGAGAGGAGACGGGGAAACCGACCTCCATCACGTCGACGCCCATACGCTCGAGAGCCAGCGCAATCTGCAGTTTCTCTTTTACACTCAGGCTTGCCTGTAATGCCTGTTCACCGTCACGTAAAGTAGTATCGAAAATAATGACTTGCTGGCTCATGGGTTAGGTCCTTGTCAGTCTTAGGGCGCCTTGCTACGAGCATAAAAAAACCCGCGCAGTGGCGCGGGTTTTTAGTCTTACTGGTGACGATTCAACGCTGAATTTCGCCCGCCAGTCTACCGCGCACAGTGGATGCGTTTAGTAGTAGTAGACCGATGAAACGAATGGTGCGTGTCATGAATCGTGCTCCGTTAAATTCAATATGCTTTTAGTGGTACTGGATACAGCTGTGCATGTCAACCCCTGATGGTAAAAACGGCCCCAGAAGGCTAAACAGAGAGGGTGTGTTGTTTAGCTTATTGTGCTGGGTTTTTGATTTTTAACTTAACTAATTGTCTATTTTTGGACTTAAAAAACATTTGCAGAAACGAATAAACATAACGGGTATTTTTCAGGTGACGCAGTCCTCACAAATGCTTTCTCTTTAAACCGTTTTACTATCATCGAGTTATCTTTTTTGAGAGAACTTTTTCTCCCTTCAAATAGAATCATTGATAACAGATTGTTAACTTAATTCTGCTCAATGTCGATAACAGTTTAATTATACTTAAGTCATCCTTAACTGGATGGTTATTGTATATTGATTTGGTTTATGGTTTCATTCAAACACTAAAGTTAAGCATATCCTTTGTGCCGTTTTGTATTATAGCATTATTAGATAATCTTTTTTTTTTGCGATTTTTTAACTTTTTTGTTTCGCTGGTCGTATCTGCATGGTAAATCATATTTTTCGAAATTATTACAGTGCGTTGGCGAAGGGAGTGTAGCGTGACAGTGGAGTCAGAAGTGCCAGAAAATAATATTAAACAACCACAGATTACTGATGGAATTAAACCACAGTTACGCACGGTGGATCTTAATCTACTGACGGTGTTTGATGCTGTCATGCAGGAGCAGAATATCACGCGTGCGGCACAAGCCCTGGGGATGTCACAGCCTGCCGTAAGTAATGCCGTTGCCAGGCTTAAGGTTATGTTCAACGACGAATTGTTTGTTCGTTATGGAAGAGGCATCCAGCCTACAGCGCGGGCTTTCCAGCTTTTCGGCTCCATCCGCCAGGCGCTGCAGCTGGTGCAAAATGAGCTGCCGGGCTCTGGCTTTGAACCCTTAAGCAGTGAGCGAGTATTCCATCTCTGCGTCTGCAGTCCATTAGATAATTATCTGACGTCAATTATTTATAATAAAGTTGAAGAGATCGCACCTAATATTAATCTCGTCTTTAAATCGTCCTTAAATCAAAACACCGAACACCAGTTACGTTACCAGGAAATCGAATTCGTCCTGGGTTATGAAGAATTCCGCCGTCCTGAATTTTCCTGTGTACCGCTGTTTAAAGATGAAATGGTGCTGGTTGCCAGCAAAAAACATCCACGACTGAATGCGCCGTTACGAGAAAGTGACGTTTATAGCGAACAGCATGCCGTTGTTGCGCTCGACAGATATGCCTCCTTTAGCCTGCCCTGGTACGACACTGCGGAGAAACAGGCGAGCGTGGCTTATCAGGGGATGGCCATGGTCAGCGTGTTAAACGTCGTTTCCCAGACGCAACTGGTGGCAATTGCCCCACGCTGGCTGGCAGAAGAGTTCTCTGGCGCGTTAAATCTGCAAATTTTGCCTCTGCCGCTCAAGCTAAATAGCCGCACCTGCTATCTCTCCTGGCATGAAGCTGCTGGACGGGATAAAGGACATCAGTGGATGGAAGAGCTACTTATTAGCATCTGCCGTCGGTAATCGAGTCAGGATAAATTGCATCTTTGCATGTGATTTATCCTGGTTTTGTTTCTTTTATTAATATTTTGTTCTGTTACGTATTTTATCTGGCGCCTGCCAGGCCCGTAAAAATAGATGATTTTCTACATCGACGCGCTTTTCAGCGATGATTTATCATCTCATCCCCTAATTTCAGATGAATTAACCATATCCTCTGACAATGTCTGTTTTTTCTGCTTTCTCGGCCTCTTCTCTCTCCTGGTTTGCGAATTGCCTGCCTCATAACGAGCGGTTAAGGTAAGTATCACTCTGCAAAATAGAAGACGGGTTCATCCCGATCGAAAGACGGTGCGGAAATGAATTCGGCGGTCCGTCTATAACAAAATGCCTGGAGGCAAAGCATGGAGATGTTGTCTGGCGCGGAAATGGTCGTCCGGTCGCTGATCGATCAGGGCGTAAAGCAAGTGTTCGGCTATCCTGGCGGCGCGGTCCTTGATATTTATGACGCACTGCATACGGTAGGGGGTATTGACCATGTGCTGGTACGCCATGAGCAGGCGGCGGTACATATGGCCGATGGCCTGGCGCGTGCGACGGGTGAGGTGGGCGTGGTCCTGGTCACGTCGGGGCCCGGTGCGACAAACGCCATTACCGGCATTGCGACCGCGTACATGGACTCTATTCCGCTGGTGATCCTTTCCGGACAGGTCGCGACATCACTGATTGGCTATGATGCGTTTCAGGAGTGCGACATGGTCGGGATTTCGCGTCCCGTCGTGAAGCACAGCTTCCTGGTCAAGCAAACCGAAGACATTCCTGGCATTCTGAAGAAGGCGTTCTGGCTGGCGGCAAGCGGGCGCCCGGGGCCGGTGGTGGTCGATCTCCCTAAAGATATCCTGAACCCGGCAAACAAGCTGCCCTATGTCTGGCCGGAATCGGTGAGCATGCGCTCTTACAACCCAACAACGCAGGGTCACAAAGGTCAGATCAAACGCGCGCTGCAAACGTTGCTGGCCGCTAAAAAACCGGTGGTCTATGTCGGTGGCGGGGCCGTCAATTCAGCGTGTGAGGCACAGCTTCGTGAACTGGTTGAAAAGCTCAATCTTCCTGTTGCGTCATCGCTGATGGGACTCGGAGCGTTTCCCGCCACCCACCGTCAGGCGCTCGGCATGTTGGGTATGCACGGTACCTATGAAGCCAACATGACGATGCATCATTCTGACGTCATCTTTGCCGTCGGCGTGCGTTTTGACGATCGTACGACCAACAACCTGGCGAAGTATTGCCCGAACGCCACCGTGCTGCACATTGATATCGATCCGACGTCAATTTCAAAAACGGTGTCGGCTGATGTACCTATCGTCGGCGACGCGCGACAGGTCCTTGAACAAATGCTGGATCTGCTGGCGTTGGAAAACACAGCGCAACCACTGGATGAAATCCGTGACTGGTGGCAGCAAATTGAGCAATGGCGCGCACGACAGTGTCTGAAATATGACACCCAAAGCGAGCATACTAAGCCGCAGGCGGTCATCGAAACGGTATGGCGACTGACGAAAGGCGACGCGTATGTGACCTCTGACGTGGGCCAGCATCAAATGTTTGCCGCCCTCTATTATCCGTTTGATAAACCGCGTCACTGGATCAACTCGGGAGGTTTAGGCACGATGGGCTTTGGCCTGCCTGCCGCGCTGGGCGTGAAGCTGGCGCTGCCAAATGAAACCGTCGTCTGCGTGACCGGAGACGGCAGTATTCAGATGAACATTCAGGAACTTTCCACCGCGCTGCAATATGAGCTGCCGGTACTGGTGCTCAACCTTAATAACGGCTATCTCGGTATGGTGAAGCAGTGGCAGGATATGATCTACTCGGGCCGCCACTCTCAGTCATATATGAAATCGCTGCCGGATTTTGTTCGTCTTGCTGAAGCTTACGGTCATATAGGGATGCGGGTGACCGATCCGGCTGAACTGGAAACGAAGCTCGCCGAAGCGCTTGAGCACGTTAAAAACAATCGCCTCGTCTTTATGGATGTCATCGTTGATGGAACCGAGCACGTTTATCCGATGCATATTCGCGGCGGCGGTATGGACGAGATGTGGTTAAGCAAAACGGAGAGAACCTGATATGCGCCGGATATTATCGGTATTACTGGAAAACGAGTCTGGCGCACTGTCGCGCGTCATTGGGCTTTTTGCGCAGCGTGGCTATAACATTGAAAGCCTGACCGTGGCGCCAACGGACGATCCGACGCTGTCGCGTATGACGATTCAGACCGTTGGCGATGCCAAGGTAATTGAGCAGATCGAGAAACAGCTGCATAAGCTGGTCGATGTGCTGCGCGTAAGCGAGCTGGGGCAGGGCGCTTACGTTGAGCGTGAGGTCATGCTGGTAAAAATACAGGCCAGCGGTTACGGGCGCGAAGAGGTCAAACGCAATGCGGATATCTTCCGCGGGCAGATCATCGACGTCACGCCTTCTCTTTATACGGTTCAACTGGTCGGAACCAGTGACAAGCTGGACGCTTTCCTGGCATCCGTGCGGGATGTAGCAAAAATTGTTGAGGTGGCGAGATCGGGGATCGTTGGTCTGTCACGCGGCGAGAAAATCATGCGGTAGTTGTTAAAAAGGTTCGCCTCTTTCAGCCCGGTCACCAAAGCCGGGCTTTTTTTTGCGTAATCAGCCGACAACGCAGATAAAAGCGGTTGCCGCGAAGGCTTTTCTGCGTTTAGATGTTAAAAGATTTAACCATAACCTTGACAGGGCCATGGACTCTTTTCTTTTTTTAAGGGGCAATTGTGAAACTGGATGAAATCGCCCGGCTAGCCGGCGTGTCACGAACAACGGCCAGCTATGTGATTAACGGCAAAGCAAAGCAGTACCGCGTCAGCGATAAGACCGTTGAAAAAGTTATGGCGGTGGTTCGTGAGCATAACTACCATCCGAATGCTGTCGCTGCCGGCCTGCGTGCCGGGCGCACCCGCTCTATTGGTCTGGTGATCCCGGATCTGGAAAACACCAGCTATACCCGTATCGCCAACTATCTCGAACGTCAGGCCCGCCAGCGCGGTTACCAGCTGCTGATAGCCTGTTCTGAAGACCAGCCTGATAACGAGATGCGCTGCATTGAACATCTGCTCCAGCGTCAGGTCGATGCCATCATCGTCTCGACCTCCTTACCGCCGGAGCATCCGTTTTACCAGCGCTGGGCGAACGATCCGTTCCCCATCGTGGCGCTGGACCGCGCGCTCGATCGTGAGCATTTCACAAGCGTAGTGGGTGCCGATCAGGATGACGCGGAAATGCTGGCCGCTGAGCTGAGAACCTTCCCCGCTGAAACGGTGCTGTATCTTGGCGCGCTGCCCGAGCTTTCCGTAAGCTTCCTGCGTGAGCAAGGGTTCAGAACCGCCTGGAAAGACGATCCGCGTGAAGTCCACTATCTCTATGCCAACAGCTATGAACGCGAAGCCGCTGCGCAGCTGTTCGAAAAATGGCTGGAGACGCACCCGATGCCCCAGGCGCTGTTCACCACGTCATTTGCCCTTCTGCAGGGGGTAATGGATGTCACCTTGCGTCGTGAAGGCAAGCTCCCCTCTGACCTGGCGATCGCCACGTTTGGGGATAACGAGCTTCTCGATTTCCTTCAGTGCCCGGTGCTGGCGGTGGCCCAGCGTCACCGAGATGTAGCTGAACGCGTCCTGGAGATTGTTCTGGCGAGCCTGGATGAGCCGCGCAAACCGAAGCCGGGTCTGACGCGTATCAAACGTAATCTCTATCATCGCGGAATTTTGAGCCGCCATAAATGAAATGACGGGGCGGCGAAAAACCGCCCTTTTTACTGGAATTATTCGTCGAGTTAATTCCCGCAGTGAAATTAGGATAATTCTTGAGAGATCCTAATCTACTATTTTTCTTAATTCATTTTGCCGTTTAAAATGGCCCTTAAAGAATCATGAAGCGATTTTTAGACGCCTCTCTTTGTATTACTTTGTTACAAACCCTCTTCGGTCGATGAATATTCAGACGTTTTTTCTTCCCCCCGACCGGCCAGCAACGCAACCGCCGCTTCTACCGACCGATTGAGCGAATCTGGCGCTGTCATCCCCTGACAATCTGTCATAAAATGCTGCCCGCGTCGCAAACTGACACTTTATATTTATCTGCGATGATATTGAGTGAGCCTTAACGCTAGTGTGCATATTCGGTTTTTTTCTTACAAATATTCATAACGTTAATTTTGCCTCGCCAGTTGTGCAGTTATTAACCGGGACTGTTTATCTCTGTAAATAGTGGGCGTACAGCCTCGTATAGGGAGAGTCCTGGCTTGACAAGCTTTTCCCTCGCTCCGTAAACTCCTTCAGGTGGGAATTTGTGGGTTAAAGTGGTGAGGAGGGGTGAGACTGGCATGTTCCGTGGAGCAACGTTAGTCAATCTCGACAGCAAGGGGCGTTTATCGGTACCAACCCGATACCGCGACCAGCTGATTGAGAATGCTTCGGGTCAAATGGTTTGCACCATTGACATCAACTCCCCCTGCCTGCTGCTTTACCCCTTGCCTGAATGGGAAATCATTGAGCAAAAGCTGTCGCGACTGTCGAGCATGAACCCGCAGGAACGCCGCGTGCAGCGGCTCTTATTGGGACATGCCAGTGAATGTCAGATGGATAACGCCGGGCGATTACTGATTGCTCCTGTGTTGCGGCAACATGCCGGTCTGACCAAAGAAGTGATGCTGGTCGGGCAGTTCAACAAGTTTGAACTGTGGGACGAAACGACCTGGTATCAACAGGTCAAGGAAGATATCGACGCTGAGCAGTCTGATTCCGCAACTTTATCGGAACGGCTGCAGGACTTGTCTCTATAAATATGATGGAAAATTATAAACATAAAACGGTGTTACTGGACGAGGCCGTGAACGGCCTGAATATTCGTCCGGATGGCATCTACATTGATGGCACGTTTGGTCGCGGTGGTCACTCGCGTTTGATCCTCTCCCAGCTTGGAGAGGAAGGACGCCTGCTGGCAATCGATCGCGATCCGCAGGCGATTGCCGTTGCACAGACCATCAATGACCCACGCTTTTCCATCGTGCATGGACCTTTTTCTGCGCTCGCTGATTACGTGGCCGAGCGCGATCTCACGGGCAAGATCGACGGGATTCTTCTCGATCTTGGCGTATCTTCACCCCAGCTTGATGATGCAGAACGCGGCTTCTCCTTTATGCGCGACGGTCCGCTGGACATGCGTATGGACCCGACGCGCGGCCAGTCTGCCGCCGAATGGCTGCAGACCGCTGACGAAGCCGATATTGCCTGGGTGATCAAAACCTTCGGCGAAGAACGTTTTGGCAAGCGCATTGCGCGCGCCATCGTTGAGCGCAACCGCATTGAGCCGATGACCCGCACCAAAGAGTTGGCCGAGGTGATCGCGGCGGCAACGCCGGTGAAGGATAAGCACAAACATCCCGCGACCCGTACCTTCCAGGCGGTTCGCATCTGGGTAAACAGTGAACTGGAGGAAATAGAGCTGGCGCTAAAAAGCTCGCTCGACGTGCTGGCCCCGGGTGGGCGGTTATCCATCATCAGCTTCCATTCGCTGGAAGACCGCATTGTAAAACGCTTCATGCGTGAACAGAGCCGCGGTCCTCAGGTTCCCGCGGGGTTGCCGATGACGGAAGAACAACTCAGGAAGCTGGGGGGCCGTCAGTTGCGAGCATTAGGCAAGTTGATGCCGGGCGAAGAAGAGGTGGCAGAGAATCCACGTGCCCGTAGTTCAGTGCTGCGAGTTGCAGAGAGGACGAACGCATGATCGGCAGAGTGACAGAAACCCTAAGCAAAGTTAAGGGATCGTTAGGAAGCAACGAGCGCCATGCCTTGCCTGGCGTGATCGGCGACGATCTTTTGCGATTCGGGAAACTGCCACTCTGCCTGTTCATTTGCATCATTGTTACGGCAGTTACGGTGGTGACCACAGCTCACCATACACGTTTATTGACTGCGCAACGCGAGCAGCTGGTGCTGGAACGCGATGCGCTGGATATTGAATGGCGAAATCTGATCCTTGAAGAAAACGCGCTCGGCGATCACAGCCGGGTTGAACGGATCGCAACGGAAAAGCTGCAGCTGCAGCATGTTGATCCTTCCCAGGAAAATATCGTAGTACAAAAATAAGGGAACACGCGACGCATGAAAGCAGCGGCAAAAACGCTTAAACCAAAACGTCAGGAAGAACAGGCCAACTTCATCAGTTGGCGTTTTGCGTTGCTTTGCGGCTGCATTTTACTGGCGCTGGGTTTCCTGCTGGGACGCGTGGCGTGGTTGCAAATCATCGCCCCTGACATGCTGGTACGCCAGGGAGATATGCGCTCCCTTCGCGTTCAGGAAGTGTCGACTTCTCGCGGAATGATCACTGACCGTTCAGGTCGCCCGCTGGCGGTGAGCGTGCCGGTGAAGGCGATCTGGGCCGATCCGAAAGAGCTGCACGACGCCGGTGGCATCACGCTTGATAACCGCTGGAAAGCGCTTTCAGATGCGCTCAAAATGCCGCTGGATCAGCTAGCCTCCCGCGTCAACGCGAACCCGAAAGGGCGTTTTATCTATCTGGCGCGCCAGGTTAACCCTGACATGGCGGACTACATTCGGAAACTGAAGCTGCCGGGCATTCATCTGCGCGAAGAATCCCGTCGTTACTATCCGTCCGGAGAAGTAACCGCTCACCTCATCGGCTTCACCAACGTCGACAGCCAGGGGATTGAAGGCGTTGAAAAAAGCTTCGATAAGTGGCTCACCGGCCAGCCTGGCGAGCGAATTGTGCGTAAGGACCGCTACGGGCGCGTCATTGAAGATATCTCCTCTACGGACAGCCAGGCGGCGCACAACCTGGCTCTGAGTATCGACGAGCGCCTGCAGGCGCTGGTCTACCGCGAGCTGAACAACGCCGTGGCGTTTAACAAGGCAGAATCCGGCAGCGCCGTGCTGGTGGATGTCAGCACCGGAGAAGTGCTGGCTATGGCCAACAGTCCTTCCTACAACCCGAACAACTTTACCGGCACCGCAAAAGATGCGATGCGTAACCGGGCGATTACCGACGTGTTCGAACCCGGCTCCACGGTGAAGCCGATGGTGGTGATGACGGCGCTTCAGCGCGGTATCGTCAATGAAAACACGGTCCTGAACACGATCCCTTACCGTATTAACGGCCACGAGATTAAAGACGTGGCGCGCTACAGCGAATTGACCCTGACCGGGGTGTTACAGAAGTCGAGTAACGTCGGTGTTTCAAAGCTGGCGTTAGCGATGCCGTCCTCAGCGTTAGTAGAGACTTACTCACGTTTTGGACTTGGAAAGGCGACCAATTTGGGGTTGGTCGGAGAACGCAGTGGCTTATATCCTCAAAAACAACGGTGGTCTGACATAGAGAGGGCCACCTTCTCTTTCGGCTACGGGCTAATGGTAACCCCGTTACAGTTAGCGCGAGTCTACGCAACGATTGGCAGCTACGGCGTCTATCGCCCGCTGTCCATCACCAAAGTTGATCCACCGGTTCCGGGCGAGCGTATCTTCCCGGAATCCATCGTTCGTACCGTTGTGCACATGATGGAAAGCGTGGCGCTGCCGGGCGGCGGCGGCGTGAAGGCGGCCATCAAAGGCTATCGCATCGCCATTAAAACCGGTACGGCGAAAAAGGTGGGGCCAGACGGCCGCTACATCAACAAATACATTGCCTATACCGCAGGCGTTGCGCCTGCTAGCAATCCGCGTTTTGCGCTGGTGGTCGTGATTAACGATCCACAGGCGGGTAAATACTACGGCGGCGCCGTTTCCGCGCCTGTGTTTGGCGCCATCATGGGTGGCGTGTTACGCACCATGAACGTTGAACCAGATGCGCTGGCGACGGGCGAAAAAAGTGAATTTGTAATTAATCAAGGCGAGGGTACAGGTGGCAGATCGTAATTTGCGCGACCTTCTCGCTCCGTGGGTGCCAAATGCACCGGAGCGAGCACTGCGAGAGATGGTACTGGACAGCCGCGTGGCTGCTTCTGGCGATCTTTTTGTGGCGGTGGTTGGTCATCAGGCGGACGGGCGTCGTTATATCCCGCAGGCGATTGCGCAAGGTGTGGCTGCCATTATTGCTGAGGCTAAAGACGAGGCAACCGACGGTGAGATCCGTGAAATGCACGGGGTGCCGGTTATCTATCTCAGCCAGTTGAATGAGCGTCTCTCTGCACTGGCAGGACGTTTTTATCACGAACCTTCCGACCAGCTGCGTCTGGTTGGCGTGACGGGCACGAACGGAAAAACCACCACCACGCAGCTGATGGCGCAGTGGGCTCAGCTGCTGGGTGAAACCGGCGCGGTGATGGGGACCGTGGGTAACGGCCTGCTGGGCAAAGTGAGCCCGACGGAAAACACCACCGGTTCGGCGGTTGACGTACAGCACGTGCTTGCCGGTCTGGCAGGGCAGGGGGCAACCTTTGCCGCGATGGAAGTTTCTTCGCACGGCCTGGTACAGCACCGCGTCGCGGCACTGAAGTTTACTGCTTCAGTGTTCACCAACCTGAGCCGCGATCACCTTGATTATCATGGTGATAT
This sequence comes from Enterobacter cloacae complex sp. I3, assembly GCF_014896175.1. Taxonomy (NCBI): domain Bacteria; kingdom Pseudomonadati; phylum Pseudomonadota; class Gammaproteobacteria; order Enterobacterales; family Enterobacteriaceae; genus Enterobacter; species Enterobacter cloacae complex sp. I3. The sequence goes on from NZ_JADBQZ010000008.1 coordinate 116,736, forward strand.
GGAGCACTACGAAGCCGCGAAATGGCTGCTGTTCTCTACTCACCATTACGGCCAGGCCATCATCAACGCCGACGACGAAGTGGGCCGCCGCTGGCTTGCGAAGCTGCCAGACGCGGTAGCGGTGTCGATGGAAGACCATATCAATCCGAATTGCCACGGCCGCTGGCTGAAAGCCGTTGACGTTAACTATCACGACAGTGGCGCGACGATCCGCTTTGCCTCTTCCTGGGGTGACGGTGAAATCGAAAGCCGCCTGATGGGGGCGTTCAACGTCAGCAACCTGCTGCTGGCGCTGGCAACGCTGCTGGCGCTGGGTTATCCGCTGGCGGAACTGCTGAAAACGTCAGCGCGTCTCCAGCCGGTTTGCGGCCGTATGGAAGTGTTTAGCGCGCCGGGCAAACCGACCGTGGTTGTCGATTATGCCCACACGCCGGATGCGCTGGAAAAAGCGCTGGAAGCGGCACGCCTGCACTGCACCGGTAAACTCTGGTGCGTCTTCGGCTGCGGTGGCGATCGCGACAAAGGTAAACGTCCCCTGATGGGCGCCATTGCGGAGCAGTTCGCGGACATTCCTGTGGTCACCGATGACAATCCGCGTACCGAAGAGCCGCGCGCCATCATCAACGACATTCTGGCGGGTATGCTGGACGCCGGTCGCGCCCGTGTGGTGGAAGGCCGCGCGGAAGCCGTGACAAACACCATCATGCAGGCAAAAGAAAATGATGTCGTTCTGCTGGCCGGTAAAGGTCATGAAGACTATCAGATTGTTGGCAATCGTCGTCTGGACTACTCCGACCGCGTAACGGCAGCGCGTCTGCTGGGAGTCGTCGCATGATTAGCATCACCTTAAGCCAGGCCGCTGCGGTACTGCACGGCGAGCTGCTGGGCCAGGATCTGACCACTGACGCGGTCACCACCGACACCCGTAAAGTGACCGCGGGCTGTCTGTTTGTGGCGCTGAAAGGCGAACGTTTTGACGCGCATGATTTTGCCGGACAGGCCAAAGAAAACGGCGCTGGCGCGCTGCTGGTCAGCCGCAGGCTGGATATCGATTTGCCGCAGATTGTGGTGAACGATACGCGTCTCGCGTTCGGTGAACTGGCCGCCTGGGTTCGTCAGCAGGTACCTGCTCGCGTTGTCGCGCTGACCGGGTCATCGGGCAAAACGTCAGTGAAAGAGATGACGGCGGCCATCCTCAGCCAGTGCGGTAATACGCTTTATACCGCAGGCAACCTCAATAATGACATCGGCGTGCCGATGACATTACTTCGCCTCACCAAAGAGCATGAGTTTGCGGTGATCGAGTTAGGGGCAAACCACCAGGGCGAAATCGCCTGGACCGTGAGCCTGACTCGCCCGGAAGCGGCGCTGGTGAATAACCTTGCGGCAGCGCATCTGGAAGGCTTTGGCTCGCTGGAAGGCGTGGCGAAAGCGAAAGGCGAAATCTACACCGGTCTGCCTGCTGACGGCATTGCCATTCTCAATGCCGACAACAACGACTGGCTGAACTGGCAGAGCATCATTGGCTCGCGTAAAACCTGGCGCTTCTCGCCGAACGCGGCCAACAGTGACTTTACCGCGACCAATATCCATGTGACGTCGCACGGTACGGAATTCACGCTTGCTACCCCAACGGGTGACGTAGACGTGCTGTTACCGCTGCCGGGACGCCATAACATCGCCAATGCGCTGGCGGCAGCGGCCTTGTCGACGGCGGTGGGAGCGTCACACGAGGCGATTAAAACCGGGCTGGCGAATTTGAAAGCCGTGCCGGGACGCCTGTACCCGATCCCGCTTGCAGAAAACAAATTGCTGCTGGATGACTCCTACAACGCGAACGTCGGCTCAATGACGGCGGCGGTGCAGGTGCTATCTGAAATGCCGGGCTACCGCGTCATGGTGGTTGGCGACATGGCGGAGCTGGGCGATGAAAGCGAAGCCTGTCATACCCAGGTGGGTGAAGCGGCGAAAGCGGCGGGACTGGACTGCGTGCTGAGCGCAGGAAAACTGAGCCAGGCGATTAGCCATGCCAGCGGCGTTGGCGAACATTTTGCCGACAAAGCCGCGTTGATTGAGCGCCTTAAGGCATTAATTACAGAAAAACAAATTGTGACAGTGTTAGTGAAAGGTTCACGTAGTGCCGCCATGGAAGAGGTTGTGCACGCATTACAGGAGAACGGGACATGTTAGTTTGGCTGGCCGAACATTTGGTCAAATATTATTCAGGCTTTAACGTCTTTTCATATCTGACGTTTCGCGCCATCGTCAGCCTGCTGACTGCGCTGTTCATCTCGTTGTGGATGGGCCCGCGCATGATTGCCCGTCTGCAAAAACTCTCTTTCGGCCAGGTCGTACGTAACGACGGTCCGGAGTCGCACTTCAGCAAGCGCGGTACGCCGACGATGGGCGGGATCATGATCCTGACCGCGATCGTCGTTTCCGTACTGCTGTGGGCCTATCCGTCTAACCCGTACGTCTGGTGCGTGCTGACCGTACTGGTGGGCTACGGCATTATCGGGTTTGTGGATGATTACCGTAAAGTCGTCCGCAAAGACACGAAGGGCCTGATTGCCCGCTGGAAGTATTTCTGGATGTCAGTGATTGCGCTGGGCGTTGCCTTCGCGCTGTATCTGGCAGGAAAAGATACGCCCGCCACCGAACTGGTGGTGCCCTTCTTTAAAGACGTGATGCCGCAGCTGGGGCTGTTCTACATCCTGCTGGCCTACTTTGTAATTGTTGGTACCGGTAACGCCGTTAACCTGACCGATGGCCTGGATGGTCTGGCGATTATGCCAACCGTCTTCGTGGCGGCTGGTTTTGCGCTGGTGGCGTGGGCGACCGGTAACATGAACTTTGCGAACTACCTGCACATTCCTTATCTGCGTCACGCGGGTGAGCTGGTGATCGTCTGTACGGCGATAGTCGGCGCGGGGCTGGGCTTCCTCTGGTTCAACACCTATCCGGCGCAGGTCTTTATGGGTGACGTCGGTTCTCTGGCTTTGGGCGGTGCGCTGGGCATTATCGCCGTGCTGCTGCGTCAGGAGTTCCTGCTGGTGATCATGGGCGGCGTGTTTGTGGTTGAAACCCTGTCGGTGATTTTGCAGGTCGGCTCCTTCAAGCTGCGCGGTCAGCGCATCTTCCGTATGGCGCCGATCCACCACCACTATGAACTGAAAGGCTGGCCGGAGCCGCGCGTGATTGTGCGCTTCTGGATTATTTCGCTGATGCTGGTGCTGATTGGCCTGGCAACGCTGAAGGTACGTTAATCATGGCAGATTACCAGGGTAAAAAAGTCGTTATCATCGGGTTAGGCCTCACTGGCCTCTCCTGCGTGGACTTTTTCCTTGCGCGCGGCGTGACGCCGCGCGTGATGGATACGCGTGTCTCTCCGCCGGGTCTGGACAAGCTGCCGGAACAGGTTGAACGCCACCTTGGTGGTCTGAATGATGACTGGCTGCTGGCAGCCGATCTGATTGTCGCCAGCCCGGGTATGGCGCTGGCGCACCCTTCACTGAGCGCTGCTGCGGATGCGGGCGTTGAGATTGTCGGCGATATCGAGCTGTTCTGCCGCGAAGCGCAGGCGCCGGTTATCGCGATCACCGGTTCTAACGGCAAAAGCACCGTCACTACCCTGGTGGGTGAAATGGCGAAAGCCGCAGGCATGAACGTAGGGGTAGGCGGCAATATCGGTCTGCCCGCGCTGATGCTGCTGGACAAAGGCTGCGAGCTGTACGTTCTGGAACTTTCCAGCTTCCAGCTTGAAACCACCTCCAGCCTGCATGCGGCGGCGGCAACGATCCTCAACGTGACGGAAGATCATATGGATCGGTATCCGTTTGGTCTGCAGCAGTATCGTGCGGCCAAGCTGCGTGTTTACGAAAATGCCAAAATTTGCGTGGTTAACGCCGACGACGCGCTGACCATGCCGGTGCGCGGCGCGGACGAGCGCTGCATCAGCTTTGGTATCACCATGGGTGATTATCATCTGAACCGCCAGCTGGGCGAAACCTGGCTGCGCGTGAAAGGTGAAAAGGTGCTGAACGTGAAGGAGATGAAGCTTTCCGGCCAGCACAACTATACCAATGCCCTGGCGGCGCTGGCGCTGGCAGATGCCGTAGGGCTGCCGCGCTCTTCCAGCCTGAAAGCGTTGACCACATTTTCCGGCCTGGCACACCGTTTCCAGCTGGCGCTGGAGCATAACGGCGTGCGCTGGATTAACGACTCCAAAGCGACCAACGTGGGAAGCACAGAGGCCGCGCTGAACGGTCTGCACGTTGACGGCACCCTGCATCTTCTGTTGGGTGGCGACGGCAAATCTGCTGATTTCTCCTCCCTGAAACAGTACCTCACCGGCGATAACATCCGCCTGTACTGCTTTGGCCGTGACGGCAGCGAGCTGGCTGAACTACGCCCGGAAGTTGCTGAGCAAACTGAAACGATGGAACAGGCGATGCGCCTGATTGCCCCGCGCGTGCAGCCTGGCGACATGGTTCTGCTCTCCCCGGCGTGCGCCAGCCTCGATCAGTTTAAGAATTTCGAACAGCGTGGCGATGTCTTTACCCGCCTTGCGAAGGAGTTAGGCTGATGCGTTTATCTCTCCCTCGCCTGAAAATGCCGCGCCTGCCAGGATTTGGAATTCTGGTGTGGCTGTTTGCGGCGCTGAAAGGCTGGGTGATGGCTTCACGGGATAAAGATTCCGATAGCCTGATTATGTACGACCGCACCCTGTTCTGGCTGACGCTGGGGCTGGCGGCGATCGGCTTTATCATGGTGACGTCGGCCTCTATGCCCGTTGGACAGCGTCTGGCGAACGATCCCTTCCTGTTCGCCAAGCGTGACGGGCTGTACATCATTCTGGCGTTCTGCCTGGCGCTGGTAACGCTTCGTCTGCCGATGGCGTTCTGGCAGCGCCACAGTACCGCGATGCTGATCGCCTCCATTATCATGCTGCTGATCGTGCTGGTTGTCGGGAGCTCCGTTAACGGGGCATCACGCTGGATCGCCTTCGGCCCGCTGCGTATTCAGCCTGCGGAGTTCACCAAGCTTTCGTTATTCTGCTACCTGGCAAACTACCTGGTGCGAAAAGTCGATGAGGTGCGAAACAACCTTCGCGGCTTCTTAAAGCCGATGGGCGTCATTCTGGTGCTGGCGATCCTGCTGCTGGCGCAGCCTGACCTCGGGACCGTTGTCGTACTGTTTGTCACCACGCTGGCGATGCTGTTCCTGGCAGGGGCCAAGCTGTGGCAGTTCATCGCCATTATCGGAATGGGAATATCAGCAGTGGTGCTGCTGATCCTCGCCGAGCCTTACCGTATCCGCCGCGTGACCTCGTTCTGGAACCCATGGGAAGATCCGTTCGGTAGCGGTTACCAGCTGACGCAGTCGCTGATGGCGTTTGGCCGCGGTGAAGTCTGGGGGCAAGGTCTGGGCAACTCGGTGCAGAAACTGGAGTATTTACCGGAGGCGCACACCGACTTCATCTTCTCCATTATTGGGGAAGAACTGGGTTATATCGGTGTGGTATTAGCGCTTTTAATGGTATTCTTCGTCGCTTTCCGCGCCATGTCGATTGGCCGAAAAGCGCTGGAGATCGATCACCGCTTCTCAGGCTTCTTAGCCTGCTCAATTGGTATCTGGTTTAGCTTCCAGGCACTGGTTAACGTCGGGGCCGCAGCGGGTATGCTGCCGACCAAAGGTCTGACGTTGCCGCTGATCAGCTATGGTGGTTCGAGCCTGTTGATCATGTCGACGGCCATTATGTTTTTGTTACGCATAGATTATGAGACGCGTCTGGAGAAAGCCCAGGCGTTTACACGAGGTTCACGATGAATCAACCGAAGCGGTTAATGGTGATGGCAGGCGGTACCGGTGGACACGTGTTCCCGGGGCTGGCGGTTGCGCACCATTTAATGGAGCAGGGCTGGCAGGTACGCTGGCTGGGAACCGCAGACCGCATGGAAGCCGACCTGGTACCGAAGCACGGTATTGAGATCGACTTTATTCGTATTTCCGGCCTGCGAGGCAAAGGCCTCAAGGCCATGCTGCTGGCGCCGGTGCGTATTTTTAATGCCTGGCGTCAGGCGCGCACCATCATGACGCGCTTTAAGCCCGATGTGGTGCTGGGTATGGGCGGCTATGTTTCTGGTCCCGGCGGGCTGGCCGCGTGGTCGTTAGGCATTCCCGTTGTTCTGCACGAGCAGAACGGTATTGCCGGTCTGACCAACAAGTGGCTGGCGAAAATCGCCACCAAAGTCATGCAGGCGTTTCCCGGTGCGTTTCCGAAAGCGGACGTGGTGGGTAACCCGGTGCGCGTCGACGTGCTGGCGCTGCCGCTGCCGGATGCCCGCCTGGCGGGACGTGAAGGCCCGGTTCGTGTTTTGGTCGTTGGTGGTTCTCAGGGTGCGCGCATTCTGAATCAGACAATGCCGCAGGTGGCGGCAAAGCTGGGTGATGCCGTGACTATCTGGCACCAAAGCGGTAAAGGCGCTCAGCAGACCGTTGAGCAGGCGTACGCTGATGAAGGCCAGCCGCAGCATAAAGTGACGGAATTTATTGACGATATGGCCGCAGCCTATGCCTGGGCCGATGTCGTGGTCTGCCGCTCTGGCGCGCTGACGGTGAGCGAAATCGCCGCCGCCGGCTTGCCAGCGCTGTTCGTGCCGTTCCAGCACAAAGACCGACAGCAGTACTGGAACGCGCTGCCGCTTGAGAAAGCCGGCGCGGCGAAAATTTTTGAGCAGCCACACTTTACCGCCGATGCGGTCGCCACCACCCTGGCGGGCTGGAACAGAGACGCACTGCTGGAGATGGCACAGCGCGCGCGCGCTGCCGCTATCCCGGATGCGACAGAACGGGTGGCAAAAGAAGTGAGTCTGGCAGCCCAGGCTTAACCCTCGCAGCGCGTGTTGCGCTGCACGAATTTTAAGTAGTCGATGGCGTTTAGAGAATGAATACACAACAACTGGCAAAACTGCGTTCAATCGTGCCCGAGATGCGTCGCGTCCGGCACATTCACTTTGTTGGCATCGGTGGTGCCGGCATGGGCGGTATTGCCGAAGTGTTAGCTAACGAAGGTTATCAGATCAGCGGGTCTGACCTGGCGCCAAACCCTGTTACGCAGCAGCTGGCGTCGCTTGGGGCGACTATCTATTTCAACCATCGCCCGGAAAACGTGCGCGATGCAAGCGTGGTGGTGGTATCGAGCGCCATCTCCTCTGACAATCCGGAAATCGTTGCCGCGCACGAAGCGCGCATTCCAGTGATCCGCCGCGCAGAAATGCTGGCGGAACTGATGCGGTTCCGTCACGGCATTGCGATTGCCGGTACCCACGGTAAAACCACGACCACGGCGATGGTTTCCAGCATTTATGCGGAAGCGGGTCTCGATCCGACGTTTGTCAACGGCGGTCTGGTGAAAGCCGCAGGCGTCCATGCGCGTCTGGGCCACAGCCGTTATCTGATTGCGGAAGCGGATGAGAGCGACGCGTCGTTCCTGCACCTGCAGCCGATGGTGGCGATTGTCACCAACATCGAAGCCGACCATATGGATACTTACCAGGGCGACTTCGAAAACTTAAAGCAGACTTTCATCAACTTCCTGCACAACCTGCCGTTTTATGGACGTGCGGTAATGTGCGTGGACGACCCGGTGATCCGCGAGCTGCTGCCGCGCGTCGGTCGTCAAATCACCACCTACGGCTTCAGCGAAGACGCTGACGTCCGCGTGGAAGAGTACAAACAGATTGGTGCGCAGGGGCATTTCACTCTGGCGCGTCAGGACAAAGAGCTGCTGCACGTCACGCTGAATGCGCCAGGGCGCCATAACGCACTTAACGCCGCAGCGGCCGTGGCTGTTGCGACGGAAGAAGGCATTGATGATGAGGCGATCCTGCGTGCGCTGGAAAGCTTCCAGGGGACGGGGCGTCGCTTCGACTTCCTCGGCGAGTTCCCGCTGGATGCGGTGAATGGTAAGCCAGGTACCGCGATGCTGGTGGACGACTACGGTCACCATCCGACGGAAGTGGACGCGACCATCAAAGCCGCACGCGCGGGCTGGCCGGAGAAGAATCTGGTGATGATCTTCCAGCCGCACCGCTTCACGCGTACCCGCGATCTGTATGACGATTTCGCCAGCGTGCTGTCACAGGTGGATACCCTGCTGATGCTGGATGTTTACGCCGCTGGCGAAACGCCAATTCCAGGCGCAGACAGCCGTTCCCTGTGTCGTACCATCCGCGGGCGCGGTAAAGTTGACCCTATTCTGGTTTCTGACCCGGCACAGGTGGCGGAAATTCTGGCACCGGTCCTGACCGGAAACGATCTCATCCTGATTCAGGGTGCGGGAAATATCGGCAAGATCGCCCGTACCTTAGCTGAAATCAAACTGAAGCCGCAAACCCAGGAGGATGAGCATCATGGCTGATAAGATTGCAGTCCTCTCTGGCGGCAACTCCGCCGAGCGCGAGGTTTCTCTGAATTCCGGCGCTGCCGTGCTGGCGGGTCTGCGTGAAGGCGGCGTAAACGCACATATTGTCGATCCAAAAGAGGTCGACGTGACGCAATTAAAAGCGATGGGCTTCGATAAGGTCTTTATCGCGTTACATGGTCGTGGCGGTGAAGACGGAACCCTGCAAGGGCTTCTGGAGCTGATCGGCCTGCCTTACACCGGCAGCGGCGTGATGGCATCCGCCATCTCTATGGATAAACTGCGCAGTAAGTTACTCTGGCAGGGAGCGGGTTTACCCGTTGCGCCGTGGGTGGCGCTGACGCGCGGCGAATTTGAATTGGGCCTGTCGGACAGCGTTAATACACGCATTGCGGCACTGGGCTTACCGGTTATTGTAAAGCCGAGCAGGGAAGGGTCGAGCGTCGGGATGTCAAAGGTCGATAAAGCTGAAGATTTAACATCTGCTTTAGCGCTGGCATTTCAACACGATGAAGAAGTTCTGATTGAAAAATGGCTCAGCGGGCCGGAATTTACCGTCGCGATGCTTGGCGAAGAAATTTTACCGTCAATTCGCATCCAACCCGCCGGAGTCTTCTATGATTATGAGGCGAAGTATCTCTCTGATGAGACGCAATATTTCTGCCCTTGTGGTCTTGAAGCAGAGCGCGAAGCCGAATTACAGTCCCTGGTGCTTAAAGCCTGGAATGTTTTGGGCTGCAGCGGCTGGGGACGCATTGATGTGATGCAGGACAATGACGGGCAGTTTTATCTGCTGGAAGCCAATACCTCACCGGGAATGACCAGCCACAGCCTTGTGCCGATGGCGGCGCGTCAGGCGGGAATGAGCTTCTCGCAGTTAGTCGTACGTATTCTGGACCAGGCGGGCTGATATGTCTCAGGCTGCATTGAACACGCGCAACCGCGATGACGAAGAAGAATACACTTCTTCACGCCGGAGTAATGGAACGCGTCTTGCAGGAATAATTTTCCTGCTCGGGGTGCTGTGCACCGTGTTTATCAGCGGCTGGATGGTGCTGGGCTGGATGGAAGACGCACAGCGGTTGCCGCTGTCAAAGCTGGTGGTGACCGGCGAGCGTCACTACACGCGTAACGATGATATTCGCCAGTCTATTCTGGCGCTGGGATCGCCCGGCACCTTTATGACGCAGGACGTCAATATTATCCAGAGCCAGATTGAACGTCTGCCATGGATAAAACAGGCGAGTGTCAGAAAACAATGGCCTGATGAATTGAAGATTCATCTGGTTGAATATGTGCCCATTGCGCGTTGGAATGATCAGCACATGGTTGACGTAGATGGAAATTCCTTCAGCGTCCCGAGCGATCGTGTCAACAAGCAAAATTTACCGATGTTGTATGGCCCTGAAGGCAGCGAAAACGAAGTATTGCAGGGTTTTCGTGAAATGGGGCAGGTGCTGGCGAAGGACAGGTTTACGTTAAAAGATGCTGCGATGACGGCGCGCCGCTCCTGGCAGCTGACGTTGACGAACGGCATTAAGCTCAACCTGGGACGCGGCGACACAATGAAACGTCTTGCGCGTTTTGTAGAACTTTACCCGGTTTTACAACAGCAGGCGCAGGCGGACGGCAAACGGATAAGCTACGTTGATTTGCGCTATGACTCAGGCGCAGCAGTCGGTTGGGAGCCGGCTCCGGTCGAGGAACCTAATCAGCAACAGAATCAGGCACAGGTACAGGCAGAACAACAATGATCAAGGCGACGGACAGAAAACTGGTAGTTGGACTGGAGATTGGCACCGCGAAGGTTGCCGCTTTAGTAGGGGAAGTTCTGCCCGACGGTATGGTCAATATCATTGGCGTGGGCAGTTGCCCGTCCCGTGGTATGGATAAAGGTGGGGTAAACGACCTTGAGTCGGTGGTGAAATGCGTACAGCGCGCCATCGACCAGGCTGAATTAATGGCAGATTGCCAGATTTCTTCTGTCTATCTGGCCCTTTCTGGCAAGCACATTAGCTGCCAGAACGAAATCGGTATGGTGCCGATTTCTGAAGAAGAAGTGACGCAGGAAGACGTTGAAAACGTTGTGCATACGGCGAAGTCCGTGCGCGTTCGCGATGAGCATCGCGTGCTGCACGTGATCCCGCAGGAATATGCGATTGACTACCAGGAAGGGATCAAGAACCCGGTTGGTCTGTCTGGCGTGCGTATGCAGGCAAAAGTGCACCTGATCACATGTCACAACGATATGGCGAAGAACATCGTAAAAGCCGTTGAACGTTGTGGCCTGAAAGTTGACCAACTTATTTTCGCCGGTCTGGCGGCAAGTTATTCCGTGCTGACCGAAGACGAACGTGAACTGGGTGTCTGTGTGGTGGATATCGGTGGTGGTACAATGGACATGGCCGTGTATACCGGCGGTGCGCTGCGCCACACTAAAGTGATCCCTTACGCAGGGAACGTTGTGACCAGCGATATTGCTTACGCTTTTGGTACGCCACCGAGCGATGCAGAAGCGATTAAAGTACGCCACGGCTGTGCGCTGGGGTCTATCGTTGGTAAAGATGAGAGCGTTGAGGTGCCGAGCGTGGGCGGCCGTCCGCCGCGTAGCCTGCAGCGCCAGACGTTGGCAGAGGTAATTGAGCCGCGCTATACCGAGCTGCTCAACCTGGTCAACGAAGAGATTTTACAGCTTCAGGAACAGCTTCGTCAGCAGGGCGTTAAGCATCATCTTGCGGCGGGGATTGTATTAACCGGCGGTGCAGCGCAAATTGAAGGTCTTGCGGCCTGCGCTCAGCGCGTGTTCCATACGCAGGTGCGTATTGGTGCGCCGCTGAATATTACCGGTTTAACGGATTATGCTCAGGAGCCTTACTATTCAACGGCTGTGGGCCTGCTTCACTACGGGAAGGAATCTCATCTCAGTGGTGAAGCGGAAGTGGAAAAACGCGTCTCAGTGGGGTCGTGGGTCAAACGACTGAACAACTGGCTGCGAAAAGAGTTTTAATTTTTTAAAGAGACCGGAGAGAATTAGCGGTCTCGGGCGACAGGCACAACGGAGAGAGAAATTATGTTTGAACCTATGGAACTGACCAACGACGCGGTGATTAAAGTCATCGGCGTCGGTGGCGGCGGCGGTAACGCCGTAGAGCATATGGTGCGTGAACGCATTGAAGGTGTTGAATTCTTCGCAGTTAACACCGATGCGCAGGCACTGCGTAAAACGGCAGTTGGCCAGACTATCCAGATCGGCGGTGGCATCACCAAAGGGCTGGGCGCTGGGGCTAACCCGGAAGTCGGTCGCAACGCGGCTGAAGAAGATCGTGAAGCCCTGCGTGCTGCACTGGAAGGTGCGGACATGGTCTTCATCGCAGCAGGCATGGGCGGCGGTACCGGTACCGGTGCAGCACCTGTCGTCGCTGAAGTCGCTAAAGATTTAGGTATCCTGACCGTTGCTGTCGTGACCAAGCCTTTCAATTTTGAAGGCAAGAAGCGTATGGCTTTCGCGGAGCAGGGTATCACCGAGCTGTCCAAGCATGTTGACTCGCTGATCACCATCCCGAACGACAAGCTGCTGAAAGTTCTGGGTCGCGGTATTTCCCTGCTGGACGCCTTCGGCGCAGCAAACGACGTGCTGAAAGGCGCGGTCCAGGGTATCGCAGAACTGATTACCCGTCCTGGCCTGATGAACGTTGACTTTGCAGACGTTCGCACCGTGATGTCCGAAATGGGCTACGCGATGATGGGCTCTGGCGTGGCGAGCGGCGAAGACCGTGCGGAAGAAGCGGCTGAAATGGCTATCTCTTCTCCACTGCTGGAAGATATCGATCTGTCCGGTGCGCGCGGCGTGCTGGTCAACATTACCGCTGGCTTTGACCTGCGTCTGGATGAGTTCGAAACCGTGGGTAATACCATCCGCGCGTTCGCTTCTGACAACGCGACCGTGGTAATCGGTACTTCCCTTGACCCGGAAATGAACGACGAGCTGCGTGTTACCGTTGTTGCGACCGGTATCGGTATGGACAAGCGTCCTGAGATCACTCTCGTGACCAACAAGCAGACTCAGCAACCGGTAATGGATCGTTACCAGCAGCACGGTATGTCTCCTCTGACTCAGGAGCAAAAACCGGCCGCGAAAGTGGTGAACGACCCAACGCCGCAAACGGCAAAAGAGCCAGATTATCTGGACATCCCGGCGTTCCTGCGTAAGCAAGCTGACTAAGAATTGGCTGGAATTTGGGGATTTGCGCTCTTTGTGCTAAACTGGCCCACCGTTAGTGATATACACTCTCGGTTGGATAGTTAATTTGGCGAGATTATACGATGATCAAACAAAGGACACTTAAACGTATCGTTCAGGCGACGGGTGTCGGTTTACATACCGGCAAGAAAGTCACACTGACGTTACGCCCTGCGCCGGCCAATACCGGGGTCATCTATCGTCGCACCGACTTGAATCCACCGGTAGATTTTCCGGCCGATGCCAAATCTGTGCGTGATACAATGCTCTGTACTTGTCTGGTGAACGAGCATGACGTGCGGATTTCTACCGTAGAGCACCTGAACGCCGCCCTGGCGGGTCTGGGTATCGACAACATTATTGTTGAAGTCGATGCGCCAGAAATCCCGATTATGGATGGTAGTGCTGCGCCGTTCGTTTATCTGTTGCTGGATGCCGGCATCGAAGAACTGAACTGTGCGAAGAAATTTGTTCGCATCAAAGAGACCGTTCGCGTCGAAGATGGCGACAAGTGGGCTGAATTCAAACCTTACAATGGTTTCTCGTTGGACTTTACCATCGACTTTAACCATCCGGCGATTGACTCCAGCACCCAGCGCTACGCGATGAACTTCTCTGCTGATGCGTTTATGCGCCAGATCAGCCGCGCACGTACGTTTGGCTTCATGCGTGATATCGAATATCTGCAGTCCCGCGGCCTGTGCCTGGGCGGCAGCTTCGATTGTGCCATCGTTGTTGACGATTATCGCGTACTGAACGAAGACGGCCTGCGTTTTGAAGATGAATTCGTTCGTCACAAAATGCTGGATGCGATTGGCGACCTGTTCATGTGTGGTCACAACATCATTGGTGCATTTACCGCGTTCAAATCCGGTCATGCACTGAACAACAAATTGTTGCAGGCCGTCCTGGCAAAACAGGAAGCCTGGGAATATGTGACCTTTGAAGACGAAGCGGAACTGCCGCTGGCGTTCAAAGCACCGACTATGGTCCTGGCGTAACGGTTAACGCCGTTTCGTAAGAAAAGCGACTGGTTCACCTGGTACTCTCTCCGACCAGGGAAGCCAGTCGTTTTTATTTCTACCCTTCTTTGATTTGCCCCTCTACTCCCTGGCCATTGTCGGGTGCCGAATAACGGTGTGTTCGCTGCATTATTGACCGTTTTTACCTGCTGCAAGGTGTCATTCCTGCTGCTGCGTATTGGCTTTAGTGGTAATATCTGGGCGCTAAAAAAGAATAATTGAACTCAGCCTGCACTGGCGGGCGATTGTGGTGGAGCAAGTGAGCGGAATACTGACGCGCTGGCGACAATTTGGCAGACGTTACTTCTGGCCGCATCTCTTATTAGGGATGGTCGCGGCGAGTTTCGGCTTGCCTGCGCTCAGCAACAGTGCGGAAGCGGCGGCGCCAGCACGTTCCACGACAACTAAACACGATCTCTCGACGCGGGTTAACTTTACTAATCTCGCGTGGCTTGAAGCCAGCCGTCGTCCTAATTTCTCCGTTGATTACTGGCAGCAGCACGCCATCCGCACGGTTATTCGTCATCTGTCGTTCGCGATGGCGCCGCAGACGATGCCTGTTGCTGAAGAGTCGCTGCCGGTTCAGGCTCAGCATCTTGCCCTGCTCGATACGCTTAATGCGCTTCTGACGCAGGATAACCAGCCGCCCGTGACCGTGAGTCAGACGGCGCAAACCTGGTTTGTTCCTCCTGTATCATTCTCCGTTTCGACATGGATTAGCCAGGTTCACGGCATCCGTGCCGGGCCTCAACGCCTCAGCTAAATTAACCTTTTTCAATACCTTAATTTATCTGCCCGTCTGGGGCGTTTGAGAATTTATTATGCTAATCAAATTATTAACCAAAGTTTTTGGTAGTCGTAACGATCGTACCCTGCGCCGTATGCGCAAAGCTGTAAACGTCATCAACGGTATGGAACCGGCGATGGAGAAGCTCTCTGATGATGAGCTGAAGGCGAAAACTGCGGAGTTCCGCGCACGCCTGGAAAAAGGCGAAACCTTAGAGAGCCTGATCCCGGAAGCATTCGCCGTGGTGCGTGAAGCGAGTAAACGTGTGTTCGGCATGCGTCACTTCGACGTTCAATTGCTGGGCGGTATGGTGCTTAACGAACGCTGCATCGCGGAAATGCGTACCGGTGAAGGTAAAACCCTGACCGCAACGCTGCCGGCTTACCTGAATGCACTGACCGGTAAGGGCGTTCACGTCGTTACCGTCAACGACTATCTGGCCCAGCGTGATGCCGAAAACAACCGTCCGCTGTTCGAATTCCTCGGCATGACCGTCGGCATCAACATGTCCGGACTGCCGGCACCCGCCAAGCGCGAAGCCTACAACGCGGACATCACCTACGGCACCAACAACGAATACGGCTTCGACTACCTGCGCGACAACATGGCGTTCAGCCCGGAAGAGCGCGTCCAGCGTAAGCTGCACTATGCGCTGGTGGATGAGGTTGACTCCATTCTGATCGATGAAGCGCGTACCCCGCTGATCATCTCCGGCCCGGCCGAAGACAGCTCTGACATGTACCGTAAAGTCGACAAAATCATTCCACACCTGCTGCGTCAGGAGAAAGAAGACTCCGATACCTTCCAGGGTGAAGGCCACTTCTCCGTAGATGAAAAAGCGCGCCAGGTGAACCTGACCGAACGCGGTCTGGTGAAAATCGAAGAGCTGCTGGTGGCTGAAGGCATTATGGAAGAAGGTGAGTCTCTGTACTCTCCGAGCAATATTATGCTGATGCATCACGTAACCGCCGCGCTGCGTGCCCACGCGTTGTTCACCCGCGACGTTGATTACATCGTGAAAGACGGTGAAGTCATCATTGTCGATGAACACACCGGCCGTACCATGCAGGGTCGTCGCTGGTCCGATGGCCTGCACCAGGCGGTGGAAGCGAAAGAAGGCGTGGACATTCAAAACGAAAACCAGACGCTGGCCTCAATCACCTTCCAGAACTACTTCCGTCTGTATGAGAAGCTGGCGGGGATGACCGGTACCGCAGATACCGAAGCGTTTGAATTCAGCTCCATCTACAAGCTGGATACCGTGGTTGTGCCAACCAACCGTCCGATGATCCGTAAGGATATGCCGGACCTGGTGTACATGACCGAAGCGGAAAAAATTCAGGCGATCATCGAAGATATTCGCGACCGTACTGCCAATGGTCAGCCGGTTCTGGTGGGGACCATCTCCATCGAGAAATCCGAGGTGGTTTCCAATGAGCTGACCAAAGCAGGCATCAAGCACAACGTTCTGAACGCCAAGTTCCACGCTAAAGAAGCGGACATTGTTGCTCAGGCGGGCTATCCGGGAGCCGTGACCATCGCCACCAACATGGCGGGTCGTGGTACCGATATTATGCTCGGCGGTAGCTGGCAGGCTGAAGTCGCTGAGCTGGAAAACCCAACGCCAGAGCAGATCGAGCAGATCAAAGCCGACTGGCAGGTGCGTCACGACGCGGTGCTGGCATCCGGTGGTCTGCACATCATCGGTACCGAGCGTCACGAATCTCGTCGTATCGACAACCAGCTGCGTGGCCGTGCGGGCCGTCAGGGTGATGCCGGTTCTTCCCGCTTCTACCTGTCTATGGAAGATGCGCTGATGCGTATTTTCGCCTCCGACCGCGTGTCCGGCATGATGCGTAAGCTGGGCATGAAGCCTGGTGAAGCCATTGAGCACCCATGGGTGACTAAAGCGATCGCTAACGCCCAGCGTAAAGTGGAAAGCCGCAACTTCGATATTCGTAAGCAGCTGCTGGAATATGATGACGTGGCCAACGATCAGCGTCGCGCGATCTACACCCAGCGTAACGAACTGCTGGACGTGTCCGACGTGAGCGAAACCATCAACAGCATCCGCGAAGATGTGTTCAAAGCCACCATCGACGCGCATATTCCACCGCAGTCTCTGGAAGAGATGTGGGACGTTGAAGGCCTGCAGGAACGTCTGAAAAACGACTTCGATCTCGATCTGCCAATCAAAGAGTGGCTGGATAAAGAGCCTGAGCTGCATGAAGAGACCCTGCGCGAACGTATCTTTGAAACCGCGCTGGAGGTTTATAAGCGTAAGGAAGAAGTGGTTGGCGCTGAGATGATGCGTCACTTCGAAAAAGGCGTGATGCTGCAGACGCTGGACTCCCTGTGGAAAGAGCACCTGGCGGCGATGGACTACCTGCGTCAGGGTATCCACCTGCGCGGCTATGCGCAGAAAGATCCGAAGCAGGAATACAAGCGTGAATCCTTCTCCATGTTTGCCTCTATGCTGGAGTCACTGAAGTACGAAGTGATCAGCACCCTGAGCAAGGTTCAGGTGCGCATGCCGGAAGAAGTGGAAGCGATGGAGCAGCAGCGCCGTGAAGAAGCTGAGCGTCTGGCGCAGATGCAGCAGCTGAGCCACCAGACTGACGAAAGCGAAGCCGCAGCAGCGATCGCCGCGCAGACCGGCGATCGTAAAGTCGGTCGTAACGATCCGTGCCCGTGTGGTTCCGGTAAAAAATACAAGGCGTGCCACGGCCGCCTGAGCTAAGAACATAACTAACTCAAAAGGCGCAGATATCTGCGCCTTTTTTATGGGAGTGACGCTATGAAAATACTGCAAATTGCCGTCGGGATTATTCGCAACCCGCAAAACCAAATCTTCATCACCCAGCGCGCTGCTGACGCCCATATGGCGAACAAGTGGGAGTTTCCTGGCGGGAAAATCGAATCAGGAGAAACACCGGAAGAGGCGCTGGTGCGTGAGCTGCAGGAAGAGGTGGGGATTACCCCGCTTGGCGCCACGCTGTTCGATAAGCTGGAGTATCAGTTTCCCGACAGGCACATCACGCTGTGGTTCTGGCTGGTGGAAAGCTGGGAAGGTGAACCCTGGGGAAAAGAGGGACAGCCGGGTAACTGGGTGGAACTTCAGGTCAGTGATGCCGACAAATTCCCGCCAGCCAATGAGCCTGTGATCCGCCGCTTAGCGACAAACATGTAGGCCTGCCGAACGAATCGCCAGCAGGCTTTGAACGTTACTGCTGGCTTTCGCTCCAGTCATCGCTATCCGAGAGGTCGCCTTCGCTCGGAATTCGTTTCTCTTCCGCCGCCCATTCGCCCAGATCAATGAGCTGACAGCGCTTGCAGCAGAACGGGCGAAACGTACTCACTTCTCCCCAGACGACAGTTTTCCCACAGGTTGGGCAGTTTACGGTGGTGACGTCAGACATTGGCACTCCTTAACAACAGGCCAGTTCAAAATCGAGGCGTTCCGGCACGGTGCCATTTTCACTGTCCAGCGGCATAAAGCGGATCGCGAAACGGCTTTTATGCCCGGAAATTTGCGGATAAAGCTGCTCGCCAAGCGACAAATTTAGACGCAGAAGATCGGCGTCGTCGCCGTTGTCCTGATAAAAACCGTTGAGACTGGTTTGCTTGCGGAACGGGGCAGAGTTACGCACAAGATCGAGGATCAGCGATAGCGTCTGATTCATCGGCTCCAGGCTACCCAGCCAGCTGTTTACCTGGCGATCGCGCTGTTCCTGCGGCATATGCAGCCACATATGCAGCGTTGGCAGATCAAAGCTACAGCAACCGCCCGGTATGCTCAGGCGCTGGCGCACCAGCGCTATCAAACGGTCTTCTCGTAAATATTGCCCAACGCGCGGCGCGGCCATCAGCGTCGTGCTGCTGTTTTTCAACTGCTGGCGTAAGGCGTCAATTCGACTTTGATCCACGCCCGGTACTTCGGCCCAGGCCTGTAATTTACGCTGCTGGCGCTCCAGCTCTTTCAACAGCTCCGTGCGGACATCGCCACGTTCAATCACATCCAGCAGATCGCCTACGTTGCGAAAGAAGTGCAACGCCGTGGCATGATCGTTAACAGGCAGATGTTGTGAAAGCTGTTGGATGAGAAATTCAATGCGCAGCCAGGTACGCATTTTTTCATTGAGCGGGTGCTCAAAAAGGATGTGAGTCGACATTATGGTTTTTCCTGTGCAACGGCCTGCGCGGCGAAGGTTAGATACTGCTCGTGCAGGCGGGCAACATCCGATGCAATGGCATCTGGTGCGCCGTTATTATCAATAACATCATCCGCAACGGCAAGGCGCTGAGCGCGAGTGGCCTGAGCGGCAAGAATTTGTTCAGCATGTTCGCGCGAGACGTGGTCGCGCGTCATGGTTCGCTGGATTTGCGTCTCGGGTGTGACATCAATCACCAATACCCGATTGGCTTTCTTATGCAGCTGATTTTCTACCAGGAGCGGAACCACCCACAGGACATAGGGCGAGCGGGCTGCGGCTATCTGACGCTGAGTTTCCTGGTGGATAATGGGGTGGAGCAGGGCATTAAGCCAGGCTTTTTCCGCAGAATCGGAAAAAATATATTCGCGAAGCTGACGGCGGTTCAGTGTGCCATCGGCATTGATGATTGCCTGACCGAAATGGTCGGCGATGGCCTTTAGCGCGGGTGTATTGGGCTCTACCACCTGACGGGCAATAATATCAGCATCAATAATCGCGATGCCGAGACGAGAAAACGCGTCCGCAACGGTACTTTTGCCACTACCGATGCCGCCGGTTACTGCGACGATATACCCCATTAAATCAAATCCTGGGAATTATTCATTATGGAAATCAGTTGCTTAAAAAACAAACGTGCGACAGTAATTGTTTGATTCTCTTTACCGGCTTTTTACCAGGTAAATTTATAGGATTGTAGCGTAAAAAAAGAGAATTTCGCAGTCTTGCGGAGCAGGTATTAGTGCGTATGATAGCGTCACTGGAGTTGTGCTTTTAACATATTTGCCTCTAACCCCAGGAATCCGCACATGCGTATCGAAGAAGATCTGAAGTTAGGTTTCAAAGACGTTCTTATCCGCCCTAAACGCTCTACACTGAAAAGTCGCTCAGACGTTGAACTCGAACGTCAATTCACCTTTAAACATTCCGGTCAGACGTGGTCTGGCGTGCCAATCATTGCTGCCAACATGGATACAGTCGGTACCTTTGAGATGGCAACGGCGCTGGCTCAGTTCGATATTCTTACTGCAGTCCACAAGCACTACACTCCTGAAGAGTGGAATGCGTTTGTTGCGTCCGCCTCTGCTGACGTGGTGAAGCACGTGATGGTTTCCACCGGTACTTCCGATGCCGATTTCGAGAAAACCAAACAGATCCTGAATGCCAACCCGGCGCTTAGCTTCGTTTGTATTGATGTGGCGAACGGTTACTCCGAGCACTTCGTGCAGTTCGTCAGCAAGGCGCGCGAAGCTTGGCCGACCAAAACTATCATTGCGGGCAACGTGGTGACCGGTGAAATGTGTGAAGAGCTGATCCTTTCCGGTGCCGACATCGTGAAAGTGGGCATTGGCCCGGGCTCTGTATGCACCACGCGCGTGAAGACCGGAGTTGGTTATCCGCAGCTTTCCGCGGTCATTGAATGTGCCGACGCGGCGCACGGCCTGGGCGGCCAGATCATCAGCGACGGCGGTTGCACCATGCCGGGCGATGTCGCAAAGGCCTTTGGCGGCGGCGCGGACTTCGTGATGCTCGGCGGTATGCTGGCAGGCCACGAAGAGAGCGGCGGCACCGTGGTGGAAGAGAACGGCGAGAAATTCATGCTGTTCTACGGTATGAGCTCTGAATCCGCGATGACCCGTCACGTCGGTGGCGTGGCTAAATACCGTGCGGCAGAAGGCAAAACCGTGAAGCTGCCTCTGCGCGGCCCGGTTGAAAACACCGCGCGCGACATCCTGGGCGGCCTGCGCTCAGCCTGTACCTACGTGGGTGCATCCCGCCTGAAAGAGCTGACGAAACGCACAACGTTTATTCGCGTTCAGGAGCAGGAAAACCGCGTTTTCAATAGCCTGTAATGGCTTTCGCTGGCGCATGCTCGTGCGCCAGCGCTGCTGCACTACCCCGCGCTCATCACATCTCCCAGATGGAAAATCGGCAGATACATTGCCACCACCAGCGTGCCGATGATAACCCCCGTAACAACCAGGAGCAGTGGCTCCAGAAGCGCCGCCAGGTTGTCTGCACGTTGAAAGGTCTGTTCCGTGTGATGGCGAGCAAGGTTTGCCAGCATGACGTCCAGCGAACCTGACATCTCGCCGGTTCGTAAAAGCTGAATACAGAGCGGGGTAAACATTGCCGCCTTCTGAAAGGACGACCAGACGGGGAGACCTTTTTCAATGTTCTCGCGTATGCTGCGGAGTATTCCCTGCCAGTACCGGCTTTCAACAGTCTCTTCTGCACTTTCAAGGCCCTGTAAGAATGCAATGCCCGCCTGCTGCGTGAGCGACAGCACGGTGAAGATCTGCCCCAGCTTTTGCCCTCTCGCCAGCGCTCCCATTACGGGAAAACTCAGCAGAATACGCTGCCAGCGAGGATGGTGTCGCAGAGGCCAGGCTGCGGTTACGGGAACAAGCAGCATCGCGAACAGCGCAAGGGCATATGACTGCATAAACGCGGCTATCCCCATAACAATTCGCGTCAGCGCCGGAAGCGGGGTATTAAAGGTTTTGTAGATCGCGGCAAATTCGGGCAAAACCAGGGTGACCATTGCCAGCACGACGAGCACGGCCAGCGTCAGGACGATCGCCGGGTAGCGCAGCGCTTTTTTCACCTTCGCGCTGAGCTGCTGCTGCGCTTTTTGCTGCTCTGCAAGCTCTCGGCAGCACGCTTCAAGCTTCCCCGTTAGCTCTCCGGTTTTCACCATTGAGATATGCAGTGGGCTAAAGACCGCAGGCCACCGTTTGAGCGCCTCAGAAAAAGGACAGCCTTCACTGAGTTCATCGGCAACGTTTTGCAGTAGCCCCCGCCACGGTTCTACTGGATGTTGGTCTGCCAGCATTTGCAGACTATGCGCGAGCGGCAGCCCGGCCTGCAGAAGCGTTGCGAGCTGACGAAACATCTCGTAGCAGTGATGTGGACGCCAGCGGTGCCTTTGAGCGCATCGGGTCAGGGCCAGAGGATGGAGGTCGTTACGCATCAGCTTGGTGAAGGCTGCGTTGCGGTCGGTGGCCCAGAGTACCCCGTTTCGGGGTTCTCCTTCAGCGGAGATTGCTCGCCAGCGCCAGAGTTGATTAGCAGCCATCGGGCATACCCAGAACACGCACTAACTCTTCAAGCGTGGTCATCCCTTGTTCAACGGCCATGCAGCCGTGTTCAAACAGCGAGATGAGTCCAGCCTGTCGGGCGCTGGCTTCAATCACCTCGGTGCCTGCCCCGCTGGCAATAGCCTGGCGCAGGGGATTATCGATCGCAAGTACTTCAAAAATGGCCACGCGCCCGTAAAAACCGTGATAACAACGATCGCAGCCTGCAGGCTGCCAGCGAGGAAGTTGCCGCGGCCAAACCGAGCGCGGCAGGTCCGTATGCTCCCCTGTTTTCTGTCGGCAGTGCGGGCAAAGGCGCCGAACCAGCCGCTGGGCAATTACCATCGAGAGCGCGGAAGAGATCATCCAGCGCGCCACACCCATCTGCTCCAGACGAATGAGGGTTTCCGTCGTCGAGTTGGTGTGCAGCGTCGACAATACAAGATGCCCGGTCTGCGCGGCTTTAATGGCAATTTCTGCCGTTTCACCATCGCGAATTTCCCCGACCATAATGATGTCCGGATCCTGACGGAGCAGCGCTCTCAGTACGCTCTGGAATGTTAAGCCCGCGCAGGGGTTAACCTGCGTCTGATTTAACCCCGCAAGCGGGATCTCAATGGGATCCTCCACGCTGCAGATGTTGACGTCAGGGGTGTTACGCGCCTGCAGCGCGCTGTAGAGCGTTACGGTTTTGCCGCTGCCCGTCGGGCCGGTGACCAGAATTAGCCCCTGAGGCTGGTGGAGTACCTCATTAAAACAGGCCAGCTGTTTAGCGCTCATGCCAAGCGCGTTCGGCTCCAGCGCCTGCTGAACCTGATGTAGCAAACGCAGCACAATTTTCTCACCGCCGTTGCAGGGAAGCGTGGCGATACGAAACGAGACCGGCTCGTTTGTCAGCTCAATCGTAAACTGACCGTCCTGCGGCAAGCGTCGTTCCGCAATATCCAGATTACCCAGCACTTTTAACCGGGCGCTGAGCATCGTCGCCAGCGCGGCGGAAAGGGGAGGCTGCGGATAAAGTACCCCGTCGATACGTAAGCGGATCTGGCACGCGTGCTCCATTGGTTCGATATGGATGTCAGACGCGCGCTGGTTTACTGCCTGCTGCAGCGTGTGGTTGAGGATATCCACCGCGGAGTGGGGTTGCGAAACGACGGGCAGATGCGATTGCGCGGTTAACTGCCGGTGCTTTTCCATGCGTTCAGCGCTCCAGCATTCGATATCAATCCGCTTCTGGGTCGCGAAGCGCAGGGCCTCCATCAGTTCAGGCGCGGGGGTTCCCACGACGGCGATGCTAATCATGTCGCTGTCACTGGTGAGCAGCAGGGCATGGTGGCGAAGACAAAGCGCCACGAGTTGATCGGTGTTCATTATCCGCCCCTTAGTTAGTGTCGAAGCGGAAGACGTCTTCGCAGGCCTGCTTAAGCGCGCTGTCAGCACTGATATTGCAGTCACGCGTCCAGCCCGTCATACCGTTGCCGTTGCTCCACTGCGGCGTCATGGTTACCGTCAGCCCGTTCAGGCTCTCCTGGCCTGTTAAGGTCACGATCCCTTTCGCCACGCTCATTCCTGAAACGTAACGCGTCGTGGCAGGAGAGGGTATACCGTTACTGCCGGCATCGCAGCTTTCCACGCCGCCGCGATCGAGCGCGCAAAGCTCAATGGCAGTGCGATAGGGAACGAAAGTTTGCAGCATATCGGTGAGGGCTGCTTTACGCAGGTAGTTCTGATAGGCGGGAACGCCGATGGCGCTCAGAATCGCAATAATGCCAATGACCACCATCAGCTCAATGAGTGTGAATCCTTGTTGTCTGTCCATATCTGCTCCTTATGCAAAGTGGCGCTAGTTTGTCAGCGGGACAGGGCAGAAACGAGGGGCAAAAAAGAGAACGAGAAAGGAGCTTCAGAGAATTCATTCCGTGTTGCAGAGAAGGACAATGGATTTGCGAGCGAGGCTGAAATTCCCCTCTCCGGACAGAGAGGGGAGCGTGCGTTATTTGAAGCGCATTGAGAGATCGAGGGCGCGCACGTGCTTGGTCAGCGCGCCAACGGAGATGTAATCCACGCCGGTTTCGGCGAACTCACGGATCGTCTCGAAAGTGACGTTTCCGGACACTTCAAGCTGGGCCCGGCCGTTGGTCAGTTTCACCGCCTCGCGCATCTGCTCCGTTTCGAAGTTATCGAGCATGATGATATCGGCCCCGGCCTTAATCGCCTGCTCCAGCTCTTCCAGGCTTTCGACCTCCACCTCAACCGGCACATCCGGATGCAGCCAGAAGGCCTTTTCCACCGCCTGACGCACGGAGCCAGAAGCAATAATGTGGTTCTCTTTAATCAGGAAAGCATCGGACAGGCCCAGACGATGGTTTGCGCCGCCGCCGCAGAGCACCGCGTACTTCAGCGCAGTGCGCAGGCCCGGCAGCGTTTTGCGGGTATCAAGCAGTTGGGTACGGGTGCCGGCCAGCAGGTCAACGTAGCGGCGCACTTCACTGGCGACGCCAGAGAGCGTTTGGACAAAATTGAGCGCGGTACGCTCGCCGGTCAGTAATACGCGGGAAGGACCGTCCAGCTCGAACAGCGGCTGATTGGCGGTCACTGCATCACCATCATCAACGTGCCATGTCACCTGTACATCGTCACCCGCCAGCTGAGTAAAGACCTCTTCAACCCAACGCTTGCCGCAGAAAACGCCCTCCTCACGGGTGATAATGACCGCGTGCGAGCGTGTCTCTTTTGGCAACAATTGTGCGGTAATATCTTTATCGGCGTTAACGTCACCCCCCAGGTCTTCTTTCAACGCATGGGCGACGCTTGCCGGAATATCCATATTAATACGTTCCAGAAGCGCTTCACGTCGGTGGTCGGGGTTGTAGCGGCGAGGCGGCATGATAAAACTCCAAATTGGTAACGAATCATAATATTGAAACATGCTACTCTGAACCGAGTCATTGCACCATACAGAAGGAGTTCCAGCATGTTGTTAGAAAACGGATGGCTGGTGGATGCGCGGCATGTGCCCTCGCCGCACCACGACTGCCGCCCGGAGGATGAAAAGCCCACACTGCTGGTGGTTCATAATATTAGCCTCCCGCCGGGTGAGTTTGGCGGCCCGTGGATCGATGCGTTATTCACGGGAACGATAGATCCCAATGCTCATCCCTTCTTCGCTGAGATTGCGCATCTGCGCGTGTCGGCTCACTGCCTGATTCGCCGTGATGGTGAGGTAGTTCAGTATGTTCCTTTTGATAAGCGCGCCTGGCATGCCGGGGTATCGATGTATCACGGGCGCGAACGGTGCAACGATTTCTCGATTGGGATTGAGCTGGAAGGCACGGATACTACCCCCTACACCGATGCCCAGTATCAGCAGCTGGTTGCTATTACCCACACGCTTATCGGACTCTACCCGGCAATCGCCGACAATATTACCGGGCACAGCGATATCGCTCCGGCGAGAAAAACCGATCCCGGCCCGGCATTTGACTGGTCGCGGTTTCGCGCCATGCTTGCCGCGTCGTCAGAATAAGGAGATACCATGACGTTGTTTACCATGCTGCTGGTTATCATCGCTGAACGCCTGTTCAAGCTCGGCGAGCACTGGCAACTGGATCACCGGCTGGAGGTGTTGTTCCGCCGCATCAAGCACTTTTCCATGCTGCGCACGCTGCTGATGATGGCGGGCGTCATGCTGATTACCTTCCTGCTGCTGCGCTCGCTGTACGGACTCTTTTTCAACGTGCCGCTGCTGGTGGTGTGGATCCTGCTCGGCGTGCTGTGCATTGGTGCGGGCAAGGTGCGTTTGCACTATCACGCCTACCTGAAAGCCGCCTCCCGTGACGATGCCCACGCGCGCGGCGCGATGGCGAGCGAGCTGACGATGATCCACGGCGTGCCACCGGACTGCGACGAGCGCGAGTTCCTGCGCGAGCTGCAAAACGCGCTGCTGTGGATTAACTTCCGCTACTACCTTGCTCCGCTGTTCTGGTTTGTGGTGGGCGGCCCGTGGGGGCCGGTACTGCTGATGGGCTATTCGTTCCTGCGCGCCTGGCAGACCTGGCTTGCCCGTTATCTGACGCCGCATGAGCGTTTGCTCTCCGGCATTGATGCCATCCTGCACGTGCTCGACTGGCTTCCGGTGCGTCTGGTGGGCGTGGTGTACGCCTTAATTGGCCACGGTGAAAAAGCGCTGCCCGCATGGTTCGCTTCTCTTGGGGACCGCCATACGTCCCAGTACCAGGTGTTGACGCGCCTGGCGCAGTTCTCGCTGGCGCGCGAACCGCATACCGACAAGATCGAAACGCCAAAAGCCGCCGTTTCAATGGCGAAGAAAACCTCGTTTGTGGTGGTGGTGATTGTGGCGCTGCTGACGATTTACGGCACGCTGGTGTAACCCAGCGCGCCGCAGACGCTATAACGTATCCGCAGGCGGGATGCCGAAATCAGGCATCCCGTTTTCGTCCCAGCGGACAAGCTTCAGGCGAGTATGACGGTTCGGATCGTAAAGCGGATCGCCTTCAATTTCGGTGTAATTTCTTGCGTGGTATACCAATACATCTTCCCCTTCCGGCGTTTGCGTAAAGCTGTTGTGGCCTGGCCCGTACTGGCGGTTCTCGTAGCTGGTGACGAAAACCGGGCGAGGGGATTTGTGCCAGTTTGCCGGGTTTTGCGGATCGGCGTTCAGGTCTATCCACAGTAATCCCATGCAGTAGTTCTCATCGGTGGCGCTGGCGGAGTAGCTGATAAACAGCTTATCGCCGTGAACCAGCACCGCCGGACCTTCGTTGACCCAGAAACCACGGCATTCCCAGTCGTATTCTGGCTTGCTGAGCATCACCGGCTCGCCTTTCAGCGTCCACGGGTTCTCCATTTCGCACAGATAGAGGTTAGAGTTACCGGAAATATCCGGGGCTTTTTGCGCCCACAGGTACCAGCGTTTGCCCTGATGAACAAAGGTGGTGGCGTCCAGGGCGAAGGTGTCGAACGGGGTGTTGATTTGCCCTTTCTCGATCCAGGTACCGCTGAGCGGATCGCGGTCCGCACACTCAATCGCAAACATGCGGTGCTGGAACATCCCGAGCGCGTCGAGCGCCTGGGTGTGCGTCGCGGCAAAATAGATGTACCACTTGCCGTCAATGTGGTGCAGTTCCGGTGCCCAAATCAGCTGGCTCATCGGGCCGGTCTCGGGTTTGCGCCAGACCACTACCTCTTCAGCTCCGCGTAGTCCTTCCAGCGAGTCCGCGCGGCGGATCGCCAGCCTGTCGTACTGCGGCACGGAGGCAATAAAATAGTACTGTCCCTCATGGCGTAAAATGTACGGGTCGGCGCGTTGTTCGATAAACGGGTTGGGCCAGTTATGCATGCGGCTTTCCTTATTTAGTCTCAGCGGCTTTGAGTTCCTGATAGTCATTCAGCTCGCGGTAATTGTTGCGGCGTTTTTCCAGAACGGACTGGATCTGCTTCATGGTCTCACGGTCCACTTTCAGCAGACGTACCACCCCAGCGGTAATTAAGTATCCAATGCCCGGAATGACGGTAAAGAGCAGCACGATCCCGTTAATGGCGTCCGCGCTTTGCGCTTTTGCGCCCGCGTCATAACCGTACCAGGAGAGCAGGAAGCCGACCATCGCACCGGCAATCGCCAGGCCCAGTTTCAGGAAGAAGATGTTACCCGAGAAGCTGATCCCAGTGATGCGTTTCCCGGTTTTCCACTCGCCGTAGTCGTCCACGTCAGCCATCAGCGACCAGTGCAGCGGAGACGGGATCTGGTGCAGGATGTTCAGCAGGACGTAGAGCACCACGATGGTAACGGTGGCTTTCGGGTCGAAGAAATAGAAGGCGCAAGAGAATGCCGCCAGCACGATATTGGTCCAGAAGAAGACCTTCAGCTTACACCAGCGGTCGGTCAGCACTTTTGCCAGCACGCTGCCAAGCATCATGCCGACAACGCCCAGGCTGATAAACAGCGTGGCGAAGTGGGTGCTCTGGCCCATCACCCAGGTGACGTAATACATGGTCGCCGCCATGCGGATAAAGCCCGGGCAGACGTTGCACAGCGTCAGCAGCAAAATGCGCACCCACTGGTCGTTTTTCCACACGTCTTTCAGGTCGTTTTTCAGTTCGTCGTTGGTTTGCACTGCCGGACGCACGCGCTCGCGCACGGTGGCGAAGCAGAACAGGAACATACAGGTACCAATCAGTGCCAGGACGGTCATCGCCATCTGGTAGCCTTTGGCTTTGTTATCCCCGCCAAACCAGTCGGCCATCGGCAGCAGCGTTAAGGAGAGCAGCAGGGTGGCGATGCCGACCAGCACGAAGCGATACGACTGGCAGGCCACGCGCTCTTTTGGATCGTTGGTGATCACTCCACCTAACGAGCAGTAAGGGATGTTGATGGCCGTATAGGTTAACGAGAGCAGGAAGTAGGTGACAAACGCATAGATAACTTTGCTGTTATAGCTCCACTCCGGGGTGGTGAACATCAGAATGCTGAACAGCGCGTAGGGGAACGCAATCCACAGCAGCCATGGACGAAACCGGCCATATTTACTGCGGGTACGGTCGGCAATCGCCCCCATGATCGGGTCCGTTACGGCGTCAATCACGCGGACGGACAGCAGCAGCACGCCGACCAGCGCAGGCGCCAGGCCAAAAATATCCGTATAGAAATAGTTAACAAACAGCATGATGGCGCCGAAGATGATGTTGCATCCCGCGTCGCCCATCCCATAGCCGATCTTTTCTTTTACTGACAGTTTGTTGTTATCCATCGACAGCTCTCCGGTTTACGGTATGGGGAGAATTATTCGCTGGCAAAGGAATATATGCGTTGCAGTATCAGGGCGGTGATATGGATAAATATGCTGTTGGCGTGAAAGTGTGAAGGAGGTAACAACGCGCGGCACCCGCAAAAACAGGTGCCGCGGCGAGAGGTTTAGTGCGCCTTCATGGCATTACGGCTTTTCTGGCTGAAGAGATAGCCAACGCCAAGGATCGCAATCCAGACCGGGATCAGGTAGACGGAAATCGCCATGCCCGGCGTGATCAGCATGATCACCAGCACGGCCGCCATAAACAGCAGGCAAATCCAGTTACCCAGCGGATAGAGCAGGGCAGGGAAGCGCGTGGTGACGCCCTGCTGCTGTTTCGCGCGGCGGAACTTCATGTGCGCCAGACTGATCATCGCCCAGTTGATAACCAGAGCGGAGACTACCAGCGCCATCAGCAGGCCAAACGCCGATTCCGGTGCCATGTAGTTAATCAACACGCACAGCGCGGTCACGATGGCTGAAACAATGATGGTATTCACCGGCACGCCGCGTTTATCTACGTTGAGCAGCATCTTCGGCGCGTTGCCCTGCTGGGCCAGGCCGAACAGCATACGGCTGTTGCAGTATACGCAGCTGTTGTAAACGGAGAGCGCTGCGGTCAGCACCACGATGTTCAGGGCGTTGGCGACAAAGGTATCGCCCAGCTCGTGGAAGATGAGAACAAACGGGCTGGTGTCAGCGGTCACGCGCGTCCACGGCAGCAGGGAGAGCAGCACGGCCAGTGAGCCCACATAGAAGATCAGAATACGGTAGATAACCTGATTCGTGGCTTTCGGGATGCTTTGCTCCGGGTTATCGGCTTCGGCGGCGGTAATACCCACCAGCTCCAGGCCGCCGAAGGAGAACATAATGATCGCCATCATCATCACCAGACCAGTCATGCCGTGAGGCAGGAAGCCGCCCTGTTCCCAGAGGTTACGCACGGTAGCCTGCGGGCCGCCGTTGCCGCTGAACAGCAGCCAGCCACCGAAGATGATCATCGCCACAACGGCAATGACTTTGATAATGGCAAACCAGAACTCCATCTCGCCGAACACTTTTACGTTGGTCAGGTTAATGGCGTTGATAATCACGAAGAAGGCTGCAGCAGACGCCCAGGTGGGGATCTCGGGGTACCAGAACTGAATGTACTTCCCGACGGCGGTCAGCTCGGCCATAGCAACCAGAACGTACAGCACCCAGTAGTTCCAGCCGGAGGCGAAGCCCGCAAAGCTGCCCCAGTATTTATAGGCAAAGTGGCTGAACGAGCCTGCGACCGGCTCTTCAACGACCATTTCGCCAAGCTGGCGCATGATCAGAAAAGCGATGAAACCCGCAATCGCGTAACCCAAAATAATACCCGGACCGGCTGACTGGATAACGGATGCGCTGCCCAGAAACAGGCCGGTACCAATCGCACCGCCCAGTGCGATGAGCTGTATATGGCGGTTTTTAAGTCCGCGCTTTAGCTGATCGCCGTGCTGTTGAGCTTCCATTTGAAACCTCGTGTGTGGTTGTTATGTTCACGCTGTGCGTGTGTAATTATGAAAGTCCATATTCTGTATTTATTTCTTTACGGTTAAACAAACCGAAAAAAGCGGAGATGACTTCCGTAACCGCCAGAATAGTGGTAAGCGCCTGCGAATGCACCTGCTTTATGAAGGGATGCTGACGACTTGAATAAAAAGAAAGCATTTGTAAATCGGCCCGCTTATTCTTCCTAACCCAACCTATAGAATAGAAATGCTTCTTAAGTGGGCGAATTTTCATTATTTGCCATGTTGAATCGCTTCAGATTGCAAAACCCCTCGTTTCATTATGGTTAAAACTCCCTCTTTGGGAGTAATCAACTCATTTGTGCAAAGTTACATTTCTGAAACGTTATTTCTGTAAGGTTGTTAAAATGTGCAGGGTTTACTGATTTCAATCAAAACCAATATGGACAGAAGGTGAATACTTTGTTACTTTAGCGATACGAACTAGAAATTGGTAAGACCAATTGACTCCGGGCAAAAAGGCGTAAGACAGGGAATATGGCCTACAGCAAAATTCGCCAACCAAAACTATCTGATGTGATTGAGCAGCAGCTGGAGTTTTTAATCCTCGAAGGGACTCTGCGCCCGGGTGAGAAACTTCCGCCAGAACGCGAGCTGGCAAAACAGTTCGACGTTTCACGTCCCTCTCTGCGTGAGGCGATTCAACGCCTCGAAGCAAAGGGCTTGCTGCTTCGTCGCCAGGGCGGCGGAACCTTTGTGCAAAACAGCCTGTGGCAGAGCTTCAGCGATCCGCTTGTAGAACTTCTCTCTGACCACCCAGAATCCCAGTTTGACCTGCTTGAGACCCGTCACGCGCTTGAAGGTATTGCGGCCTATTACGCCGCCCTTCGCAGCACTGATGAAGATCGCGTGCGTATCCGCGAACTGCATCAGGCCATTGAACGGGCACAGCAGTCCGGCGATTTAGACGCCGAGTCCAGCGCCGTTGTCCAGTATCAAATCGCCGTCACCGAAGCGGCACACAACGTGGTGCTCCTCCATCTGCTACGCTGCATGGAGCCGATGCTGGCCCAGAACGTTCGTCAGAATTTTGAATTGTTGTATGCCCGTCGGGAGATGCTCCCGCTGGTAAGCAACCATCGCACCCGAGTATTCGAGGCGATAATGGCCGGGGAGCCGGAGCAGGCGCGCGAAGCGTCGCACCGTCACCTGGCTTTCATTGAGGAAATCTTGCTGGACCGCAGCCGTGAACAATCGCGTCGCGAACGTTCATTACGCCGCATACAGCAACGAAAGGATTAAGCGCCAGGTACTTTTAGAGCGCGGCAACTAAACGCAGAACCTGTCTTATTGTGTTCTTGCCCAAGAGCACAATGGGACAGGTTCCAGACAAATCAACGTATTAGATAGATAAGGAATACCCCCATGTCAGAACGTCTCCAAAATGACGTGGATCCGATCGAAACTCGCGACTGGCTACAGGCGATCGAATCGGTCATCCGTGAAGAAGGTGTTGAGCGCGCTCAGTATCTGATTGATCAGCTGCTTTCTGAAGCCCGCAAAGGCGGCGTGAAGGTTGCTTCAGGTGCAGGGGCTAGCAACTACGTAAACACGATTGCCGTTGAAGACGAACCGGAATACCCGGGCAATCTGGATCTGGAACGTCGTATCCGTTCTGCAATCCGCTGGAACGCCATCATGACCGTTCTGCGCGCGTCCAAGAAAGACCTGGAGCTGGGTGGCCACATGGCGTCCTTCCAGTCTTCTGCGACCGTTTACGAAGTGTGCTTCAACCACTTCTTCCGTGCAGCGAACGAGAAAGACGGCGGCGATCTGGTGTACTTCCAGGGCCACATCTCTCCGGGCATCTATGCACGTGCATTCCTGGAAGGTCGTCTGACTGAAGAGCAGATGAACAACTTCCGTCAGGAAGTTCACGGTAAAGGTCTGTCTTCTTATCCGCACCCTAAACTGATGCCTGAATTCTGGCAGTTCCCGACCGTATCTATGGGTCTGGGCCCAATCGGTGCGATCTACCAGGCTAAATTCCTGAAGTATCTGGAACACCGTGGTCTGAAAGACACCTCTGAGCAGACCGTTTACGCCTTCCTGGGCGACGGCGAAATGGATGAGCCAGAATCTAAAGGTGCGATCACCATCGCAACCCGTGAGAAGCTGGACAACCTGTGCTTCATCATCAACTGTAACCTGCAGCGTCTGGATGGTCCGGTAACCGGTAACGGCAAGATCATCAACGAACTGGAAGGCATCTTCGCAGGTGCTGGCTGGAACGTGATCAAAGTCATGTGGGGTTCCCGTTGGGACGAACTGCTGCGTAAAGACACCAGCGGTAAACTGATCCAGCTGATGAACGAAACCGTTGACGGCGACTACCAGACCTTCAAATCCAAAGACGGTGCCTACGTGCGTGAGCACTTCTTCGGTAAATACCCTGAAACCGCAGCGCTGGTTGCCGACTGGACTGATGAGCAGATCTGGGCCCTGAACCGCGGTGGTCACGATCCGAAGAAAATTTACGCTGCACTGAAAAAAGCGCGTGAAACCAAAGGTAAAGCGACTGTAATCCTGGCCCACACCATCAAAGGTTACGGCATGGGTGATACCGCAGAAGGTAAAAACATCGCTCACCAGGTTAAGAAAATGAACATGGACGGCGTGCGCTATATCCGCGACCGTTTCAACGTTCCAGTGACCGATGAGCAGGTAGAAAACCTGTCTTACATCACCTTCCCGGAAGGCTCTGAAGAGCACAAGTACCTGCACGAACGTCGTCAGGCGCTGAAAGGCTACCTGCCAGCTCGTCAGCCTAACTTCACCGAGAAGCTGGAACTGCCAGCGCTGGAAGACTTCTCTCAGCTGCTGGAAGAGCAGAACAAAGAGATCTCTACCACCATCGCTTTCGTTCGTGCCCTGAACGTGATGCTGAAGAACAAGTCGATCAAAGATCGTCTGGTTCCAATCATCGCCGACGAAGCGCGTACTTTCGGTATGGAAGGTCTGTTCCGTCAGATCGGTATTTACAGCCCGAACGGCCAGCAGTACACCCCGCAGGACCGTGAGCAGGTTGCATACTACAAAGAAGACGAGAAAGGTCAGATCCTTCAGGAAGGTATCAACGAGCTGGGCGCTGGCGCATCCTGGCTGGCTGCTGCGACCTCTTACAGCACCAACAACCTGCCGATGATCCCGTTCTACATCTACTACTCCATGTTCGGGTTCCAGCGTATCGGTGACCTGTGCTGGCAGGCAGGCGACCAGCAGGCTCGCGGCTTCCTGATCGGTGGTACTTCTGGTCGTACGACTCTGAACGGTGAAGGTCTGCAGCACGAAGATGGCCACAGCCACATTCAGTCTCTGACTATTCCTAACTGTATCTCTTACGACCCGTCCTACGCGTACGAAGTGGCAGTCATCATGCATGACGGCCTGCAGCGCATGTACGGTGAAGCGCAGGAGAACATTTACTACTACATCACCACCCTGAACGAAAACTACCACATGCCGGCAATGCCAGCAGGTGCCGAGGAAGGTATCCGTAAAGGTATCTACAAACTCGAAACCATTGAAGGTAGCAAAGGTAAAGTTCAGCTGCTGGGCTCCGGTTCTATCCTGCGTCACGTTCGTGAAGCAGCGCAGATCCTGGCGAAAGACTACGGCGTGGGTTCCGACGTGTACTCTGTGACTTCCTTCACCGAACTGGCGCGTGATGGCCAGGATTGTGAGCGCTGGAACATGCTGCACCCAATGGAAACCCCACGCGTTCCGTACATCGCTCAGGTGATGAACGACGCGCCAGCGGTGGCGTCCACTGACTATATGAAACTGTTCGCTGAGCAGGTTCGTACATACGTTCCAGCTGATGATTATCGCGTACTGGGTACTGACGGCTTCGGTCGTTCTGACAGCCGCGAAAACCTGCGTCACCACTTCGAAGTTGATGCTTCTTACGTGGTTGTAGCAGCACTGGGCGAACTGGCTAAACGTGGCGAAATCGATAAGAAAGTGGTTGCGGACGCAATTACCAAATTCAACATCGATGCAGAAAAAGTTAACCCGCGTCTGGCGTAAGAGGTAAAAGAATAATGGCTATCGAAATCAAAGTACCGGACATCGGGGCTGATGAAGTTGAAATCACCGAGATCCTGGTCAAAGTGGGCGACAAAGTTGAAGCTGAACAGTCGCTGATCACCGTAGAAGGCGATAAAGCCTCTATGGAAGTCCCGTCTCCTCAGGCTGGCATCGTTAAGGAGATCAAAGTCTCCGTTGGCGATAAAACCGAGACCGGCAAACTGATCATGATTTTCGATTCCGCCGACGGTGCAGCAGCTGCTGCACCTGCGCAGGAAGAGAAGAAAGAAGCCGCTCCGGCCGCCGCTGCTCCAGCAGCTGCCGCAGCAGCGAAAGAAGTGAACGTGCCTGACATCGGCGGTGACGAAGTTGAAGTCACTGAAATCCTGGTGAAAGTGGGCGATACCGTTGCGGCCGAGCAGTCACTGATCACCGTAGAAGGCGACAAAGCCTCTATGGAAGTACCAGCGCCATTCGCCGGTACCGTAAAAGAGATCAAGATCAACACCGGCGATAAAGTGTCTACCGGGTCGCTTATCATGATCTTCGAAGTGGCGGGTGCTGCACCTGCTGCCGCGCCTGCACAGGCCGCTGCTCCGGCTCCGGCCGCTGCACCAGCCGCTGCTGGCGGTGCGAAAGACGTTAACGTACCGGACATCGGCGGTGACGAAGTTGAAGTCACCGAAGTGATGGTAAAAGTGGGCGACAAAGTTGCCGCTGAACAGTCACTGATCACCGTTGAAGGCGACAAGGCTTCCATGGAAGTGCCTGCGCCGTTCGCCGGTACCGTTAAAGAGATCAAAATCAGCACCGGCGACAAAGTGTCTACCGGCTCCCTGATCATGGTCTTCGAAGTGGAAGGCGCTGCGCCTGCCGCAGCTCCGGCTGCCGCGGCTGCTCCAGCACCGGCTGCTGCACCGGCTCAGGCTGCTAAACCAGCCGCTGCCCCTGCTGCAAAAGCAGAAAAATCAGAGTTCGCTGAAAACGACGCTTACGTCCACGCGACTCCGCTGATTCGTCGCCTGGCGCGCGAATTCGGTGTGAACCTGGCGAAAGTGAAAGGTACCGGCCGTAAGGGGCGTATCCTGCGCGAAGACGTTCAGGCTTACGTGAAAGACGCGGTGAAACGCGCCGAAGCTGCACCTGCGGCAGCCGCTGGCGGCGGTATCCCGGGCATGCTGCCATGGCCGAAAGTGGACTTCAGCAAGTTCGGCGAAATCGAAGAAGTGGAGCTGGGCCGTATCCAGAAAATCTCTGGTGCGAACCTGAGCCGTAACTGGGTGATGATCCCGCACGTTACCCACTTCGACAAAACCGATATCACCGATCTGGAAGCGTTCCGTAAACAGCAGAACGCCGAAGCCGAGAAGCGTAAGCTGGACGTGAAATTCACCCCAGTGGTCTTCATCATGAAAGCCGTTGCCGCTGCTCTGGAGCAGATGCCACGCTTCAACAGCTCCCTGTCCGAAGACGGCCAGAAGCTGACGCTGAAGAAATACATCAACATCGGTGTTGCGGTAGATACGCCAAATGGTCTGGTTGTTCCGGTATTCAAAGACGTGAACAAGAAGAGCATCACTGAGCTGTCCCGTGAACTGACCACCATCTCCAAGAAAGCGCGTGATGGTAAGCTGACTGCCGGCGAAATGCAGGGCGGCTGCTTCACTATCTCCAGCATCGGCGGCCTGGGTACCACCCACTTCGCGCCGATTGTGAACGCGCCGGAAGTGGCTATCCTCGGTGTGTCCAAGTCCGCGATGGAGCCGGTGTGGAATGGCAAAGAGTTCGTGCCGCGTCTGATGATGCCAATCTCTCTGTCCTTCGACCACCGCGTGATCGACGGGGCTGATGGTGCGCGTTTCATCACCATCATCAACAACATGCTGAGCGACATTCGCCGCCTGGTGATGTAATCGAAAAGCCGGCCAGTCGGCCGGCTTTTTTCTGATAATCTCATGGTGTTTATGAGGTTATTGGTGAAAGCGACAATTCGTGAGCCGTTTGTTGTTTCAAAATTGTTAACAATTTTGTAAACTGCGGGCGGATAGAACGACCCGGTGGACGACGGGTATAAACTAAGAGGTCATGATGAGCACAGAAATCAAAACTCAGGTCGTAGTACTTGGGGCAGGCCCGGCAGGTTACTCCGCAGCATTCCGCGCCGCGGATTTAGGTCTGGAAACCGTCATCGTAGAGCGTTACAGCACCCTCGGCGGTGTTTGTCTGAACGTCGGCTGTATCCCTTCTAAAGCGCTGCTGCACGTAGCGAAAGTTATCGAAGAAGCCAAAGCGCTGGCTGAACACGGTATCGTCTTCGGCGAGCCGAAAACCGATATCGACAAAATTCGTACCTGGAAAGAGAAAGTTATCACTCAGCTGACCGGCGGTCTGGCGGGTATGGCCAAAGGCCGTAAAGTGAAAGTGGTAAACGGTCTGGGTAAATTCACCGGTGCGAACACCCTGGAAGTGGAAGGCGAAAACGGCAAAACCGTGATCAACTTCGACAACGCGATCATCGCGGCAGGCTCTCGCCCAATCGAACTGCCATTCATCCCACATGAAGATCCACGCGTGTGGGATTCCACCGATGCCCTGGAGCTGAAAACCGTTCCTAAGCGTCTGCTGGTTATGGGCGGCGGTATCATCGGTCTGGAAATGGGTACCGTGTACCATGCGCTGGGTTCAGACATTGACGTGGTTGAAATGTTCGACCAGGTTATCCCGGCTGCTGACAAAGATATCGTTAAAGTCTTCACCAAGCGCATCAGCAAGAAGTTTAACCTGATGCTGGAAACCAAAGTGACTGCCGTTGAAGCGAAAGAAGACGGTATTTACGTTTCCATGGAAGGCAAAAAAGCCCCATCCGAACCACAGCGTTACGACGCCGTGCTGGTGGCTATCGGTCGTGTACCGAACGGTAAAAACCTCGACGCGGGCAAGGCTGGCGTGGAAGTGGACGACCGTGGCTTCATCCGCGTTGACAAACAGCTGCGCACCAACGTGCCGCACATCTTTGCTATCGGCGACATCGTCGGTCAGCCAATGCTGGCGCACAAAGGCGTTCACGAAGGTCACGTTGCTGCTGAAGTTATCGCCGGCATGAAGCACTACTTCGATCCGAAAGTGATCCCATCTATCGCGTACACCGAGCCAGAAGTTGCATGGGTCGGTCTGACCGAGAAAGAAGCGAAAGAGAAAGGCATCAGCTACGAAACCGCCACCTTCCCGTGGGCTGCTTCTGGCCGTGCTATCGCTTCCGACTGCGCAGACGGTATGACCAAACTGATCTTCGACAAAGAGACTCACCGCGTAATCGGTGGTGCGATTGTCGGTACCAACGGCGGTGAGCTGCTGGGTGAAATCGGTCTGGCTATCGAAATGGGCTGTGATGCGGAAGATATCGCGCTGACCATCCACGCGCACCCGACGCTGCACGAGTCCGTGGGCCTGGCGGCTGAAGTGTTTGAAGGTAGCATTACTGACCTGCCAAACGCGAAAGCGAAGAAGAAATAAGTTTCTTCAGATGAAAAAAGCGGCCTGAGGCCGCTTTTTTTATGCGCGGCGTTCAGGGGGCTAAGGGCTGCCAGGTGTTATCAGGTGCGTATGAGGCCAGCGCCCGGGCCTTCTGCTCCGAATCGCTGCCGAGATCGGACTGGTACACCTTGTCGTCCTGGTTTATCACAAAGCTCATGACGCCTGTCTGACCATAGCTGACAGGCCACGCCACCATCGCGAAACCGTGATTATCGGGCAGGATGCGGAAGCGATAGCCATGGTAACCCGCGCTTGGCTCTTTAGGGCTAAATGCCGGACCAAGCGGGCTTGGCGCTTCGCCGGGCGAGACGGGCCAGTACAGACCGTCCTTTTTCCCCTCAGAACTGACAATCTTCTGCGCGTATTTCTGGTTCATTGCGAAATAGCTCTGCTGAGCGGCCACGTAAGCATGCAGGGCTTCGATGGCGGCAAGTTCGTTGCGCCCAATTTCGCGGGTCAGGATCTCCTCAGCGCCTTCTTTGATGTCAAACTGCCAGCCGGAGGCGGTTTTGATCACCGGAATGGGAAGTTGCCAGCCGCTGTCTCCGACAACCAGATGCGCTTTATCGCCTTCGACAATGGTGTTATGACGGACTTTCCAGTCGCGCAGAAAGCGATCGACTGCGTCAGGATCAACGCCTTCAGGGGGCAGGAAGTCGCGCCAGTTCTCACCGAGCAGGTTGCTCATCGCGCTTTCGTTTTGATCGCGGATGGCGCTTTCCAGCGCATTGGTAGCCTGTTCTGGTGAACTGAAGGATTGCTGCGCCATGACGGTCGCCGAGACCATGAACAACACCATTCCACTGAGTAATTTACGTTTCATGTCGGCTCCCTTAGCGATGACGGAATTCACGGTGTTCAGCACGTCCAGCCGCTGCCGGGCGTAGCTGCTGCTGACGAGCGGCGAGGCGTCTGCTTTGCGCCCCACGCTGCTGCTGCGCCTGCCAGTTGGCGGAACGGCTGTCGTTGCCGCTCAGTGCATTGGCCCGGAGCTGACTGTTTCGCTGCTGGAAGGGACGTTGCTGAGAAGGCTGGACCCGTTTCTCTTGTCTCTGTGCGGTGGTCTGGCGGTTTTCTCGCTGCTGCGTGGTGGCCCGCTTCGCCGTCTGCGGTTTGGTGTCATAGCCACGGTAGTTATTGCGCTGAGAAATCTGTTTCAGCTGTTCACTTGAGGCCTGTCGCTGCGCCGCTTTCGTGCCCGGGCGAGCAGTCTGTGGGAAGGTTTTACCTGTCGATTTCTCCATCTGGCTCAGCGCCGCCTGACGCTGGCTATCGCGATTAACCGGTTGTTGCGTTGCACTAAGCCCCGTGGCCGTGTCGGTGGAGTGGAAACGCGTGTTGAGCTGGTTTGTCGGGTAGGGGACACCTTCCCGATAGGCCGGGTTGTGCTGCCAGGTACGGTTGGCGTCCGCCAGACGTTGTCCGCTGATTTTATTGAAGTTCTCAACGTTAATATTGATGTTGTTATCACCGTTGCGGTTGTAGCCGCCGTGATTATCCCAGTCACCGTCATGATGATGGTCCCAGTCATCGTCATCATCCCAGTCGATGTTGCTGAAGATGGCATAAGTTGTGGCGACACCCAGGCTGAAACCTAAGCCGTTGACGAAGCTATTGCCAAACTGCTCCCCGGGTGACGGCGGGAGATAGGTTGGCGGATAGGCGGTATTAGGCCAGGTCCCGTAAACCGTATTGGGATTATAGGTGGGGACGTAAATCACCTGCGGGTCGGCAGATTCAATTTTGATCACCGTCGGGGCCGGTGCGGACGTGGTGGTTGACGTTGATTCGGTGGTGCTGGTTTTTGCAGGTGCGGGTTTCGTTACCGTGGTGACCGTCTGCTGAGGCGTAGATTGCAAGGCGCCGGTCTTCTGCGCCAGCGCGCGCAACCGTTGCACCGAATCCATCACATCTTTCGGCTGCGCGAGAAACGCATCGCCCAGATTTTGTACCCACGGCGGATTCTCTCCCATCAGCGACATAAGCTGAGGAAACGCGACCAGGGATTTTACGCTGGGATCCCAGGGCTGGCTGGCAACGGCCTGAATCGCGGCGTCCCCTTCCATTTTGGGGTTGTCTTTGGACCACTGTGCCGCTTGAATCACGTTAGCCGGGTAGGTCGAGGCCATCAAGATCTGTGACAGCAGAGCATCCGGATAGAGCGCAATGGGGGCAACCCACTGATCGATTTGCGCGGCAGTGTAGGTTGGCGCGACAACAGGGGCCGGCTGGGCTGCGGTAGGCGCTGACGGTGGTTGCGCGACGGGGGCTGGCGCAACGGGTTCCGTTGCACGACTTTTGACAAACATGACGCCTGAGGCGGCAAACAGCCCGGCACTGCACAGAAGGACAAGCAGATGTGGCTTAAAGGGCAACTTCATAAAATGACTCCAACGAGACAGGCGCTGTGCCGTGAGGCGTTACGGTTGGCGTGAGTATCATTCACCCGTCTTTTACTGTTTTGACTTTTATTGGGAAGCGTCCGGTACGTCCGGATAAAGAGTGTGAGTATTTATTACACAATTATATGCGATGCGGGAAAAGGCGCCGGGAATTCAGAAGGCCGCTCTTGCGAGCGGCCAGCAGCTAGTTGCCGAGGTTGACGACAAACAGCACCGTGATGTCGGATATGTTCCAGCCACCGTGCAGTGCGGTAAGCAGTAAACCGATCGCAACGATCAGCGCAGTGATTCGCATCTCCATTGCGTGCGTTCCTGTACAGGCTACGCGGGTTCATTCTTCACCGGGAAAGGCAGAACCTGGCAAGTTGGGATTGCCGCGTAGGTTACGGAACTGCTCCCGGGCCCGGTGACTGGTTGCTACACCAGCGAAGCAGGCCGAGGGGAAAGAGTAATCGACTCAGTGGTAATTCTAAAGGCGAGAGATGAATTTAAACGGGGTTTCATTCGAAATGGGAAGGTGCTACGCAAAATTGACATAATGGCTTGCAAGCCTGCAGGGTGTGATGCAAAATTCATTGCGTTGGGGTTGCCGCAAATCTGCCAACCCGGTGTGCTACCACCGCAAGGCAACAAAATAACCGCTACCAGGCGGTTTTTTTGTCCCCAAAATTCACCTCGTCTCCCCGCTACACCATGCTTAACGATTCAGCAAACTTTTTAATGTTGCTTTTTTGTAAACGGATTAACACTGTGCAGAAATCCTGCTATGCTGCCCGACGCGGTATCGGGCATTTACCCTACAAACTGCTGTCTCACAGGAGCGTGAAGAGAACGTCCGCCGCATATGACAATGAGAGCGAGGAGAACCGTCGTGCTAGAAGAATACCGTAAGCACGTAGCAGAACGTGCCGCCGAGGGAATTGTACCCAAACCTTTAGATGCAACCCAAATGGCCGCGCTCGTCGAGCTGCTGAAGAACCCGCCTAAGGGCGAAGAAGAATTCCTGTTAGATCTGTTGATCAACCGCGTACCGCCTGGCGTAGATGAAGCTGCCTACGTAAAAGCCGGATTCCTTGCTGCTATCGCCAAAGGCGAAGCCACCTCCCCACTGGTTACTCCTGAAAAAGCCATTGAACTGCTCGGCACCATGCAGGGTGGTTACAACATTCATCCGCTGATTGACGCGCTGGATAACGACAAGCTGGCACCGATTGCCGCTAAAGCGCTCTCTTCCACGCTGCTGATGTTCGATAACTTCTACGACGTAGAAGAAAAAGCCAAAGCGGGCAACGTCTATGCGAAGCAGGTGATGCAGTCCTGGGCCGATGCCGAATGGTTCCTGAACCGCCCTGCGCTGGCGGAAAAAATTACCGTGACCGTCTTTAAGGTGACCGGTGAAACCAACACCGATGACCTGTCTCCGGCACCGGACGCGTGGTCTCGTCCTGATATCCCGCTGCACGCCCTGGCGATGCTGAAAAACGCCCGTGAAGGCATTGAGCCAGATCAGCCGGGCGTGGTGGGCCCGATCAAACAGATCGAAGCTCTGCAACAAAAAGGTTTCCCGCTGGCCTACGTCGGTGACGTTGTGGGTACCGGCTCTTCCCGTAAGTCCGCCACCAACTCCGTACTGTGGTTCATGGGCGACGACATTCCGCACGTGCCGAACAAGCGCGGCGGCGGCCTGTGCCTCGGTGGCAAAATTGCGCCAATCTTCTTCAACACCATGGAAGATGCGGGCGCGCTGCCAATTGAAGTGGATGTGAGCAACCTGAACATGGGCGACGTGATTGACGTCTATCCGTATAAAGGCGAAGTGCGCAACCACGAAACCAACGAGCTGCTGGCAAGCTTCGAACTGAAAACCGACGTGCTGATTGACGAAGTGCGTGCCGGTGGCCGTATTCCGCTGATCATCGGGCGCGGCCTGACCACCAAAGCGCGTGAAGCGCTGGGTCTGCCGCACTCCGACGTTTTCCGTCACGCGAAAGACGTGGCAGAAAGCAACCGCGGCTTCTCGCTGGCACAGAAAATGGTGGGTCGCGCGTGCGGCGTAGCCGGTATTCGCCCTGGCGCATACTGCGAGCCGAAGATGACCTCCGTGGGCTCTCAGGACACCACTGGCCCAATGACCCGTGACGAACTGAAAGACCTGGCGTGCCTGGGCTTCTCTTCTGACCTGGTGATGCAGTCCTTCTGCCACACGGCGGCCTATCCTAAGCCGGTTGACGTGACCACGCACCACACGCTGCCAGACTTCATCATGAACCGCGGCGGTGTCTCTCTGCGTCCGGGTGACGGCGTCATCCACTCCTGGCTGAACCGTATGCTGCTGCCGGATACCGTGGGTACCGGCGGTGACTCCCATACCCGTTTCCCAATCGGGATCTCCTTCCCGGCGGGCTCCGGTCTGGTGGCGTTTGCTGCAGCGACCGGCGTAATGCCGCTGGACATGCCTGAATCCGTGCTGGTGCGCTTCAAGGGCAAAATGCAGCCGGGCATCACCCTGCGCGACCTGGTTCACGCGATCCCGCTGTATGCCATCAAACAGGGCCTGCTGACCGTTGAGAAGAAAGGCAAGAAAAACATCTTCTCTGGCCGTATCCTGGAAATTGAAGGTCTGCCGGATCTGAAAGTGGAGCAGGCGTTCGAGCTGACCGACGCCTCCGCCGAGCGTTCTGCGGCAGGCTGTACCATCAAGCTGAACAAAGAGCCGATCGTTGAGTATCTGACCTCCAACATCGTTCTGCTGAAGTGGATGATTGCGGAAGGCTACGGCGATCGTCGTACGCTGGAGCGTCGTATTCAGGGCATGGAGAAATGGCTGGCGGATCCGCAACTGCTGGAAGCTGACGCAGACGCAGAGTACGCGGCGGTGATCGACATCGATCTGGCGGATATCAAAGAGCCAATCCTGTGTGCGCCGAACGATCCGGACGATGCGCGTCTGCTCTCTGACGTGCAGGGCGATAAGATCGACGAAGTGTTCATCGGCTCCTGTATGACCAACATCGGCCACTTCCGCGCCGCCGGTAAGCTGCTGGATACCCATAAAGGCCAGCTGCCGACCCGCCTGTGGGTGGCACCGCCAACCCGTATGGACGCGGCTCAGTTGACCGAAGAGGGTTACTACAGCGTGTTCGGTAAGAGCGGGGCGCGTATCGAAATCCCTGGCTGCTCCCTGTGTATGGGTAACCAGGCGCGCGTAGCCGACGGTGCGACGGTGGTTTCCACCTCTACCCGTAACTTCCCGAACCGTTTAGGTACTGGTGCGAACGTCTACCTGGCCTCTGCGGAGCTGGCGGCGGTTGCGGCGCTGATTGGCAAACTGCCAACGCCGGAAGAGTACCAGACCTTCGTGGCGCAGGTGGATAAGACGGCGGTGGATACCTATCGCTATCTGAACTTCGACCAGCTTTCTCAGTACACCGAGAAGGCTGACGGGGTGATCTTCCAGACGGCAGTATAAACAGCAAAACCGTCTCTACGAGACGGTTTTTAGTGTTTGCACCCTCTCCCGTGGGAGAGGGACGGGGTGAGGGCATCAGGCCGCAGGGTCTTGCTCTCACCTTTTTATTTTCATTCCTCCCACCTCTCCCGCTTTTTTTCTTTCCCTCTGCTGCGATAATTACCCTAATGGCTTTGCTGAGGAAAACGCTATGGATTACGAATTTTTGCGCGACATCACCGGTGTGGTGAAAGTGCGCATGTCGATGGGGCACGAAGCCGTTGGACACTGGTTTAACGAAGAGGTGAAAGAAAATCTCGCCCTTCTTGATGAAGTCGAACAGGCGGCAAATACGGTGAAAGGCAGCGAGCGCTCCTGGCAACGCGCCGGACATGAATACACCCTGTGGATGGACGGCGAAGAGGTGATGGTGCGCGCCAACCAGCTTGAGTTTTCAGGGGATGAGATGGAAGAGGGGATGAGCTACTACGACGAAGAGAGCCTGTCGCTGTGCGGCGTGGAAGACTTCCTGCAGGTAGTGAATGCCTACCGTGAGTTTATGAAACAGAAGTAACTTCCCGAAGCGTCCCTGCTCCGGGCAACACTTACACGGCCGGAATATTGCGGCCGTAGTAGATTTCGCGCATCTCTTTCCAGAGCAGGTCGGTGATGACCTTGCGCTCTTCTTCACTTAAATCTTC
Organism: Enterobacter cloacae complex sp. I3; assembly: GCF_014896175.1. Classification (NCBI taxonomy): domain Bacteria; kingdom Pseudomonadati; phylum Pseudomonadota; class Gammaproteobacteria; order Enterobacterales; family Enterobacteriaceae; genus Enterobacter; species Enterobacter cloacae complex sp. I3. The sequence goes on from NZ_JADBQZ010000008.1 coordinate 160,977, forward strand.
CGGCTTCGTGTGGAACATGTAGTGCTTAAGGTCGAACTCCTTAAGCATCATCTTGGTATGGAAGATGTTTTCCTGGTACACGTTCACGTCCATCATGTCATACAGCGATTTCATGTCCTCGGACATAAAGTTCTGAATGGAGTTGATCTCGTGGTCGATGAAGTGCTTCATGCCGTTGATATCACGGGTAAAACCGCGCACGCGATAATCAATCGTGACGATGTCCGATTCCAGCTGGTGGATTAAATAGTTCAGCGCGTTCAGCGGGGAAATCACGCCGCAGGTCGACACTTCAATATCCGCGCGGAAAGTGCACAGCCCGCCTTCCGGGTGGCTTTCCGGGTAGGTGTGAACGCAGATATGGCTTTTGTCGAGGTGGGCGACGACCACTTCTGGCAGCGGACCCGGGTGTTCAGTTTTGTCGATAAGCTGCGGGTCGACCGGCTCTTCGCTGACCAGAATGGTGACGCTGGCACCCTGGGGCTCATAATCCTGTCGTGCGATGTTCAGAATATTGGCGCCGATGATCGAGCAGGTTTCTGACAGGATCTCGGTCAGACGGTTGGCGTTGTAGAGTTCATCGATATAGGCGATGTAACCATCGCGTTCTTCCGCTGTTTTGGCATAGCAGATATCGTAAATACAAAAACTCAGGCTTTTGGTCAGGTTGTTAAAGCCATGTAGTTTAAGCTTTTTCAATTAGCTCACCCCCTTAGTGGATAATGCGTCTTGCAGGTACTGCGGCAGAGCAAACGCTGCGGTATGAATAGCCGGATTGTAGTAGCGGCACGTGAGCCCGGCCTGATGGAAGCGGGCCTGGATAATTTCGGTAGAGAGATGACGCAGCACGTCGTTATCCGTTGCCCATGCAAAGGTCATGATCCCGCCGTAGTACGTCGGAATTGCCGCCTGATAGAAGCTGACGTCACCGAAATAGGTGCTGAGCTTGCGATGGCTGTCGAGGGCTTCGTCCTGCTGCAGGAAGCAGACACCGTTTTGTGCGACGAAGATCCCGCCCGGGTTCAGGCAGCGCTTGCAGCCTTCGTAGAACGAGGAGGTAAACAGCGACGCGCCGGGGCCGATGGGGTCGGTGCAGTCAGAGATAATCACGTCGAAGGTCTGCGTGGTCTGGTTAACAAAGTTAACGCCGTCGTCGATAACCAGATTAAAGCGCGGATCGTCATAGCTGCCGGCATTATGGTTGGGCAGATACTGGCGGCAGAAAGAGACCACGCCCGCATCGATCTCAACCATGGTGATGGTTTCAATGGAACGATGACGTGAAACCTCGCGCAGCATTGCGCCGTCGCCGCCGCCGATAATCAGAACATGCTTCGCGTGTCCGTGGGCCAGCAGCGGAACGTGGGTCATCATCTCATGATAGATAAACTCGTCGCGCTCGGTCGTTTGCACAACGCCATCCAGGGCCATCACGCGGCCAAAGGCGGCGTTTTCGAAGATGATCAGATCCTGGTGATCCGTTTTCTCATGATAGAGCACGTTATCAACGGCAAAGTACTGACCAAACTGGTCATGCAGTGTTTCATGCCACAACGTGTGGTCGGCCATACGCGGACTCCTCCTTTGTTAACATCCGTAACGCTCACAAAAAATGAGCGAAACATGATAGCTAACTATAACCGTGGTTGCACGGGTATAGGTTGAACAGGGGGCGTCGGGAAGGTTATTTCACGTAGGCGAGCAGGCTGAGCGAATCGCGGGCCAGCGCTTTGCATTTTTTAGCCGTGGGAATGCCAATACCGCTCAAGTCACGGTAGCTGTCTTCACCGAGCGCCTTCATGTCAAAGCTGTCATAATTGCTGAGATCCCACTGGTTCTGCTGGGCGAAAAAGACCAGCGCGCGGCGAATTTGCCCGTTGGGTAAATTCTGGTAGCCACAATCATTTTTCAGGAATACAAAAACCGCCGTTAAATCGGCCATATCTTCCGCTTCATTTTCACTGAGCGCATAGCTGTTCGCACACATTGCCATCAGGCTTCCGAACAAAATTGTCCTGAAAAACGTCTTCATTGCTTCTACCACTTCTTCACGGAAAATTAACGTTAGCACACTTGATGCCAGTGCGACGATCTTTATTATTGCCGCTTTACTTGACCTTCCGGTAAGGGGAGGGTTTATGCTCAAAAGATCGCCTGCTGGAAATAAGGAAATGAACATGCAACGTCGTGATTTTTTAAAATATTCCGCTGTGCTGGGGGTTGCCAGCGCATTACCACTCTGGAGCCGCGCGGTTTTTGCGGCTGAAAGGCCTGCCTTACCCATTCCTGACTTACTGACCGCAGACGCCCGTAGCCGTATTCAGCTCGTTGTTCAGGCCGGTAAAACCTCCTTCGGCGGGCACAGCGCCACAACCTGGGGCTACAACGGCAATCTGCTCGGCCCGGCGCTTCAGTTACGCAAAGGGAAAGCGGTGACGGTGGATATCCACAATACGCTTGCCGAGGAGACCACGCTGCACTGGCACGGGCTGGAAGTCCCGGGCGAAGTGGATGGTGGTCCCCAGGGTGTTATCAAGCCAGGGGGTAAACGCAGCGTAACCTTTACCCCTGACCAGCGGGCGGCAACCTGCTGGTTCCACCCGCATCAGCATGGCAAAACGGGCCATCAGGTGGCAATGGGGCTGGCCGGACTGGTGTTGATTGAGGATGACGAAAGCCGTCTCCTGCGCCTGCCAAAACAGTGGGGTATCGACGATGTGCCGGTGATTGTGCAGGACAAAAAATTCAGCGTTGACGGGCAGATTGACTACCAGCTGGACGTGATGAGCGCGGCGGTCGGCTGGTTTGGCGATACGCTGCTGGCCAACGGTGCGATCTATCCGCAGCACGCCGCCCCGAAAGGCTGGCTGCGCCTGCGCTTGCTTAACGGCTGTAACGCCCGCTCGTTGAACTTCGCCACCAGCGATAAGCGCCCGCTTTACGTGGTGGCAAGCGATGGCGGCCTGCTGCCGGAACCGGTAAAAGTGAGCGAGCTGCCGATGCTGATGGGCGAACGCTTCGAAGTGCTGGTGGACATCAGCGACGGCAAGCCGTTTGACCTGGTAACGCTGCCTGTCAGCCAGATGGGGATGGCAGTGGCGCCGTTTGATAAACCGCATCCGGTGCTGCGCATTCAGCCGCTACAGGTCACGGCCTCCGGTATGCTGCCGGACACCTTAGCCACGCTGCCAGCTCTCCCGTCGCTGGATGGGCTCACGCAGCGTAAGCTTCAGCTCTCCATGGACCCGATGCTTGACATGATGGGCATGCAGGCGCTGATGAAAAAGTATGGCAATCAGGCCATGGCGGGAATGCACCACGGCCAGATGATGGGCCACATGAATATGGACCACGGCAAAATGGGCGGTATGGATCACGGCGGTCACGGGTTCGATTTCCACAACGCCAACAAGATCAACGGCAAAGCGTTCGATATGAACACGCCGATGTTTGCCGCCGCGAAGGGGCAGTTTGAGCGCTGGGTGGTTTCAGGGGAAGGGGACATGATGCTGCACCCGTTCCATATCCACGGCACGCAGTTCCGTATTCTGTCTGAGAACGGCAAAGCGCCGGAAGCGCATCGAGCAGGCTGGAAAGATACGGTGAGAGTGGAAGGCGGCGTCAGCGAGGTGCTGGTGAAGTTCGACCATGAAGCGCCTGAAGAGTTTGCCTATATGGCGCACTGTCATCTGCTGGAGCATGAAGATACGGGGATGATGCTCGGTTTTACCGTATAAAAAAAGCCGGGTGGCGGCTTCGCCTTACCCGGCCTGCATTGCTAAAAACGGCAACTTTCGTTGCCGTTTTGCTTTTATTTGCCTTCGTCCGGCAATGCATACGCGACAATATAGTCGCCCATCTTCGTACCAAACGAACCGTGACCACCCGCAGAAATGACAACGTACTGCTTGCCATTCACTTCATAGGTCATCGGCGTTGCCTGTCCACCGGCCGGCAGACGGCCTTGCCACAGTTTTTCACCGTTGGTCATGTTATACGCGCGCAGGTAGTTATCTGCGGTTGCCGCGATGAACAGCACGTTACCGGCTGTGGAGATTGGACCACCCAGCATTGGCATACCCATATTGAACGGCACCGGAACCGGCATCGGGAACGGCATGCTGTCCTGTGGGGTACCAATACGTTTTTTCCAGACGATCTGGTTGGTTTTCAGATCCAGACCGGAGATGTAACCCCAGGCTGGCTGTTTACACGGCAGACCAAACGGAGACAGGAACGGGTTCAGGGTAACGCCAAACGGTACGCCATACTGCGGCTGGATACCGGCTTCGGTCCCGCTGCCTTTCGCGTCTTTCGGCTGCTCCATCGGGTTACCCGGACCGCGTGGGATCAGACGGGAAACGAACGGCAGCGCCATTGGGTTGGCAATCGCCACCTGACGGTTAGGGTCGACGGAAATACCGCCCCACTCAAACATTCCCAGGTTGCCCGGGAAGACCAGCGTACCCTGCTCAGACGGCGGCGTGAAGATGCCTTCATAGCGCAGCTGATGGAACATCACGCGGCACACCAGCTGGTCAAACATGGTGGCACCCCACATGTCTGCACCGCTGAGGTCTTTCTTCGGACGGAAGCTCAGGTCAGAGAACGGCTGGGTTTTGCTGACGTAATCGCCTTTGGCCGCACCCTGCGGAACCGGTTTTTCCGGGGCAGGCACAACCAGCTTACCGTTGCTGCGATCCAGCACGAAGATGTTGCCGGTTTTAGCCGGAGCGTAAATGACCGGCACGGTTTTACCGTTAACGGTAATGTCCGCCAGCGTCGGCTGGGACGGCATATCCATATCCCACAGATCGTGGTGAACGGTCTGATAGCTCCACGCCAGCTTACCGGTGGTTGCGTTCAGCGCCAGGATAGCGCTCGCATAACGTTCCTGCTCCGGCGTGCGGTTACCGCCCCAGATATCCGGCGTTGATACGCCCATCGGCAGGTAGACCAGGTCCAGCTTCGCGTCATACGCGGCTGGTGCCCAGGAGTTCGGCGAGTTGAAGGTAAAGGTGTGCTCGTCAGACGGGATCGCGTTTGGATCTTTCGCGCCCGGGTCGAAAGCCCACAGCAGTTTACCGGTGTTCACGTCGAAACCACGGATAACGCCGGAGGTTTCACGCGTAGAGAAGTTATCCGTTACCGAACCGGCAATCACGATGGTTTTATCGGTGATGATTGGCGGGGAGGTTGGCTCATACAGACCCGGCGTGGTGTCCGGCATGTTGGTCTGCAGGTTCAGAATGCCTTTGTTGGCGAAGGTTTCGCACAGCTTGCCGGTCTCAGCGTTGATGGCAAACAGACGGCCATCGTTCACCGGCAGCATAATGCGGCGAGGACAGTCGGCAATGACTTCCGGGCTGGCATTATCGGCGCGCGCTTCGTGGTAAGAGACGCCGCGACAGGTCACGTGCTGGAAGGACGGGTTGGAGTTCAGCTGTGGATCGAAGTGCCATTTCTCTTTACCGGTGGCCGCGTCGAGCGCGAACAGACGCTGGTGCGCCGTACACAGGTAGAGCATGTTGCCCACTTTAATCGGGGTCACTTCGTTGGTCAGCTCGCCCGGATCGTTCGGCATTTTCAGGTCGCCGGTACGGAATACCCAGGCTTCCTTCAGGTTTTTCACGTTGTCCGCGTTGATCTGCTTCAGCGGGGAGTAACGTTGACCTTCCTGGTTACGGCCATAAGCAGGCCAGTCACCGTCAGCGACCTGCGAGATAGCTGCCGCAGGCGTGGACTCCGCGTTCAGCGTACCGTTGATCTCCTGCGGGTCGTTAAAGCCAGCCCAGGTGAGAATGCCGCCGCTGATTAACAGCGCCACCAGCAGGGCTGCAACGGCACCGCTGGAAGGAACAATCAGGCGGCGCCAGACAAACGGCAGGATCAGCCAGATACCGAAGAAGACCAGGATGTCGCTGCGCGGCGTCAGGGCCCAGAAATCGAAACCGACTTCCCAGACGCCCCAGATCATGGTGGCAAGAAGGAGGGCGGCATACAGCCACAGTGCGGATTGTTTTCTACGCCAGAGCAGGACGGTTACGCCAAGCATAACCAGGCCCGCAATCGGGTAGTACCAGGAGCCGCCGATCGCGACCAGCCAGACGCCACCGATTAACAGGTACAGGCCGCAGAAGGCGGCGAATAGCGCTGTTAGTGTCACCAGTAGACGCGGCTGTTTAGTGTTTGTTTCAGCCATAGAAAGTGTACTCGTCAGTTTTTGTTAATAATTTGCTAGCAACTAATTATAGGTGTTAACAAGTGTGATCGGAATCACAATATTTGCTTTTTATAACTCATACGCCAGGCTTATCCATTTACTGATATAATGGCTGGCTTGCGTATCGATGCCGGAGCAAGATTCATCCGCATTGAAAGATTTTCATCAAAATCATTTGGTTAGTAATATGAAACATACTGTTGAAGTGATGATCCCGGAAGCCGAGATCAAAGCGCGTATCGCCGAACTGGGTCGTCAAATCACCGAGCATTACAAGGACAGCGGCAGCGAAATGGTGCTGGTTGGTCTGCTGCGCGGTTCTTTCATGTTCATGGCAGACCTGTGCCGTGAAGTGCAGGTACCGCACGAGGTCGATTTTATGACCGCTTCCAGCTACGGCAGCGGCATGTCCACAACCCGTGATGTGAAAATCCTGAAAGATCTGGATGAAGATATTCGTGGCAAAGATGTGTTGATCGTTGAGGACATTATCGACTCCGGCAACACCCTTTCAAAGGTGCGCGAGATCCTGAGCCTGCGCGAGCCGAAATCGCTGGCGATTTGTACGCTGCTGGATAAACCGGAGCGTCGTGAAGTGCAGGTGCCGGTAGAGTTTGTCGGTTTCTCCATCCCGGACGAGTTCGTGGTGGGTTACGGCATTGATTACGCGCAGCGTTATCGTCATCTGCCGTATGTTGGGAAAGTGGTATTGCTGGACGAGTAATTGCGGGCTGATGCCCTCACTCCTACCCTCTCCCACGGGGAGAGGGCGAAAACCCCCGGCTTTATTTATGGTTCACATGCTTAAGCTTGAGGTTGGCAATCCCCGAACGGTAACGCTGCTCCAGCGTTTCGCGGTTGGTGGCGGTGACTTCCAGATTGCGCAGCAGGCCATCGTGAATACCGTACGCCCAGCCGTGGATTGATACCTTCTGCCCGCGTTTCCACGCCGACTGCATGATGGTCGAATGCCCAAGGTTATATACCTGCTCCATCACGTTCAGCTCGCACAGCGTGTCCATGCGTCGCTCCTGCGGCATTTCGCCGAGCAGTGAACTATGTTTGAACCAGATATCGCGGATGTGCAGCAGCCAGTTATCAATTAAACCCAGTTCCGGGTTTTCAACCGCCGCCTGCACGCCGCCGCAGCCGTAGTGGCCGCAAATAATGATGTGCTCGACTTCCAGGACGTCAACGGCATACTGAACCACGGAAAGGCAGTTGAGATCGGTATGAATCACCAGGTTGGCGACGTTGCGGTGAACAAACAGTTCGCCGGGCTCAAGGCCGGTCAGGCGCTCGGCAGGTACGCGGCTGTCTGAACAGCCAATCCAGAGAAAGCGCGGGTTCTGGGCTTGTGCGAGTTTTCCAAAAAATCCGGGGTCTTCCTCCACCAGCATTTTTGACCATAGTGCATTGTTGCTAATGAGTGTATCTATGTCGTTCATGGAGGTTAGCGACCTGTAACCGAGTAATTGCGTTGCGCTACTATAGGGTAACCCGACTTTTAATGAAACCACACAACGTGTGTAAGAACTGAAGGTAAGTTAAATTCATGGCAATTGCACTGGAGCTTGAGCAGCTTAAAAAAACCTATCCGGGTGGCGTTCAGGCGCTACGCGGGATAGACCTAAAAGTAGAGGCCGGGGATTTTTACGCGCTTCTGGGGCCGAACGGGGCGGGGAAATCCACCACCATCGGGATCATCAGCTCGCTGGTGAATAAAACGTCCGGACGGGTGAGCGTCTTTGGTTACGACCTGCAAAAAGATGTGGTAAACGCCAAGCGCCAGCTGGGGCTGGTACCGCAGGAGTTCAACTTCAACCCGTTTGAGACGGTGCAGCAGATTGTCGTTAACCAGGCGGGTTATTACGGCGTTGAGCGTAAAGAGGCGCTTGAGCGTAGCGAAAAGTACCTGAAACAGCTCGATCTGTGGGAAAAGCGTAACGAACGTGCGCGGATGTTGTCCGGGGGGATGAAGCGCCGCCTGATGATTGCCCGCGCGCTGATGCACGAGCCGAAGCTGCTGATTCTTGATGAACCCACCGCAGGCGTGGATATCGAACTGCGTCGTTCTATGTGGGGTTTCCTAAAGGATCTTAATGACAAAGGCACCACCATCATTTTGACCACCCACTACCTTGAAGAAGCAGAGATGCTGTGCCGCAACATCGGCATCATTCAGCACGGCGAGCTGGTGGAGAACACCTCGATGAAGGATCTGCTCTCCAAGCTGAAATCCGAAACGTTTATTCTCGATCTGGCGGCAAAAAGCCCGCTACCGAAGCTTGAAGGGTACCAGTATCGCCTGGTTGATACCTCAACGCTGGAAGTGGAAGTGCTGCGCGAGCAGGGGATCAACAGCGTGTTCTCCCAGCTGAGCGCGCAGGGGATTCAGGTTTTAAGTATGCGTAACAAAGCGAACCGACTGGAAGAGCTGTTTGTCTCTCTGGTGCAGGATAAACAAGGAGACAAGGCATGACGCATCTTTATTGGGTCGCGCTGAAAAGTATCTGGGCGAAAGAGATTAACCGCTTTATGCGTATCTGGGTGCAAACCCTGGTACCGCCAGTCATCACTATGACGCTCTATTTCATTATCTTCGGCAACCTGATTGGTTCCCGCATTGGTGAGATGCACGGTTTTACCTATATGCAGTTTATCGTGCCGGGCCTGATTATGATGGCGGTGATCACCAACGCCTACGCAAACGTGGCCTCGTCGTTCTTCAGCGCTAAGTTCCAACGCAATATTGAAGAGTTGCTGGTGGCGCCGGTGCCAACGCACGTCATCATAGCCGGTTACGTGGGCGGCGGCGTGGCGCGCGGGCTGTGCGTGGGCATCCTGGTGACGGCGATTTCGCTGTTCTTCGTGCCGTTCCAGGTACACTCGTGGCTGTTCGTGGCGCTGACTCTGCTGCTGACGGCAATTCTGTTCTCGCTGGCCGGTCTGCTGAACGCGGTGTTCGCTAAAACGTTTGACGACATCAGCCTGATCCCGACCTTTGTGCTGACGCCGCTGACCTATCTCGGCGGGGTGTTCTACTCCCTGACGCTGCTGCCGCCGTTCTGGCAGGCGCTGTCGCATCTGAACCCGATCGTCTACATGATCAGCGGCTTCCGCTTTGGCTTCCTCGGCATTACCGATGTTCCGCTGTTTACCACGGTGGCGGTGCTGGTGGTGTTCATCATCGCCTTCTACCTGCTGTGCTGGTATCTGATCCAGCGCGGGCGCGGTCTGCGTAGTTAACCCTCTGCCCGGCGACGCTCTGGTTGCCGGGCACTTTCTTTGACGGTTATCACCGTAAGCAAACCTTCACTCCGCTAAACTACTTGCCTGCTAAGGAGAGAGTTATGCTGGGATGGGTGATCACCTGCCACGATGAACGAGCGCAGGACATGCTGGACACGCTTGAAGCCAAATTTGGCCCGCTGGCGCAATGCCGGGTGGTTAACTACTGGCGCGGGCTAAGCACTAACATGCTCAGCCGGATGATGTGCGATGCCCTGCATGAAACGGATACCGGTGATGGGGTGATTTTTCTTACCGATAAATCCGGTGCCGCACCTTACCGGGCCGCGGCGTTGCTTAGCCACAAGCATAATAACTGTGAAGTAATCTCCGGTATCAACCTGCCTTTACTCGAAACCCTGTATCCTTTTCGCGCCTCATTAAGCAGTGCTGAATTTCGAAATGCCATTGTGGCGCAGGGCTCGCCGGGCGTGAGCAGCCTGTGGCACCAGCAGCAGAAAAACCCGCCTTTCGTTCTGCTTCACGATCTGTATAAGCATTAAACATTGGTATTGATGTCGCTTTTGCTACAATGGCGACTGATTTCCCGTGTCGATTTATATCCTATGTTCATGCGCGTGTTCTTTCTCCTTTTGCTGCTGGTTTCCGGCGGGGCGTCTGCCAGCCTGATAAGTCAGCAAGGGCTTCCTGCTCAATATATGCAAACCACTGAGGATGCTGCCATCTGGGCTCAGGTAGGTAACTCTGTGGTTAACGTGGGCAATATTCGCGCAGGGCAGATCATCGCGGTCTTTCCCGCCGCGGCGGATTATTACGAATTTCGCTTCGGGTTCGGTACCGGCTTTATTGATAAAGACCACCTTGAGAAAGTGCAGGGCAAGCAGCGCGTTGAGGACAGCCTGGGCGACCTGAACAAGCCGCTCAGTAACCAGAATCTCATCACCTGGAAAGATACGCCCGTCTATAACGCGCCCAATAGCGGAAGCGCGCCCTTTGGCACCCTGAGCGCCAACCTGCGCTATCCCATTCTGAATAAACTCAAAGACCGCCTGAACCAGACCTGGTATCAGATCCGCATCGGCAACCGCCTGGCGTGGATAAGCAGCCTGGACGCGCAGGAAGATAACGGCATTCCGGTTCTGACCTATCACCATATCCTGCGCGATGAGGAGAACACCCGTTTTCGCCATACCTCCACCACCACCAGCGTGCGCGCGTTCAGCAACCAGATGACCTGGCTTCGCGACCAGGGGTACACCACGCTGACGATGTATCAGCTGGAAGGCTACGTGCGCAACAAGATGAATCTGCCCGCGAAGGCGGTGGTGATCACCTTTGACGACGGCCTGAAATCGGTGAGCCGCTACGCGTACCCCGTTCTGAAACAGTACGGCTTCACCGCGACGGCGTTTATCATTTCGTCACGTATCAAAGGCCATCCGCAGAAGTGGGACCCGAAATCGCTGCAGTTTATGAGCGTTCAGGAAATTAAGGGTATACAGGATGTCTTCGATATTCAGTCCCACACGCACTTCCTGCATCGCGTGGACGGGTATAAACACCCGATCTTACTGAGCCGCAGCTATCACGTGATCCTGTTTGATTTTGAGCGTTCTCGTCGCGCGCTGTCACAGTTCAACCCGCGCGTGCTGTACCTTTCTTATCCGTTTGGTGGCTATGACAATAAGGCGATCAAGGCGGCGAACGATGCCGGTTTTCATTTGGCGGTGACGACAGTGAAAGGGAAGGTGAAGCCGGGGGATAATCCGTTCTTACTGAAACGACTCTATATCTTAAGAACGGATTCGCTGGAGACGATGTCGCGGCTGATCAGCAATCAGCCGCAGGGATAAGCTATTCGTAGGTGATCTGCAACGTGCCGATGGCGCTGAACGTGCCTGAAGTGATTTTTTCTGTACCAGACTTAACCAACTGAGCCGTGAGAGACTTGCTAAATGACGGGATGATAGTGTTCCCTTTTGTCGCATAGTTGTTAGTTGAATTAGGCACCGCCAGGCTGTTGTCCGGCCACTTCAGCAACACGCCCACGCCTTTTGCCGCATTCGACGATGCAGTGTTCGCGAGTAAAGAGCCATCAGTCCCGGTTGTCTTGCTGGTGGTCAACTTCATCGTAATTTTGCGTGTGTTGGTGCAATTCCCTGACACGGTAGCAGAGACTTTTTGCGTGTTATCGTTCTCGACATCGGAAACATCATACTCCCCCAGATCTACGGTTTTAGGGGCCGTAAGAGTGCAGGTCGGTTTTTCAACAGGAACATTGAAGGCCATATCGGGTATCGTGATTAACGGACGTGCATGGTCCTGTTCATCTGATGTGTTGGGGTTACCTACGACAATATTGCCAATATTCCCGGCCACTGGACCAATCTGTGTGACGCTTGCGGGCACGCCAGCATATGAGGGTAATTGATAAAATTCCATACGGGCATACCACCATACTGCTTTAACCAGTTCTGAATTATCTCCCTGATTGGCCGTTTCTACATAACTTCCTGTAGTCGAGGGGAAAAAGGCATTAAAAGCGTTGTTTTGCGGGTACATGGCCAGCGTATAGGCGATCCCCGTTACGTTAGTTTTAAAGAGTGCTTTACCGTCCACGCCACCGACGACCAGTGTACTGTCCGTTTTCTGATAGACGCGCTCGCCATCATTACCCCATGTGCAATAGGAGTAGAGGCCTGGAGTCACCTGCAAATCAATAATGCCACTTATCTTTGTTGGGGCGCTGACGCTCTCCAGGGGAACGATCTTGGGCTTTGCACCTTTGACATCCGAAATAGGCTGAACACTGTAACCATTAAATTTGCATTCATACAAATCGGCCGATGCAGAAAAACTTATTGCAAGAATTGACAAAGCAAGGCCTGCACCTTTTATGAAGAAATGACTTTTTCCGGCTCCTGCTATATAACACATTCAAAAATTCCTTATATCGGATGCTTGGTATATTTTAATTGTAAATAACGCTGACCAGCACGCTTGTGGTAACTTTCCCCGCGCTGACAATCCCTGTGTCTTGATAACGGTCATAGAAATTATAATTTGTTAAATACTGGCTTTCGGTTTGGTTAGATACATCAAAAATAACATCTGACGTTCCTGACGCATTGACCACATTGGTATTGTCTTTTTCTGAGAAAATCACAACGCCGACGTTTTCTGCTCCCCCCCCAGAGGCGGGAATTTCATTGGCGAACACCTGTTGAGAGCTTCCGATAACTATCCCACTTTGAGGTTTAAACTCAAAATGCAGGGTTTTTGCCAGTCCAGATTCACTTTCCGCACAGCTTTTCAGGTGTATTTCGAAGCGAGTTCCCCCAGCTGCGTCACCGGGTTGTAGCCGTGGGCTGCCGTCAGAGTTATAAAACCAACCTTTGCCAACGATCGGTAAAATGACTTTGCCATCATTCGGAATACTTACCTGACACGTATTGTTGATGATGTTTGCCGTCATATCCATCTCCAGGCTCGAGGCAAAACCTGCTGCGGGAAACCCCAGACAGCAGGCGAGCCATAACATCGCACTTCTAAAGTTAAAGCGGGAGTGGAACATCCTGTTTAAGCTACCAGTCTTAATAAACATTATTGATAGGTCACGATAAAAGTCACAGGGGCGCTGACCGAACCAGTGGTCACGTCAGAAATGGTTTTATCTTTAGCAATAACGATGCGCGCATCCATTTCAAATTTTCCCGCCCCGTTAGACATGTTGACGATAGAAGTTGGGGCCGTGGCGCAGTTCAGCAGGGAACCTGAGTCGACAGAACCTTTCCAGATTTCAAAACCAACGTTATGCCCGGCTGCATATGAGTTCCCATTTTTGGCATTGCCAGTACAGGACCCGCCAGCACCCGGCGTGGCTTGAACGGAGGCATTTTTGACCCCGGCACAGTTAGTGAACGCGATTTTGAATGCCTCTGTTCGGTTCTGGCTCACCAGATCGGACTTAAATACATCGCCAAACGGCAAAATGCTAATGGGAGCCCCGCTCGCATCCTGAATCTCGGCATTACAGGTTCCGGCTTCAATGGTGGACGTAAAGGTGGCCTGAACGCTCGTCGTACCCGTAATGGCGCTCAAACAAACGGAAGGCAGGATGGCAGTCATCGCAAACACCAGTGATGTCATTTTCTTTTTCATATTAACGCTCCGTATTGCGCCAGTTATTCATAGGTGAAATTAAACGTAGCGATACCGCTAAAGTTGCCGGTCATGCCTTGCCCGCTTGCAGTTTCCACCAGCGTCGCCAGGAGTTGAACTTCACCGGCGCTTATTTCTCCGCTCGACCAGACGAGGCGCTGAGTATCAGTGGATGAATTAATGACAAAAGGGGCATCCGGAGTGGCGGTGCGGGAAATCGCCACGCCAATATTTTCTGCGCTGCCCTCACCGGAGAGTGAATTTTTAATTGCCGTATTCAGTGGGCTGGCACTACCGCTAATGGTCGTGTTCAGCTTTGTCAGACTCGAAGGGCATGAGACCATTTTGAGTTTAAAATTTGTTGTTGCTTTGGCATTTTTGAGGATGATGTAATCCAGGCGCACCTTGCCGTCGGTGCCAATGGGAATAACGTTGCTGGAGCCATCACCGCTGCCACCTTCAATTTTCATATCGCAGGTGGTGTCACGGATATTAGCGGTAAAGGTAATATCGAGATTATCGGCGTATGTTCCAAGCGACAGCGCCATCAGACTCGAACTTAATACCCATAATCCTGTTTTTTTCCCAGGTTTAAAAAGCATGCTCTAACTCCTTTTATAATACTGTGATGCGGCAGGTCTGGCCTGTCAGCAGCGTTGTTGGTCCAATCTTTTTCGCATTGGGCGGAATCTGATAGGAGACAGTACAGGATGTGCCGGACTCACTTCCCCAGACGATTTTTAACAACCCTTTATCTTCAATTCCGCGAATCCAGGCTTGCCCGGCCTGGCCTACGCTACCAACGGATACGCCTTGCTCCGTTTGAACATCGGCACCTAGCGGAATAAACCCACCGTCGTCACGCGTCAGTTCCATTAACACTGAACGCCCTTGATCGGTCTCAAAATTAACCAGCACAACGGCACCGCTACGCGGGACAGTAGTGGAACGGGTATTTTTCACTTCAACGTCAGGGCGCATATCGCTGATATCAAGACCGACGTTGTTTTCACGGTAGGCAGACAGATAGGGCATAAGGGCATAGCCTGAAGAGCCAATTTCACCGTTACCGATGGAAACTCGGGCACCTTCTGCTCCCTCAGCTTTAATCAGCGCAAGCGTATCGCTTTCGCTAATGCTGCCAGGGGCGAGTGTTATGCCACCAGAGTGCAGAATCATCCCGCCGCTATAGCTGGCGGAATATTGTCGGCTATCGTCATCGGACGCGGAGACGGAAAGACTTACCGGTCCATGCGGGCCGTTATAACTCCCGTAACCGCTTAGCTGATTTAACGTATCGTCGTTACGCGTGGTGCTTTCAGTGATGCTGTAACTGAACCGGTTATCTTCGGTGTTGCCGTTGGCGCTGGCGTTAAAACTTCCACCGCCTTTTAGATCGCTGCCGATGCCCGTGGTGAGGGATGAGAACCCGCCTGCACGCTTGCCGTTACCCATCAGCGTGTCGAAAGGAATTGTGAGGCTCAGATAGACACTATCATCTTTTTCCCCGAACTCGTTGTAGGTGCGCTGCACGGAGAGGCTGTAACTTCCCCAGCTTAACGATTGACTGTGGCCAACCGAGTACTGCGCTGATGAGCTGCTTTCATTCCAGTAGTCCTGCCAGGTGGAGTTGACATACAGCGATCCCAAATCAAGGCCGTTAAAGGCCAACGGCTGGCTGATGTTCACCTGGATCTGGTTCTTCATGCGCTGGAAAGTCTGGTACACATCGCTGTTATCGCGGTCAGGGTTAAGCTCCCTGTCACGGTATTTGATCTCGTTGGTCAAGGAAGCTGCATCGCTCAGGCTGAGATAGTCAGATGTCGAAAACCGGTATGCTGCTACGTTGAAAGAGGTATTCGTGGCTTCCATGAGTTTGCTGTAGGAGATACGATAACTCTCACCCTTAAGATGCCGTAAGCCGTCGATCCGGGCATCTGAATGCGTGACATCAAAGGCGAATGCGCCAATGCGGGTGTTCATAGCCAAACCCACCAATGCGGCGTAAAAATCGCTATCGGTGTACTCCAGACCCGCATAACCTGTGAAGGTATTGCTTAATCCATAATAGCCCGTGGCGTAACCTACCTTTGGCTTGTCACGTAGGTTATCATCACGCAGTTCACCCACGCCGACATCCCATCGGGAGTAGCCCGGGCGCAGCATTTGTGCGACCGAGGAATACGCGACCGAGAAGGAACGTTTGCTGCCATCCGCTTCTTCTACAGTGACGATAAGATCGCTGCCATAACCCGTCGTACTGAGATCTGAGATTTCAAAGGGCCCCGGCGGGACGGAGGTTTCGTAAATCGTGTTTCCGCTCTGGGCGATCGTGACTTTGGCGTTGCTGTTTGCCACACCCCGAATCACCGGCGCATAAGTCGATATGCCATTAGGAAGCATACGATCATCGTTATATAAACGCGCCCCGCGCAGACTAATGGAATCGAAAGCATCTCCACGGGTGTAGGAATCTCCCGCGATAAACTGTGCTTTCAGCGGCGTGATATCACGCTGGAGATAAATGTCCTGGCTGGCGTAATGGCTACCGGAATCCCGATCCCAGTTCAGATTACCTCGTGCCCGGAGCCGCCACGGGCCCAGGTTTGCTCCATAGCGCAACCCTGCGTAGGCCGTATCGGTGCTGTAATCAGACGTGTCCGCGTGCCAGCCGTTAAGATCCCAGGAGAGCATCGCCGCCGGGATCCCGTCTTCCCAAAGTGAAGGATCGACAAATCCCGCCGGGCGCTGAATGACGAAAGCCTGGGGAATAGAAAGGTCCAACTCCTGTGTGGAAGGATCGTAAGCCACGCGTGAGCCGGGATAGGCGTCCGACACGGAGATGCACGTATCCTCGGAATCATCCCCGGCTGGTTTAAGTTGCTCGGTTGCTACATTTGTCTGGGTGAGCAGTTTACGCGTGATGCAGGGCGTAGCGCGCGGTGTACCATTCTCCTTAAACACAAGATCCGTGGTAATGGAAGGTTTTCCGTTAATAACCACCTTCACCTTATACGTCCCGGCAAGAACAGGGTTGCCTTTTGAAAAACGGCTGACATCAATTGATGTACCGGTGTTATAAAGAAACTGATCGTTAAACTGCACGTCTTCTTCTTTATTATTTTCAGCAGCAAATGCACAAAACGGCAATACCGCACTTATCGATAAACATAGTAGTGAACGTTTAAACCGCATGATGTACTCTGTCCCAGAGTTAAGCCAATTATAGTTATTCCGAATGCTACGAGGCGGATAAATAATCAATTCTGTATGGATTCATACTTATCAATCCCACCGAAATCATTGATGGCTTGCCAGGTTATTTTGTTATACCCCAAGGTATTAAGATTTTTTACGTTCATAGTCTGACTTGAGAATGGCTCAATATAATGCGTTTCAATATCGTAGTTTTTAGCACCAGCAATAAGCGTAGCCCCCGCCAGTGATACATAATAAGGTGAATCATTCTTCGCACTTAAAACGATATTTTGACCTTGCCGGGTTTCAGTCCATTTAAGATTTTTAGCCGCGTCTGCCGGTTCTCCCTTCAAACCTGTAGGCCGGAAAAAGAGTTTTATGCGGGTACGGAATGCCAGCTGAAGCATGCTTTGCGTATCGCTTTCCTTTGCCTTTGGCGGAACTTCCAGAACGTTAAACCAGAACAGGGATTCTTTATCTTTTGGCAATGACTGACCAAGCCAGGTGATTCTGACCGTTTGCCCTTTTTGCGGTTCTACACGCGAAACAGGAGGCGTGACAATAAAGGGAAGTTTCAGCTCTTGAGGATTAGTGGTATCTCTTCCGTCATCGAGCCAGGTTTGTACCAGTAAAGGTCTGGTGCCACGGTTATCCATAGACACCGTTACGTCTTTTGCTGATTCTGGATAAATGACACGGGTGCCGGAAATCACAATATCTGCACTGGCGTTAAGAGCAAAAACGCTCACCGAGGCCAGCAGCAGGGCTTTTAATCCGCTCTTAATATTCAGTAAGTACATGTCTACTCTCAAATAATACGAAAAAATGTGCCCGGCTGGGCACATTAACAGGACGAATAAAATTATTCGTAGCTCATGGTGAAGTAAGCGTTGGCGCTAACTTTACCTGACTGCACAGGGCTAGTATCTTTCACCCAATTGGAGCCAGGGACATAAGCAACGCGGTAGAACAGTTTACCGGAGCCGGCTTTCAGGTCTGTTTTCTGCGTATTATTGTCAGGCTGGCCTACCATAATACGAGATGAAATGGTTGGGGCATTGTTAAACAGGGCAAGTGCAACGTTGGTTGCAGAGCCTTGTACGTTAGCATCGGGTTCAATAGTACCGTTCGCAATAGCGCCCATATTTTTTGACATGAAGCTTGCAGAGGCATTCTTTAATGTTTCAGGGCAATTGGTGAGCAGCAGTTCAAAGTTTTTGGAACCGACGCCAGTATCAATAGTTGTGGATTCAACTTCAGATTTTTTAACGACGGGTAAGGTAATAGTAATATTGCTTTGTGATTCACCATTAGAGGTGGAAATATTACATGTTGTGTCTGTTACCGCACCATCAAAGGTGATTAAACCAAGATCCGTATCTGCGATTGCTGAAAAAGAACCTACTGCAAACAAAGCTACAGCTGAAGCTAATAACGTTTTTTTTAACATAATTGAAATTCCATTTAAAAAACATTGTAATGATTTAATACAAGCAAAATGATGATAGGGATCTCTGTATACGTTGGGTATTTAGAATTACTAAAAGTTATAATTAGAAAAAATTAAAGATTGATAAGTCATTGAAAAAGATCTTGAAAATGATCTCAAAAAAAACACTGGGGGTTATTTTTTATTGCGTTGATATGCTATTGGCAGGCTTGGATTATTAATGACATTGATCATTTTCCCTTTGTATATAATTGAGGGGAATGTTTATTTAAGAAAGGAGACGCGAAAAGAGAGGTGAAAATAAGTGAAATGAGTAAAGAGATGCTATTTACATAATTCAGAATGATGTGTTTTTTCCCGTTAAGGAGCGGATCCAGAGGGTTCCGCTCCTTGTTGGAATCAGGCAACCTGAACCGGAATCGCCTTTGCGGTGCGCTTCATTTCATTGTCGCCTTCGAAGTAGGCCACTTTAGGCTGCCAGCGGCGGGCTTCTTCGTCAGACATCATCACGAAGCTGGCGATGATCACAATGTCGCCCACGTCCGCACAGTGCGCCGCAGCGCCGTTAACGGAGATGATTTTAGAACCGCGCTCGGCGGCAATCGCATAAGTAGAGAAGCGTTTACCGTTGTTCACGTTCCAGATATCAATCGCTTCGTTTTCAAGGATACCCGCCGCGTCGAGAAAATCCTGGTCAATGGCGCAGGAGCCTTCATAGTGCAGGTCGGCCTGGGTGACTTTCACACGGTGAAGCTTACCTTGCAGCATTTTGCGAATCATTACGTTTACCTTTAATTATCAAGGGTGAAGAACTACGCCAGCTCAACCACTTTATTGTCAATCAGGCGTGCCTGGCCGAGCCATGCCGCCACCAGGATGACTGCGCGCTTGCTGTTCTGAGTTAATTCCAGCAGCGTATCAGCATCACGAATTTGTACGTCGTCAGCACGAAGGCCCTTATCGTTAAGCGCCTGCTCGGCAAGGGCAATAATCTCTTCTGCTGTTAACTCTTTTGCCAGCATCTGCTCTGCCATGGTGTTCATAACCTTGCTCAGGCCCGGCGCGATTTTACGCTGTTCGGCGGTCAGGTAACCATTCCGCGAGCTGAGTGCCAGACCGTCTTTCGCACGCACAATCGGTACGCCGACGATCTCAATATCGTAACCCATGTCAGCAACCATCTTGCGGATCAGCGCCAGCTGCTGGAAATCTTTCTCACCGAAGCAGGCAACGTCCGGCTGCACCAGGTTAAATAGCTTGCTGACGATGGTGGAGACGCCGCGGAAGTGGCCCGGACGGCTTGCTCCTTCCAGCATGGTAGAAATGCCCGGGACGTCAACGTAGGTCGCCTCTTCGGTACCCTGCGGGTAAACGTCCGCCGGTGCAGGTGAGAAGACGATATCCGCGTGGCGTTTTTTGAGCTTCTCGCAATCTTCCTGCAGGGTGCGCGGATAGCGTGCCAGATCGTCGGCGCGGTCAAACTGCATGGGGTTCACGAAGATACTGACCACCACGATATCTGCTCGCGCACGGGCTTCGTCGACGAGCTTCATGTGGCCGTCATGCAGATTGCCCATGGTCGGGACCAGTGCGATACGTTTACCTTCCTGACGCGCGCGGCGGATATGCTGGCGAAGCAGCGGCAGGGTTTCAATGATTAGCACAACGAGACTCCTTAATGGAAACTGTGTTCTTCACCCGGGTAAACACCGGATTCAACGTCGGCAATATACTGCCTGACCGCAGCGCGCATGTCGCCCGCTTCAGTGAGGAAATTTTTGGCAAATTTCGGGATATGCCCGCCTGTAATACCAAAGGCGTCGTGCATCACCAGAATCTGACCGTCGGTCACGTTGCCTGCACCAATACCAATCACCGGAATGGAGAGTGCGTCGGTGATGCGTTTCGCCAGCTCAACCGGCACGCACTCCAGCACCAGCAGCTGTGCGCCAGCGGCTTCCAGCTCCAGGGCATCCTCAAACAGCGTCTGCGCTGCGTCGCCGCGGCCCTGCACCTTATACCCGCCAAAGATGTTGACGGACTGCGGGGTCAGGCCCAAATGACCACACACCGGCACGGCGCGTTCGGTGAGCATTTTCACCGTCTCCACCAGCCAGGCGCCGCCTTCAATTTTGACCATGTTAGCACCAGCGCGCATCACTGCCGCCGCGTTTTCAAATGCCTGCTCTGGCGTGGCATAGGCCATAAACGGCAGGTCGGAAAGCAGAAGGCAGCCTGGCGCACCGCGGCGTACCGCACGGGTGTGATATGCAATATCTTCGACCGTGACCGGCAGGGTTGAATCATGTCCTTGTACCGTCATCCCTAACGAATCTCCGACCAGCATGACGTTGATACCCTCTTCGGCAAACAGTTTGGCGAAGCTGTAGTCATACGCGGTGATGGTGGCGAAGCGTTTTTTTTCCTGTTTGCATTTCTGCAGTAAGGAGATGGTGGTTGGTTTCATACTGTTTCCTGATAGCCCAAAAGCGAATCTTTGCGCATTCTAACAGTAACATTCGAGGGAACAATGATTTTAGGCAACCGATTAACCACAATTATTTTGTGGTCAACCGGTGAGGAAAGAGGATCACCAGCGAGCGGGTCTTTCCGCGTTCAGGTTGTCCAGAACGGCCTTGAGCGGGATGCCTTCCGGGAAGGTGAGATCGGGCGCCACTTCAAAGAGCGGCCAGAGCATAAAGCCACGATTTTTCATGTCGTAATGCGGTACGGTGAGGCGTTCAGTGTTAATCACCTCATGGCCGAACAGCATAATATCGAGATCAAGCGTGCGCGGCCCCCAGCGTTCGGCTTTGCGTACGCGCCCCTGCTGCAGTTCGATGCGCTGAGTGTTGTCCAGCAGCGTTTCGGCATCGAGGGATGTTTCCAGCACCACGGCGGCGTTCAGATAATCAGGCTGATCCTGCGGGCCTAGCGGCGGCGTGCGGTAGAAGGAGGAGACCGCCACGATACGGCTTTGCGGGATCTCACCCAGCGCCTGTACGGCAGCATTCACCTGCTCCAGTGGAGAGGCTAAATTGCTGCCGATGGCGATATACGCGAGGGTCATGCTGTCCCTTCACGACGCGGTGCGCGTTTGCGCGGACGGCGATGACGGCGACGCGGGGCAGGTTCTTCATCCAGCCCGGTCAGCATATCTTTCTGCTCCGGCGGGGCGGAAACCTGGAATTCGGCCCACCACTGCGCCAGGCGCTGCAGCTCCTGATTGCGTTCAGTTTCCGCACGCAGCGACAGCAGGTCGAAGGCGGCGCGGAACTTTGGATGCTCCATCAGCTTCCAGGCACGTTTGCCCTGACGGCGGGACATGCGCAGCTGAAGCTGCCAGATGTCGCGCACCAGGGTAGTAATACGTTTTGGGATAGCCAGCGTGCGGCACCCTTCGTCCAATACATCGTTCGCGGCCAGCGCGAAGGCATCGTAATAGGCGAGGCCGCTCTCCTGGGTGATTCTTTGAGCCGTTTCCAGCAGCGGGTACCAAAACATTGCCGCAAACAGGAATGCCGGGTTCACGCGCATATCGTTATGGATGCGGGTGTCGGTATTTTTCAGTACCTGCGCAATCATCCGTTCCATTGGGCTGTCGCCGTTCTCGGTGAAGTAACGGGTAATGGTCGGGAACAGCGGCTGGAACAGGTTGTATTCGCGCAGCAGATTGTAGGTTTCGAACCCGTAGCCGGCCTGCAGCAGCTTCAGCGCCTCTTCAAACAGGCGGGCAGGCGGCACGTCGTTAATCAGCGTCGCCAGACGCGGGATCGGCTCTGCGGTTTCCGGGCTGATGCGCATGTTCAGCTTGGCGGCAAAACGCACGGCGCGCAGCATGCGCACCGGATCTTCACGATAGCGCGTTTCCGGCGTGCCGATCAGGCGGATCAAACCCTCTTTCAGGTCCTGCATGCCGCCGACGTAATCACGCACGGTGAAATCCGCCACGCTGTAATAAAGGCTGTTGATGGTGAAGTCGCGACGCTGGGCATCTTCTTCGATAGAGCCGAAGATATTGTCGCGCAGCAGCATACCGTTCTGGCCGCGCTGTGACGTGGTGCGGTCGGATGCACCCGCTTCGTGGTGGCCGCGGAAGGTCGCCACTTCGATGATTTCCGGCCCAAACATCACGTGAGCCAGACGGAAACGGCGGCCAACGAGACGGCAGTTGCGGAATAATTTACGCACCTGCTCGGGCGTGGCGCTGGTCGTCACGTCGAAATCTTTCGGTTTTTTGCCCAGCAGTAAATCACGCACCCCACCGCCAACGAGATAGGCCTCGTAGCCCGCTTTATTCAGACGATAGAGTACCTTGAGGGCATTTTCACTGATATCTTTGCGGGAAATATTGTGCTGCTCACGCGGAATAACCGACATGTGTGGCTGTGCAATAGCGTCGTTCGCCATGCTCTCTTCGCGGCTTAGCACTTTACGGCAAAAATTAGCGACTCGGGTAAAAATGGTACACCTCGTAGTGTGTTTTGTTATGAAAAAAGCGGCTAATCATAGCTCAGCGCAACGCATTTGAGAATGCTGGATTTTTGGCACTGCCGCGAGCGTCCAGTTGGCAATGGCTATTTTCAGCAATTCGTCAATGCGCAGATCCTGCCATTCGTTGGTTACATTCTGGTTGAGAAATCGCAGCGCGTCGATCAAAACAGGACGCGGATCGCCGTCTGGCAGGGCCGGGGCGTGGTTTTGCTTGGAGAGCTTAACGCCCTGCGCATTGACCGCCAGCGGCAGATGAATGTAATCCGGCGCCGTCCAGCCAAACTGATGATAAAGCGAGATTTGCCGTACGGTCGGTTCGACCAGGTCCGCCCCGCGCACAATTTCCGTCACGCCCTGGAAATGATCGTCGATGACCACCGCCAGGTTATACGCAAACAGACCATCACGACGGTGAATAATAAAATCTTCACATGCCAGACGTTCATCTGCCCTAATCTCACCGGAGAGCCGATCGTGGAAGCGGGTGACGGGCGCGCGCTGTAGCAAGCGTACGGCGGCATTTTCCGGGGGAAGATTCAGCGTGCGGCAGTGGCCGTCATACACACCTCCCACGCTCTGGATACGCGCGCGGGTGCAGGTGCAGTTATAGGAGAGCCCCTGAGCGCTGAGCCAGGCCAGACGTTCCCGATAAGCCTCATGACGTTGTGACTGCCACAGAACGTTGCCGTCCCAGTGAAGACCGTAATGTTCCAGCTGACGCAGAATGGTGTCTGCAGCACCGGGAACTTCACGCGGAGGGTCAATATCTTCGATGCGGACGAGCCATTTACCCTGACTGGCGCGAGCCTGCAGGTAGCTGCCAAGCGCGGCAATTAATGAGCCGAAGTGTAATTCACCGGAAGGAGATGGCGCAAAGCGCCCGATATAGTGTGATTCAGACATATCAACAGTAACAAGGCGGGAGAGACTCCCGCCTTTGAAGTGTATAAACAGCGCTGGCGTTAGCCGGCCATCTGTTTTTCGCGGATTTCGGCCAGCGTTTTACAGTCGATGCACAGATCGGCGGTTGGACGCGCTTCCAGGCGACGAATACCGATTTCAACACCGCAGGATTCGCAGTAGCCAAAATCTTCGTCTTCGACTTTTTTCAGCGTTTTCTCGATCTTTTTGATCAGCTTGCGTTCGCGGTCACGGTTACGCAGTTCGAGGCTGAACTCTTCTTCCTGAGCGGCACGGTCTACCGGATCCGGGAAGTTAGCAGCTTCATCCTGCATATGCGAAACGGTGCGATCCACTTCATCCCTGAGTTGATTACGCCATGCTTCAAGAATACGCTTGAAGTGCGACAGCTGGGCTTCGTTCATATACTCTTCGCCCGGCTTCTCTTGATACGGCTCCACCCCAGCGATGGCGAGAATACTCAGGGACGATGTTTTACGGTTTTGCCCTTCTTGCATGTTGCTTCTCCTTAACACGCACTATCGATCCCCGTGTTGGGGGAAAAATCAGGTCGCTATAAATAGCAGATGCTTTTCCGTATGGCAATTATCTAAACGTAACACTTGACAAGCCTGTGAGGAAAAGCGTATTTGCGCACGCGGCCAGAACACTTATTCATCAATCGTCTAATCCCTTATAAGACAATGGGAAGAGACGATCTCAGAGTCATATTATCGGCAGAAAGTTCCGCTTTATAAGCTAAAACCTCTACCCCCTGCTTTTGTGCCTCATTCAACAGTTGTGCGTATTTAGGATCGATATGGCGGGCAGGGGAAAACCGTTCAATCGCTGTATGCAACACCGCAAACAGCAATACGGCGCGTTTGCCCGCCGCCGCAACACTCATTAGCTCTCGCAGATGCTTCTGCCCGCGCAGCGTTACCGCATCCGGAAAGAAGCCGTTTTCCTGTTCCGCTAACGTCACTGATTTTACTTCAATATAGCACTCAGGACGGCCTTCCGCCTGTAACATGAAGTCAATTCTGCTGCCTTCATCGCCGTATTTCACTTCTGTTTTATGCGTACCGTAACCCACCAGTTCGGGAATGGCGCCATTCGTCAGCGCTTCCTTAACCAGCTGATTTGCACGCAGAGTATTAACACAAATAAACGCCCCGTTTTGCGTTTCGGTTATTTCCCAGGTATGGGGATATTTGCGTTTAGTATTTTCTGAAGTGGAATACCAGACCGTGTCACCCGGTGCGGCGCAACCGGTCATGGCGCCGGTGTTGGGGCAGTGCAGGGTGAGCTCTTCGCCTTCCGGCGTCACCACGTCGGCGAGGAAGCGTTTGTAGCGTTGGATCAGCGTGGCGGACTGGAGTGCAGGACTATACTTCATCGGAATTCCTTGTGGTGTCGCCCAACGTCCAGCGCTGTAGCGGCCTGTAGCGGGTGCGTCCCCGTGCAAAGACAGATTCATAAAGCGCGAATTCATTAACCGGAAAAGCCCAGTGAAAACCCGGCGGCGGAATGGCAACAGCCTGACCGGCATCGCGCAGCAGCGTGACGTGCGGATGAAACGGCTGCGGGCTCTGGTAACAGCCGCTGCGCGCTGCCTGCGCGCGCAACATATTGGCGAGCTGTAACAACCCGCGCGGCGGCTGGCGCGTACCCAGCCAGACCACGCGCGAACGCAGCCACTGACCCGCATCGTCAAGGTGCAGCGTAAACGCCGGCTGGACAATACGCCCGGCCATGGCGGCTAATGCCCGCTGTTTTTCGGCGCTCACGTCACCCAAAAAGGCCAGCGTCAGGTGCAGGTTTGCCGCCGCAACGGGCCGGCCCGCTTCCGGTGGAAAATGTTCCGCGCGCCAGCGAACGATTTGCCGCTGTAGGGTGGTGGGCAATTCAATGGCAAAAAACAGCCGTTTCGACTCAGACATACGGGGGACTCGGTAATGATATGCGCCGATGCTACAATGTACGCCGACTAATGTTAACCCTCTGGAGCTGTTAGTGTCCTCATTGCCGGTCGCCGTCGTTCTTCCTGAGCTTCTCGCTGCCTTACAACATGCCCCGCAGGTTTTGCTTAACGCGCCTACGGGGGCGGGTAAATCTACCTGGCTGCCGCTGCAGATCCTTAAAGAGGGGAAGATTGCCGGGAAAATTATCCTGCTGGAGCCGCGCAGGCTGGCCGCGCGCAACGTGGCGCAGCGCCTGGCGGAACTGCTGAATGAAAAACCGGGTGAAACGGTAGGCTACCGGATGCGCGCCGAAACCTGCGTCGGCCCGTCCACGCGGCTTGAGGTGGTCACCGAAGGCATTCTTACCCGCATGCTGCAAAACGACCCGGAGTTGAACGGCGTCGGGCTGGTGATCCTGGATGAATTCCACGAGCGCAGCCTGCAGGCCGATCTGGCCCTCGCGCTGTTGCTCGACGTTCAGCAGGGGCTGCGCGACGATCTGCGGCTGCTGATTATGTCGGCGACGCTGGATAACGAGCGGCTACGACAGGTATTACCCGATGCGCCGGTCATCAGCTCAGAAGGACGGGCATTTCCTGTTGAGCGTCGCTATCAGCCGCTTCCTGCCCATCAGCGCTTTGACGAAGCGGTAGCTATTGCTACTGCTGACCTGCTTCGCCAGGCGCCCGGCTCGCTGCTGCTGTTTTTGCCCGGCGTGGGGGAGATTCAGCGCGTGCAGGAGCGGCTGGCCTCCAGGGTGGGCAGTGACGTACTGCTTTGCCCGCTCTATGGCGCCCTGTCGTTGACCGAGCAGCGTAAAGCCATCCTTCCCGCCCCGGCGGGGCAGCGTAAAGTCGTGCTGGCAACCAACATTGCCGAAACCAGTTTGACCATCGAAGGCATTCGCCTGGTGGTGGATAGCGCGCAGGAGAGGGTGGCGAGCTTTGATCCGCGCACCGGGCTGACTAAACTGCTGACACAACGCATCAGCCAGGCGTCAATGGTGCAGCGCGCGGGCCGTGCGGGGCGTCTTGAGCCGGGTATTTGCCTGCATTTGACCAGCGCGGAGCAGGCTGAACGCGCGGCACAGCAAAGCACGCCGGAGATTTTACAAAGCGACCTCTCCGGGCTGGTGATGGATCTCCTGCTTTGGGGCTGCCCGGATCCTGAACAGCTCACCTGGCTTAATCCACCGCCTGTCGTGAATCTCGCCGCCGCGCGCAGCCTGCTCACCCAGCTTGGCGCGCTGGAAGGTGAACGTCTGACGGCGCGCGGTCAGAAAATGGCGGCGCTGGGCAACGATCCGCGTCTGGCGGCAATGCTGGTGGCCGCTCAGAGCGAAGATGAAATTGCCACAGCGGCGAAACTGGCGGCTATTCTTGAGGAGCCGCCGCGCGGAGGCAGCAGCGATCTGGGGCAGGCGTTTTCGCGCAATCAGGGAAACTGGCAGCAGCGGGCGCAGCAGCTGTGCAAACGCCTGAACTGCCGGGGCGGTTCACCTGACGGCGATAAGATTGCCTCCCTTCTGGCGCTGGCCTTCCCGGACAGGATTGCGCGCCGCCGCGGGCTGGATGGACGCTACCAGCTGGCAAACGGCATGGGGGCGATGCTGGACAGCGATGATGCCCTGACGCGACATGAATGGCTGATCGCGCCGCTCCTGCTTCAGGGCAGCCAGTCTCCTGATGCCCGTATTTTACAGGCGATTGCCGTGGACATAGATGCCCTGACGCGTACCTGCCCGCAGTTGCTCCAGCAATCGGACATCGTGGAATGGGATGACGCTCAGGGGACGCTAAAGGCGTTTCGGCGTAGTCAGATTGGCAAACTGATCCTCGGGACGAAACCGCTGGCGAAGCCGTCGGAAGAAGAGTTACACCAGGCAATGCTGAACGGCATTCGGGAAAAGGGCCTTAACGTCCTGAACTGGACGCCGGAAGCTGAACAGTATCGCATTCGTCTGCACTGCGCCGCGAAGTGGCTACCGGAATACGGCTGGCCCGCGGTGGATGATGAGACGCTGCTCGCGACGCTTGAGCAGTGGCTGCTGCCGCAAATGAGCGGCGTGCACTCTCTGCGCGCCCTTAAGGCGCTTGATGTTAAGACCGCGTTACAGAATTTACTGGACTGGTCATTACGTCAACGTCTGGATAGTGAGCTTCCTGGGCATTACACTGTGCCCACCGGGAGCCGGATTGCCATTCGTTATCATGAGGATAATCCTCCGGCGCTGGCGGTTCGGATGCAGGAGATGTTTGGTGAGGCAACCACGCCGTCTATTGCGGAAGGGCGGGTGCCGTTGGTGCTTGAGCTGCTCTCGCCTGCGCATCGCCCCCTGCAGATCACTCGCGATCTGGGGGCGTTCTGGGCCGGGAGCTACCGTGACGTGCAGAAAGAGATGAAGGGACGGTATCCCAAACACGTCTGGCCGGACGATCCGGCGAATACGGCGCCGACGCGGCGGACGAAGAAGTATTCCTGACAGGAAAGTCTTGCTGTTTATTTTGAGAGATTTCTTCTTCCACAGACCTGTGAAAGAAAGGAAAATCTGGCCTTTGCGCCTGAAAGTTGCGGAGAAAAAGCATGGCGGGGAATGACCGCGAGCCAATAGGACGTAAGGGAAAACCCGCGCGTCCGGCGAAAGAAAAAGTAAGCCGTCGTCGCCTCAGAGATGAGGACTATGACGATGACTATGAAGACGATTATGAGGATGAAGAACCGATGCCGCGTAAAGGGAAAGGCAAAGGGCGTAAGCCTCGTGGGAAGCGCGGCTGGTTCTGGCTGCTGCTGAAGCTGTTCATTGTTTTTGTTGTGCTGATCGCGATTTACGGCGTTTATCTGGATCAGAAGATCCGCAGCCGTATCGACGGGAAAGTCTGGCAATTGCCGGCGGCAGTGTATGGTCGCATGGTGAACCTTGAGCCGGACATGTCCATCAGCAAGAACGAGATGGTGAAACTGCTGCAAGCTACGCAGTATCGTCAGGTCACGAAAATGACCCGCCCGGGCGAATTTACCGTCCAGGCGAAAAGCATTGAGATGATCCGCCGCCCGTTCGACTTCCCGGACAGCAAAGAGGGGCAGGTGCGCGCGCGTCTGACTTTTGACGGCGATCGGCTGGAAACCATTGAGAACATGGACAATAACCGCCAGTTCGGTTTCTTCCGTCTTGATCCGCGTCTGATCACCATGCTCTCGTCCGCCAATGGCGAACAGCGCCTGTTCGTGGCGCGTAACGGCTTCCCGGATCTGCTGGTGGATACCCTGCTGGCAACCGAAGACCGCCATTTCTACGAGCACGACGGTATCAGTCTCTACTCCATCGGTCGTGCGGTGCTGGCGAACCTGACGGCGGGCCGTACCGTGCAGGGAGCGAGTACGCTTACCCAGCAGTTGGTGAAGAACCTGTTCCTCTCCAGCGAGCGTTCTTACTGGCGTAAAGCCAACGAAGCGTACATGGCCGTGCTGATGGATGCGCGCTACAGCAAGGATCGTATCCTTGAGCTGTACATGAACGAGGTGTACCTCGGCCAGAGCGGCGATAACGAGATCCGCGGCTTCCCGCTGGCGAGCCTGTACTACTTTGGCCGTCCGGTGGAAGAGCTCAGCCTTGACCAGCAGGCGCTGCTGGTGGGCATGGTGAAAGGGGCGTCCATTTATAACCCGTGGCGCAACCCGAAACTGGCGCTGGAGCGTCGTAACCTGGTACTGCGTCTGCTGCAACAGCAGCAGGTGATTGACCAGGAATTATACGACATGCTTAGCGCACGTCCGTTGGGCGTGCAGCCGCGCGGTGGGGTGATCTCTCCGCAGCCTGCTTTCATGCAGATGGTGCGCCAGGAGCTGCAAAGCAAGCTCGGTGATAAGGTCAAAGATCTCTCCGGCGTGAAGATCTTCACAACCTTTGACTCGGTAGCCCAGGACGCGGCAGAAAAAGCGGCGGTGGAAGGGATCCCGGCGCTGAAGAAGCAGCGCAAGCTCTCCGATCTGGAAACCGCGATGGTGGTGGTTGACCGTAACACCGGCGAAGTGCGCGCGATGGTGGGCGGCGCAGAGCCGCAGTATGCGGGCTACAACCGCGCGATGCAGGCGCGTCGTTCGATTGGCTCTCTGGCTAAACCAGCGACCTATCTCACCGCGCTGAGCCAGCCGAATTTGTATCGCCTGAACACCTGGATCGCCGATGCGCCAATCTCCCTGCGTCAGCCTAACGGCCAGGTCTGGTCACCGCAGAACGATGATAAACAGTTCAGCGGCCAGGTGATGCTGGTGGACGCGTTAACCCGCTCCATGAACGTACCTACGGTTAACCTCGGTATGGCGCTGGGCCTGCCGGCCATTGTCGACACCTGGCAGAAGCTGGGCGTACCGAAAGATCAGCTGCACCCTGTTCCGGCGATGATTCTGGGGGCGCTTAACCTGACGCCGATCGAAGTGGCGCAGGCGTTCCAGACCATTGCCAGCGGGGGTAACCGCGCACCGCTCTCAGCCCTGCGTTCGGTGATTGCCGAAGATGGCTCCGTGCTGTATCAGAGCTTCCCGCAGGCTGAACGTGCCGTTCCTGCGCAGGCGGCCTACATGACGCTGTGGACGATGCAGCAGGTTGTGCAGCGCGGTACCGGTCGTCAGCTGGGGGCGAAGTATCCTGGTCTGCATCTGGCGGGTAAAACCGGGACCACCAACAACAACGTTGATACCTGGTTTGCCGGTATTGATGGCCGTGAAGTGGTGATCACCTGGGTAGGCCGTGACAACAACCAGCCGACCAAACTTTACGGGGCGAGCGGGGCGATGTCGATTTACCAGCGCTACCTGGCGAACCAGTCACCTGTGCCGCTGAACCTGGTCGCGCCGGAAGATATCGTCGATATGGGCGTGGATGGTTCCGGGAACTTTATCTGCGGCGGCGGGATGCGTACCCTGCCGGTCTGGACGACCAACCCGGACTCACTGTGCCAGCAGAGCCAGCCTGAACAGCCAACGGGCAACCCGTTCGATCAATCTTCTCAGCCGCAGCAGCCGCAGCAACAACCGGCCCAGCAGCAGAACGAGAAGAAAGACAGTGATGGCGTGGCCGGCTGGATCAAGGATATGTTTGGTGGGAATTAATTAATTCCCTGAATAAAAAGCCGCTTTAATATGAGGCGGGTTTTTTGTTTTTTACATTATGCAATTTTTAAAAAAATTAAACATCTAATTTAGAATTTTTAAGTTCTCATTTTTTTCATCTAAAACATATGTTTGAAACTGTCTGCATGTTACATAACTTTATCCTCTCTGGACACAATGAAGAATAATCTGATGTAATCGCCATAAGAAATTCACTGGCTCAAAGGATATTCCTATTTAGTCAGTCATGCGTAACATGCTGGATAACATTTCGACTCAAAATATTTGTAGTGCGAATGGATGCCACAATTGTCAAATATAAGGATATTTTTCATGAACAAAAAAATTGTCTCTACATTTTTAGCCGGAAGCGTTATGGCCGCGCTGTCTCTGCCTGTATTTGCATCAAACTATTCCGGTACGGTGAACTTCGCCGGAAAAATTGTTGCCGATACCTGTGAAATTAACGTTGATGGCACAGGGACTAACGCTTCCACCGTCACTTTCGCAGATACCTATCCTTCGGATTTTGGCGCTGACGGTACGGTTGGCACCTCAAAAGCCTTTAAGATTGAAGTGAAAAAATGTGACCCGCTGGTCGCTAAACTGAACCTCAAGTTTAGCGGCACGACAACAGATGCCGCTAACAAGCGCTTGAAGAACGATCTGTCTGGCGCAGGCAATGCGACCAACGTTGGCATCATCGTCAGCAATGAGAACGGCGCTAAAGGCGATGTTGTTTTCGACGGTTCAGTACCGGATACGGGTACCGATGTGAATAACGACGCGACCGGGGCAACGGCTTCTGTCTTTAACTACACCGCGAAAGTGATTCAGGTGGGGGATACCGCGCCAACCGCGGGCCATTACTCCTCCTCTGCAACATTCGAGGTTGTCTATCGCTAAGCAATGACGGGCAGCCTGAACGGCTGCCTTTTTGGAACATTGTATGAAGACTTTATTTAAATTGTTATGTGGTTGTTTAATTATTTCCTGCTGTTCAGTACAGGCAAGTG